>CAYRPZ010000014.1:0-28005 GCA_964426275.1 uncultured Ruminococcus sp. | reverse complement strand
ATGCCGACCGCAATTCCAATTATTACAATATGTTTCAAAATCAATCCTCCATAATTGTTTCAGCAATTCTGATATCTTCGGGAGTAGTAATTTTAATATTCTTATAATCACCATTAGTCATATAAACTTTTATGCCGACAGCTTCCACAAGCTGACAGTCATCAGTGAAATCAAGTCCATGTTCCATGGCAAAGTCCATTCCTTCATAATAAACGGATTTTTTGAATACCTGAGGAGTCTGGGTGATATATAAAGAAGGACGGTATGGTGTATCAATGATAAGATTGTCATTAACGACCTTTATTGTATCTTTTACGGGTACGCCAAGAACTGCACCACCGAAAATTCTTGCATCAGCAATGGTTTTTTCGATAAATTCAGGTATGACAAGAGGTCTTGCACCATCATGTACAGCTATTAATTTTGTAGTATCTGAAACCTTTTTTAATCCATTGAGAACACTTTGCTGACGGGTTGAACCACCTGCAACAACAGCGGATAATTTTGATATGGAAAGTTTTTCAGCAATTGTTTTCATATCTTCAATATCTGATTCTCTTGCAACGACGATTATTTCAGCAATGCTCTTAGAATTTTCAAAAGCTTTCATTGAATATCCTGCAACAGGTATTCCTTTTATTTGAAGGAACTGCTTGTTTACTCCATTCATACGTGTTGAATTTCCTGCACATACAATAACAGCAGATGTATCTTTCATTATGATTGCTCCTTATTATTTATTTTGTATGATAAAATCATAAGACTATCAGCGAGATGAACATTTTCAACTATGATATTTTTATGCTTTCCTGTTTTAATATCATAATGAGAAAAATTCCAGAAAGCATAAATTCCAAGATTTATAAGGCGTTCAGATATATCTTTTCCGACAGATTTAGGAATACAAAGAACAGCTGCAACAGGATTATTCTTATAGCAGAATTTTTCAAGCTGACTGATATCGAGAACCTTATGACCTGCAATTGTTTGACCGCAGAGTTCAGGGTTGTTATCAAAAATGCCGATAAGCTGACAGCCTTTTTTTTCAAATTCTATATGAGATGCAACAGCTTTTCCGAGATTTCCGGCACCAATAATAATTGTTTTCTGTAATTTGTTTATACCTAAAATTTTAGCGATTTCCATATGGAGTTGACTTACATTATATCCATATCCCTGCTGGCCAAATCCACCGAAGCAGTTTAAATCCTGACGTATCTGGGAGGCAGTAAAACCCATAAGTTCAGCGAGTTCCTGAGAAGAAATCCGTGTTATATTCTGATTTTTTAATTCCTCTAAAAAACGGTAATATCGTGGCAGACGTTTTATAACTGATGAAGAAACCTGATTTTTAGCCAAAATCAATACCTCCTTATAATGTAAAGTTCTTACTGTCGGATATGCGGAAAACAAGGAGTATAATATACCCCTTGTTTTGCATATAAAATATTTAATTTATGATGAAGGATTATTTCATAAGTTCTGAAAGTCGGTTATTGATTTCAACAAGGAAATCTCTTGAATTAACCTTTTTCTTATTTGAGAGAGATGAGAGAAGATAAAGGTCACCGGTCATTATGCCGTCTTCAATGGTCTGAATAGTAGCCTTTTCGAGTTTATCAGCAAAATCGCAGAGTTCCGGAGTATTGTCAAGTTCTCCTCTTTTTCTTAAAGCACCGCTCCATGCAAATATGGTAGCAACAGAGTTTGTGGAAGTTTCTTCACCTTTGAGATGCTTGTAGTAATGACGCTGAACAGTACCATGAGCGGCTTCATATTCATAAATTCCGTCAGGTGAAACGAGAACAGATGTCATCATAGCAAGGCTTCCGTAAGCGGTGGAAACCATATCTGACATTACGTCACCGTCATAATTTTTACAAGCCCAGATGTAACCGCCGTTTGAACGGATAACTCTTGCAACAGCATCATCAATTAGAGTATAGAAATATTCAATTCCTTCTTTTTCAAATTTTTCCTTATATTCGGTATCAAAAATTTCCTGAAAGATATCTTTAAATCTGTGGTCATATTTTTTTGAAATTGTATCTTTTGTAGCAAACCATACATCTTGTTTTAAATCAAGGCCATAGTTAAAGCAGGCTCTTGCAAATCCGGCAATGCTGTTATCCTTGTTATGAAGTCCCTGAATTATACCATCGCTGTCAGAGAAATCATAGATAGCCTGTCTTGATTCATTTCCGTTTTCATCGGTTACAACGAGTTCAGCCTTTGAGCCTTTTTTAACCTGCATTTCAGTATTTTTATACACATCACCATAAGCATGACGGGCTATAGTGATAGGCTTAGTCCATGTAGGGATATATGGAGTAATACCCTTTACAAGAATAGGTGTACGGAAAACAGTACCGTCAAGGTAAGCTCTTATAGTTCCGTTAGGGGATTTCCACATTTCAGAGAGATTATATTCAGGCATTCTTGCAGCATTAGGAGTAATAGTAGCACATTTTACTGCAACACCATATTTTTTAGTAGCAATTGCACTGTCAAGAGTGACTTTATCCTTAGTTTTTTCACGTTCATTAAGACCAAGGTCATAATATTCTGTATTAAGGTCAACATATGGTTCAAGGAGTATTTCCTTAATCCAAGCCCAGAGGATTCTTGTCATTTCATCTCCGTCCATCTCAACGAGAGGAGTTTTCATCTGAATTTTTGCCATTGGTATCAGCCTCCATTTTATTTTATATAACAGCAAATATTACCCTGATGTTATCAGGAACATAATTGTTTACTGCATTCTCCATGATTTTCATGACTGTTTCATATTTATTGCCGAATGCACCGCATCCGAATGCTCCGAGTATAAGCGTATCGGTATTTCCGGATACTGCAAGGTTTACAATCTTGTTTATTCTGACGGTCATTTTTTCATTTATGACTTTATCGGAAAACATGAACTTTGCAAAAGAACGGTTCACGGCAGGACTGGTAATGAAATTACATGAAACAGGAGTTCCCAGCAACGTTCCATTTTCATCTCTGATTATAGGAACATTTTCGGAATATATCATATAATCGGTATAGTCGGGGAGGACATGGAGTCTGTTTTTACGATAGTACTCTTTCTGCGTTTTTATCGTATAGTAAAGCATTGACGCTCTGCAAAGACTTTCCTCCTGAGCGTTTCCACCGAGAATATATCCACCGCCTGAACACATGGCATTTGCAAAGTTAAGAGCTGTTACTTTATGACCGCCCACAGCATTTGCGAGTATACATTCTATGGTTGACATATTAACGGTGTTGTCGCTTACCGAGAAATATGACTGTCTTTTTATTTTTTCAGATGTGCTTACATCTGAAACCGTATGGGATTTCATGAGTGGAAAATTTCCGCCCTTGAATATCCTGTCATTTTCGGATTTTATTTTTAAATAGTTCATTTTATCTTATATATGCATCAAAAAAACTATGAGAGCGAGTATGCCTATGATTAAAATGAACACAAACAATATTACAGCATTTCTTATGAGGGCATACTTCATAGAGATGTTGTCAATACAGTTGCTTTTTACAGTACCTGTCAGGAATGCGAACAGAACAGCCATTATTATATAGCCCAAAGGTGGCAAGCAGAATAATCGTGCAAATGCACAGCCTACAAACATACCCAGCATATGTGGAACAAGAATTTTCATCCATGCATTTGACCCTGGAGTTGAACGGCTTCCGATATATTTTCCGGGGTCGTGTCGTCTGTCATACTCATCCTGAGCCATATAATCATCAAATTCATATATGATATCTTTAAGAGCCTCTTTTACATCATCAATCAGATTGTTCATAATTCAAGCCTTCTTTTCAGGTACTGCTGAAACTAATTACTTGCTGAGATTTTCTCTTGTATAGTCAAGAAGTCCGCCTGCAAGCACGATATCCTTTGTACGTCCTGTGAGTTCACAGAGAACGGGGATATCAATGCCCTTTGTCTTGTTAGTTACTGTAAGAGTTGTTTTTCCTGACTCTACAGACTCTCTTACATTCTTTATTTCGAGTTCATCGCCCTGAGCAATGTTGTCATAATCTGCTTCATTTACAAATGTGAGCGGAAGAATTCCTGCATTTATGAGGTTTGCTCTGTGGATACGGGCAAATGATTTAACGAGTACAGCCTTAACTCCAAGATAGAGAGGAGCAAGTGCAGCGTGTTCTCTTGAAGAACCCTGACCATAGTTTGAACCGCCTACTATAATACTCTTTCCAAGTTCCTTTGCTCTTGCAGGGAATTTTTCATCACATACAGTAAAGCAGTGCTGTGAAATTGCAGGTATATTTGAACGCAATGGAAGAATTTTAGCACCGGCAGGCATGATATGGTCGGTAGTGATATTGTCACCGACTTTAAGTGAGCATGGAGCATCAATTGATTCATCAAGCGGAGATGTCTGAGGGAAAGGTTTGATATTGGGACCTCTGAGAATTTCAACACTGTCCATATCAGCCTCATCTATCGGGGGTTCAACCATGTTATCATTGATATCGAATACTTCAGGGAGCTTGAACTGTGGCATATCGCCCATATTGCGAGGGTCTGTGAGGACACCTGTAAGTGCTGAAATTGCAGCAACTTCAGGGGATACGAGATAAATCTGACCGTCCTTGGTACCTGAACGGCCTTCAAAGTTTCTGTTGAATGTACGCAGAGAAATACCGGCTGAATTAGGTGACTGTCCCATACCGATACATGGACCGCAGGCACTTTCAAGGATTCGTGCACCTGCATCAATCATATCAGCTAAAGCACCATTTTTAGCAATCATATTGAGAACCTGCTTTGAACCTGGAGCAATAGCAAGAGATACATTCGGGTGAACCTTGTTTCCTTTAAGGATATGAGCGACTTTCATCATATCGAGGAGAGATGAATTAGTGCATGAGCCGATACAAACCTGGTCAATTTTCATTTTTCCGAGTTCGGCAACTGATTTTACATTATCAGGAGAATGAGGACAGGCAGCAAGAGGTTCAAGTTCGCTGAGGTTTATTTCAACAATTTCATCATAAACAGCATCAGCATCAGCAGAAAGTTCAGTCCATACATCTTCTCTTTTCTGAGCCTTGAGGAACTGTCTTGTAATATCATCTGACGGGAATACAGATGTTGTAGCACCGAGTTCAGCCCCCATATTTGTAATGGTAGCTCTTTCAGGAACAGAAAGAGTTTTAACGCCTTCTCCGCAGTATTCAATAACTTTTCCTACACCGCCTTTTACAGAAAGTCTTTTAAGCACTTCAAGAATAACATCTTTGGCGGAAACCCATGGAGAAAGTTTTCCGGTGAGTTCAACCTTAACAACTTTCGGGCAGGTGATATAGTAAGCACCGCCGCCCATGGCAACAGCAACATCAAGACCGCCTGCACCTATTGCAATCATACCTATGCCGCCGCCGGTAGGAGTATGGCTGTCAGAACCGATAAGAGTCTTTCCTGGGATACCGAAACGTTCAAGATGTACCTGATGGCAGATACCGTTTCCGGGACGTGAGAAATAGATTCCATGTTTTTTAGCGACACTGCCGATGAATCTGTGGTCATCAGCGTTTTCAAATCCGTTCTGGAGAGTATTGTGGTCGATATAAGCAACAGAGCGTTCGGTTTTAACTCTTGGAACACCCATGGCTTCAAATTCGAGATAAGCCATAGTGCCTGTAGCGTCCTGAGTAAGAGTCTGGTCGATTCTTATTCCGATTTCAGAACCTTTTTTCATTTCACCGTCAACGAGATGAGCTGACAGGATTTTTTCGGTGAGGGTAAGACCCATATAAACCATTCCTTTCACAAGTCTGAGGCTGAATTAAAAGAGAGCCGTTCAGACGAAAACTTTATAATTTAATTTTATCGTAAAAAAGCTGATTTGTCAAGAATTTCACAAATTCTGAACAGAAAAAGATAAAAATTCTTAAAAAAATGAGATAAAACGTCTGATTTTTAAGGAAAAAAATTTTTTCGGGTATAAAAATTTAATAAAATAATTTTTACTTACAAAAAATTTCGGAAGCTGATTTAAAGGTACTTATATAAGCACTGCTCAGAGATTTTATTTTATCTGAATCCATATCTGATGAAGCATCATAGACGCCGACAGTATAAAAACCTGCATTTGCAGCAGTTTCAATGCAGTGCAGAGAATCTTCAAATACAGCAGTTTCATGAGGGAGAGTGCCAAGCATTTCAGCAGATTTCTGATATATAAGAGGAGAAGTTTTTCCCTCTCCTATTTCTGAGCAGGTGAGAATGAATTTAAATCTGTCATAGATTTCAAGGCGGTTCAGAGCAGAATATGCAAGTGAAAGGTATGTTGAAGTAGCAATGCAGTATGGTATGCCGGTATTGTCAAGAAAATTCAGAAATTCATTTGTATAAGGTTTCAGAGGAATATGAAATTCATACTCTTCCTTTACTATTTGTTCAATTCTGTTGATAATATATTGATGAGAGTGTTTCAGATTAAACCTCTGAATAAAATATGCAGAAGCTTCCTCAATACTCAATTTTTTGACAGTTTCTGATATGTCAGCAGGGGCATCAATGCCGTTTTCACTGAGAAAAATGCGATCAGCCTGATGCCATACCGGCATTGAATCGAGGATAGTTCCGTCAAGGTCAAATATTACTGATTTTAACATTTAAAATTCCTTTCAGATTAAAAATTTATTTGTATGGAGAAATTATATCATAATATATTATTTTTTACAAGCGATAATTTTTCTATAAATATTTGACCTTAAAGGAATTTTATGATATAATATTTGAAATCAGAAGAATATGGGGAGTGGAAAAATATGTCTGTGCAGGATATTATAAAGCAGAAACTTGATGAAATCGAGAAAAAAGAGAATGTAACAATAATTCATGCAATTGAATCGGGAAGCAGGGCATGGGGATTTGAATCTCCTGACAGTGATTATGATGTAAGATTTATATATGTGCGTAAAAAGAATGATTATTTAAAGCTTGAAAAATTCAGAGACGTAATTGAATGGGAAATTAATGATGTCTATGATATAAACGGCTGGGATTTGAAAAAATTTTTACAGCTTGCCAGAAATTCAAATCCGACAGTATTTGAATGGAATTATTCTCCTTTAATATACAAGACAACAGATTTTCATAAATCCTTAAAATCAGTCTGTGACAGATATTTTTCTTGCAAGGCAGGAATTTACCATTATTTAAGCATGGCTGAAAATGATTACAGAAATTATTTTAAGGAAGACAATGTCCGATTGAAAAAATACTTTTATGTAATTCGTCCTCTTCTTGCGTGCAGATGGATTAAAGAGAATAAATGTCCTCCGCCAGTATTATTTTCAGAATTGTATGATATTATGGAGAATAAGGCTATAAAGTCCGTTATTGATGAACTTCTTGAAATAAAGAAAACTACATCAGAACTTGGTACTGGTGCAAGAATAAAGATACTTGATGATTGTATAGAAGCAAATATCTCTGAATTTAAAAATGTTGCAGAGTCTATGGAAGATGACAAAAATCATGACTGGGAAATGCTTGATAAAATTTTTCTTTCAGGGATTGAATATGGTGAAAATCATCAGAAAAAATGGTTATAATAAATTGCAGAGAGGTGTATTTTTATGAAGATGATTTTAAAAGGCGAGGAATTGAGTGAACCGCTGGAGATTAACTATGACAGCGTTTACTATATGGAGTTTGAAAACGTGAATCCTCCTCATGCTGTTATATATATTGATGAAAGCATGGAATATTTTCATTATGTAAATTGTTCATGGGATTGTTTCATTAAGTTTGAAAGTGGACTGAAAGAAGCATTATCTGCCGGAAAGGATATATTTGAGTTTACATTTTCATTATAATTTTTTCAGCATTAATATCTGTAAATCCTGTTCTTTATGGAGCAGGATTTTTATATTGTAACTTATATATATTTATATTGACAAAATATTGAGATTATTGTATAATAATATAAAAATGTAGTTGAAAGGAGCAATTAAATGTTTGATATTCCTATGAATTCAAAACCTGCAATGGGTCTTGATTCATTATCTTCGTCAGTACCGCAGTCAATGTTACAGCAGACTGCACAGCAGCAGACTAATCAGCCATATTCTGCTCCTGCCCGTCAGACAGCACCGCAGCAGTCAGGCGGAGGAGTTATACTTAAAAAAGGTCAGAAGACAAGTCTTTCAAAAATAAATCCTAATCTTAATAGCATAAGAATAGGTCTTGGCTGGGACGTTGGAGCAAATACAAGTTACGACCTCGACAGTGAGGTATTTCTTCTCGGAACAGATGAAAAAGTTCTTGGGGATAACTGGTTTGTATTTTACGGTCAGCTTACAAGTCCTGACGGTGCAGTAATTCATCATGGTGACAATTCAACCGGTGAGGGTATGGGTGATGATGAAATTATTGATATAAATCTTTCACAGCTCAGTCCTAAGGTTGCAAAGCTTGTTTTTGTTGTAACCATAAATGAAGCTAAGGAAAACGGATATAATTTCGGTCAGATTCAGAATGCATACATAAGAGTAATAGATAATTCGAATGGCAGGGAGCTTGTTAAATTCAGCCTTTCTGAATATTACAAGGAAGTTGTTTCAATGGTTGTAGGAGAAATTTATCTTAAAGGCGGTGAATGGCGATTCAACCCTGTAGGAATGGGTACAGGAGATGACCTTGAGGGACTCTGCATCAAGTATGGAGTAAATGTTGCAGGTTAATTATAAAAATAATTTGAATGAGGTAGATATAAAATGTTTTTATTGGAAACAGTAAATGAACTTTCTCTCTGTGCCAAGGGTAATGGTCAGGGACAGCTTTTCACAAAAGCAGGTGCAATGATAGGATATTATGGTCAGTGTCATTTTGAAAAAGTAATGCTCGGTCCTAACGGAAATCCGGCTCAGGCACTTCTTGGTCAGATTGGAAGAAGAATTACAGGCGAAAATATTCCGCTTATGAAAGTAAAGGGAAATGGTCAGACGGTTTCATATTATGCGTGCGAGGCAAGACATGTTACTGTTATAAATCTTCAGCCGGGACAGTCAATAATGGTTGAGAGTGAAGATTTGCTTGCATTTACAGATACAGTTGACTACAGTCTTAAAATGCTTGGAGTAGGCGTTATATCCCAGAAAGGACTTTTCACATCAAAGCTGACAGGAAAAGGTCCTAATGCTCAGGTTGCAATTATGACAGACGGCAACCCTCTTGTATTTGATACACCATGCTGTGTTGACCCTGATGCAATGGTAGCGTTTACAGGTCCTGACCCTAATTTCAAGCTTGACCTTTCATGGAAAAACCTTATAGGACAGGCTTCAGGTGAATCATATATGCTTGAGTACAAACAGCCGGGATATAAAGTAATTGTACAGCCGAATGAAAGAAAGAGTGGTCTTGATATTGGTCTTGACAATCATGGCGAAAGTCAGCATATTCAGCAGAATCAGTCATTAAGCGGAGCAATGGAAAATGTCGGAGATACATTCAGCAATATAGGAAATGTTATTAACGGCGGGGGAAATTCAGGCGGACTTGGCGGAATGCTCGGAGGACTTTTCGGTAATCACTGATAATCTCTCTATATAGAATGGACATATTAAAAACGGGTATTTTAATTAATACCCGTTTTCTGTATTTATATGGATTTTATATTTATCCGATACTATTTTCAAGGGCGGAGAGCATAACAGATGCAATCTCATTTGTGCTTACTTCACCGCTTACTCTGTTTTCGATTACAATACAGAATGCAATCGGAAAATTTTCATCGGTACAAAATCCTGTAAGCAGGGAATTTTCCTCATCACCGTTTTTTACCTGTGCAGTACCGCTTTTTACTCCGAGATTGTAGCCGACAGATGAAGTGTAGTTATCCGTACCGTTTTCGACCATAATTTCCTTTACATATGAAGCGGTTTTTGATGAAAATAATGTTGTAGTATGTTTGGTTTCTCCTTCTTTTACAATTCTTCCCTTAACGTTAGTGGCAGAGCTTATAAAATATGGTATTGTAGCTTTACCGGTTTCATTGGCAATAGCACTCTGCCACATCATAAGCTGGCATGGACTTACCATTGATTCTCCCTGACCAATACAGCTCCACTGTGTATTAAATTCATCGGTATTTGTAATAGTGGTTGATGCGGTTTCAATTTTTAATCCGTCGATTTCCATTTTAGTTTCTGTATCACCATTTATTGCATATCCCATTTTTGAATATGCACTTTTTATTTCGTCAAGGCTTAAATCTCTATCTTCAACAAGCTGTGCAAAAAAAGGATTACAGCTGTTTGCGAATGCCTCTGAAATATTCTGAATGCCATGACCTTCTGATTTATGGCAGTTTATATAAAGATTTTCATGGTTAAGATATTTTCCGGTACATTCAAAGGATTTGCTGTAAAGTTTATCATATCCCATAGCTTCAAATGCAGCGACAAGAGTAGATATTTTCTGAGTTGAACCGGGGACGGTCTTTATAAAAGCCTTGCATAAAAGACTTCCCGAAGGAAGATTATCATATCCTGTCATAGGATTTACACAAGGTTTGCTGACACATACAAGGACTTCTCCGGTTTTATAGTTATATGCTATCGCACAGCCGTCTTTTGAGCCGAAAGCATTAAAAACTTTTTGATTGGCATTATGGTCAATAGTTGTATATATTGCACTTTGTCCTGCTGATGAATTTACACCGCCTGAAAATGTATAGTTATTGAGAATTTCAGAATTTCTTGCAACTATAGTATTAGTCATCTGACTGCTTGAATCCCCGATGAAATTTCCCACATCAGCGAACTGGTTTGAAGGATATTTGTCATAGTTGGTCTTTTCATCAAAGAGAACATCACCGTTTCTGTCATAAACCAGTCCCAGAGTAGACTCATCTGAATTGATTATATAGTATGATGCTTCAAGCTGGATTTTCCCTATAAGTATAATCATTCCAAGAATAAAAGCTGATATAATTATACCCATAAGAATATTTCCACGCCTAAGACTTTTCATTTGATTTCACTTCTTTCTTTTTATTTTTCTTCTTTTTCTTTTTCATAAATTTTGAAGGTGGGAGAGTATATAAAGGTGACTGAGCAGCTTTTAGCATTCCAATCATAAATCCGCAGGAAACCATGGAACTTCCCCCGCTTGATATGAAAGGAACCGTAACGCCTGTAAACGGTATAAGATTGCATGAGCCGAATATATTAAGTGCCATCTGTGTTACAAGCATAGCAGTAATGCAGGCTGACATCATACTATGATAATAAGAGCGTGGGTGATTTAGCATTGCAAGCATAAGCATGAGTATTACTGACATAACAGCGAATATTGCCATTAAGAATCCCCACTCCTCTGATATGGAAGAAAATACTATATCATTGTCATATGCGGCAACCTTATGAAGACTGCCATTTGCAGGACCTTTTCCGAACCAGCCGCCCTGAGCTATGGCAATAAGTGCCTTGCACTGCTGATATCCGTTTCCGCTCTGGTCAGCCCATATGTCAACATAAAGCCTGTCCTTTACGTATGAAGGAGCGAAGGCAACTGCCATAATCAGCAGGAATAATCCCGATACTCCGATAGCAGCAATTTTTTTCTTTGAAAATTTAGTCTGGGGATAGCAAAGTCTTAATATAAAGGCACAGCCTGCCGAAGCACAGAATGTAGGAAGGCTTCCAAGGTCATGACAATACCACTGGACTGCAACTATTATGCAGGTGGTCAGGAAAAGAATTACATTGTCGGGAACAAATCTTACACCGAGCATTTTAACTTTGTTCTGCTGGGCAGTAAGAGATGATGCACATACAAGTGCAAAGAGGGGCTTCATAAATTCTGATGGCTGAAAATTGAAAAATCCAAGATTAATCCAGTGATTTCCACTGCCGGTAAATACAAGTATAACAATAATCAGAAAATATATTCCCATATAGATAAATTTTTTCTTTGACTCTATTACAGCGTAATTTCTTGAAATTTTGAACCCGAACTGACAGGCGATAAATCCGACAATGGCTGTAATGAAATGCTTGTAATTGAAACTGACTTCACCGAAACATGACTGGAATATAACGCTCATATTAAGTATGAACACAAGAAAAAAATCAATGGTATATGTATCCTGTTTAAATCTGCTTATAATACGGAAATATATATAATCCGATAAAATTACAGCTCCTGCAAGTATAAGAACAGGGACAAGCGATTCATAGGTTCCTTTCAGCCATATATTAAAAAGCATTGCCATATGTGCTAAAATTATAATAAATGTTATATTTGAATATGAAATATTGTTTGAAAGCTTACTCATTTTTTATCACCTTTTCTGAAGTATTTTTCTTTGGTTCTTTGCATTTGAATATAAGAAATTTATTGCCAATCTGTATTTCATCATTGTCATAAATACGCTTATGAGAAATTCTCTGACCGTTGACAAAAGTGCCGTATGATGAGTTAAGGTCAGTAATGCTCCATGTTCCGTTGCATACATTTATTATTGCGTGATATCTTGAAACATACATTTCATGGAAGCATATATCAACAGCATTGTTTCGTCCTATAATGATTTCATCAGCATTAAGCGGATAGTATTCCTCATCATCAACAAGAAACATCTGATGGTTTATGCTGTTTCGTTTTTTTCTTGCATATGAATTTTCCCTGAGAGCCTTGCTGAATATGAATACTATAAACATTATGATAATTATAAGTGCGGAGGCAACAGCAAGATTTTCAGGAAACATTATGTCACTGATTGATTCCCTGAATGTTTCAAATCCGGATTTTGCGGATTCTGAAATACTGCTCCATAATTCTTTAATTTTATAGATAAAAACTTCCTTATCGAAATTGAATTTCATAAATAAAAATACAACTCCTTTCATAATTTGTTTATATATTATAGCATAAATTTCAGAGAATTAAAAGGACTGTACCATAATTTTAATAATGCTGTAACTCATTATATCTCAGGCAAATACTGGTGTAACCGACAAAATGTATAAAAATTAAAAAAATGCTTGCAATTTATAAACAAATATGCTATAATATAAACATTATAAAAATCGCTGTCAGATATTAAATCTTACAACGATAAGGGAGGAATTACTTTGAAAATTACAATCACTGCCAGAAAAATGCAGATACCACAGTCTTTCAATGAATATGCTGAAAAGAAACTCAGTTCAAAACTGGATAAATTCTTTGGAGAAGAAGCAGATGCAAAAATAACAATGTCAGAGTCAAAGGGCTTAATAGTAATAGAACTTACTGTAAGATATAACAATATGATTTACAGAGCTGAATGTTCCGCTGCTGACAAGAATGTTGCACTCGATGCCTCTGTTGATAAGATTATAAGACAGATAAGAAAGAATAAAACAAAAATTTCAAAGCGTCTTAAAGATACAGCATTTAAGGAAAGTTATGCAGATACTGTTGAAGAACAGGTCAGCTTTGAGGTTATCAAGCATAAGAAATTTGTTATGCGTCCTATGAATACTGAAGAGGCAATCCTCCAGATGAATATGCTCGGTCATTCATTCTTTATGTTTACAAATGCTGATACAGGTGAAGTAAATGTTGTTTACAAACGTGAAGATGAAAATTATGCTGTGCTTGAGCCTGTAAAGGAATAGCTGTTTAATTAATTAAAATTCATAAAAAATGCCTGAATGGAATTTTTCTGTTCAGGTATTTCTGTTAAAAAGGAAAGTGAATAAAATGATAAAAGGTGTAATATTTGATATGGACGGTCTTATGATAGATACTGAAAAACTGCTTATGCGATTCTGGATACAGTCAGCAAATGAATATGGATTTGATATGAAAAAAGAACACGTTCTTGAGATAAGAAGTCTTGCACCTGAATATGCAACAGCTAAATTCAGAAGTTTTTTTGGTGATACTTTTGACTATCCGCTTATAAAAAAACGACGTATTCAGCTTATGAATGAGTTTATAGATAAAAACGGAATTGAAAAGAAATATGGTCTTGATGAACTGCTTGAATATCTTGATAAGAATGGGTATAAAAAAGCTGTTGCCACTGCCACGGATATTGAGAGAACGGTGTCTTATCTAAAAAGACTGAATATAATTCAGTATTTTGATGAAATTGTAACTGCCCATATGGTAGAGCATGGAAAGCCGGCTCCTGATATTTATTTGAGAGCATCTGAAAAAATCGGTCTTAATCCAACTGAATGTCTGGCACTTGAAGATTCTCCGAATGGTATTTTATCAGCATACAGGTCAGGCTGTAATCCTGTAATGATACCTGACCTTTCACAGCCTGATAATGATACTGTGAAATTACTTTATGCAAAGGCTGATAATCTTGCAGAAGTTATAAATATTCTTGAGAGTGAAAAAAATCAGTCAGATGATTTTTATATGAAAGGAGGAAAATGTTTTGCCGCTTTATGAATCAGGTGAGGATTACCTTGAAACAATACTTCTGCTTACTAAAAAAAGTCCGTTTGTTCGTTCAATAGATATTGCAAATGAGCTTGGATATACAAAGCCGAGCGTAAGCCGTGCAGTCGGAATATTAAAGTCAAACGGATTTATAACAGTAGGCACTGACGGACAGATTTTGCTTACTGAATCAGGCATGGAAAAAGCAAATGGAATTTATGAAAGGCATACTGTCCTTACGCAATTTTTTGAGAAAGTTCTTGGTGTGGACAGGGAAATTGCTGAACAGGATGCATGCCGTATAGAGCATATAATAAGTGATGAGAGTTATTCAAAACTGAAAAGCTTTGTAATTGACAGACAGTAAGAAAACAAAAAGCAGATTTATTTTGATTAGATTAAAAATAAATCTGCTTTTTTATATGTATCCGATTAATTGATAAGCTGTCTTATAAGAAGTATAAAGTCTATTATATCAACAGAGCCGTTGCCATTCATATCAGAATTCTTTTTTCCCTGAGATGTAAGATTTCCTGAAGATAGGAGATATTTTTTAAGTGTGACAGCATCTAGAACATTTATTGTTCCGTCAGAGTTTACATCACCTTTCAAATCACTGCTTATATCAGTATTCTGATTTCCGCTGTTGCTTGCCGATATTGAGCCTTTTCCTGTAGTACCGTCAGGTTCTGTTCCGAATATAAGAGTGCCGTTTTCATATACAGTTATATACTGTGCAACAACGCCTTCATCTTCATTGAGGTCTTGGTTAGAATAATCATTTGATGCGTCCCAGCCTGTCTTGTAATCAGGATATACAAGGGCAAGCAGTGTTTCACACTGACAGCGTCCGGTTGAAATCGGCATAGCTGCTCTGCCGTCAGGATATGTTACTTCAGCATAATAAATATTTCCATCATAATGCTGAAGCTTTTCGGATACAACAGCAGGTGTAACACCTGAATACATCGAACTCTGGTCACGGTCAACACGGATTACAACATCATCAGCAGAATATCCTGCCTTGATTACTTCACTCAAATCAACATAATAGCGAAGTGACATATTGTCAATAACTCTTGCAGGCCATGCAGTATGGTTTGTAAATTTAAGGCTGACAGTTGTACCTGATTCAGAAACCTGTTTGAGCATTGCTTCAACATAAAATTCATTGTCTTTTGTTTCAGGCTGAGGGAAATTTTTATCGGTTTCTCCGCCGTATTCATCAACCATTTTGCAGAGAATTGCTGTAAATCCTGCGTTATAATCAGTAGCAACTTCATTATTTATATAATTGCTTCTGTCATCTTCATAAGTACCGTCCTGATTAGGACCGCCGACTAATGCACCATAGAGAATATGCCTGTTTGTTGCAGGTTCATATATATCATTTTTCCATGAACCATGAGCAGTTCTGTGATGAGGATTGAGAGGGTATGAATCGCTGTACCCCACTTCATAGCTAAAATTGCTTGGATTGTCACCGAGAGCATAATTAATCTGGTCTTCATAAAATTCCTTATATTTTGTGGCATCATCACCTGTGAGCAGAGTATCACTTGCAACAGCGGCAAGGAATGCGGCTGTTTCGGCATATCTCAGACAGCCCCATGTTGTAAGCCATCTGAAACCGCCTTCAAGCTCTTGAACATCATTATTCCAGTAGTCAAGATGTTTCTTGACCTGATTTATATATGTGGCATCTCCTGTTGAACGTGCATAAAGGAGCATACCACCCTGCTGAACATCGTCCCAGCAGTGTCCCCAGCTGTATTTAAGTTCATTTGTGCCGAGTTCGGTTCCAAGACTTGGTATATATGAAGTCGCCTTGTCAAGATATTTCTGTTCGCCCGTTGCGATATAAAGCCAGTTTGCAGCCCAGAAAAGTTCATCGATGTAATGAGATGAACGGTAAAATCCGGAAGCATCGCTGCTATTGTAAATGTCATCGCTCGGAGATGTATCAGCGAGTTCAAAAATATGTTCTGCGTGTTCAAGATATTCTTTGGTTTTACTGCTTTTTCCATCGAGTGCGGCAGCACCTGAAGCAAGTGCCGCAGCCATTTCTGCAAATACTGCCGAACAGCCTGAACTTGCAGAATAGTAAGGTCTTGTGTAATCAGAACTTTCTCCCATACCATATGCATAAAGTTCAACAGGACCCCACCATGTATGGTCTTCAGTGCCGTTTCCAACCTGAAATACAACTTCATCACCGAGGTCGCAGGCTGCAAGGTAATCAAGAGCATATTCAAGGTTATTCTGATAAATTTCATACTGACCGACTTTTTCAACGCCGTCACCATATTCATAAAGTCCCCATGCGAGCATTGAAGCGGAGTACGCCATAGGAAGATTGAATTTTACATGGTCGCCGGCATCATACCAGCCTCCTGCTATAAAATCATCAGTTGTTGAATCGCTTCTCCATTCAACCCTGTTCCATTCAGGAAGTTCTCCTGCCTGCTGACATTCATAGAAATAAAGTGATTTCTGAAGTGCTTCGGCATAGTTTATATCAGAATCTGCACTGATATTTTCGGGCATAACTGATAATGTTCCGAAAACAAAAACTGCCGAAATTACTGCTGAAATTATTTTTTTAAACTTCATAAAAAAATACCTCTCTGAGAATATATAAAATTTTACATCTAAATAAATTATACACATTGAACAATATAATGTCAAGAAGCATAAAATAATTCGTGTTTTTTAATTTATTGTTAATCAAAAGAATTTAATATATTTTCTACATAAGAGATGAAAAGAAATTCAGCAGGGAATATATAAGTTTTTTAGGCATGGAAAGAGTGAGAAAGAAATCATCAGTTATTTCAATACTTTCCTGCATCATTTTAATGCAGTCTGATTTAATCTGATATACAGCTCTGGATTTATAAATAAAAACGCTGTTTTCAAAGAGCATATGAAAACTTCGGAAATCAAAGTTGACAGTTCCTGAAATTGCATAATTATCATCGGATATAACAGATTTTGCATGAACAAAACCTTTTTCATATTCAAAAATTCTTACTCCTGCATCGATGAGTTTATGATAATTTGAGCGAGTAACTGCGAAAACATATTTTTTATCGGGAATATGAGGAGTTATTATTCTGACATCAACACCGCTCATAGCTTTCATACGCAGAAGCGATATCATTTCACCGTCAAGAATAAGATAAGGAGTAGTGACATATACATATTTTTCAGCACTTTGTATCATAAGCATATATGCGGATTTTCCGGCAGGATTTTTTTTATATGGAATATCACCGAACGGAACAACAAATCCGTCATTTTTATAATCATTACAAACGGGCAGGGGAGTGACTGGATAATAAAATTCTGATTTGCTGAAAAAATTCCATGAGTTCAGGAACATTTCAGAAAATTCAGAAACAGCATCACCCTGAAATTTGATGGCATAATCCTTCCAGTATCCATATGGCTGATATAAGTTCATATATTCATCTGAAAGGTTGATACCGCCTGTATATGCTGTTTTATTGTCAATAACAGTAATTTTTCTATGGTCACGGCATTGGAAAAGAGTATTTAAATCAGGATAAAATGGATTTACAGCAACGGATTTTATACCGTATTCTGACAATTCCCTGAAATAACTTTCTGAAAAATTATTGACTGTTCCGAGTCCATCATAAATTATACATACATCTTTTCCGGTCATTGATTTTTCTTTAAGTATTTCAACAACCTCATTCCATACCACGCCTTTATTTATTATGAAATATTCAATAAATATGAATTTCTCAGCTTTTTTCAGTTCTGAAATATAGTCGCTGATAAAGAGTTCACCACATGGAAAAAGCTGTGTGACAGTATTATTGTAAACTTTTGAGCCGGAAACATTGTTTATATACTTATATATGGAATATGCTCTCTGACATTCATTCATAAGTATTCCGGAGGTTTTTGAGTCATCTGTATTGTCAGGGCAGTATTCCCCGTAATCTTTTATACTGAATTGTTCAAGGCGTGAAAAAATATATATAATAATTCCTGTCAGAGGAAATTCAAGCAGAAATACAGTCCAGATAATTTTAAATGAAGGATTTTTACTGCTGAAGATTATTTTTAAAGCCGTTATTAATCCTGCTATGCGTATAATTTTATATAAATTTCCTGAATAAATATAAAAGCAGAATATAAAAAATATTACAGCCAAAGCCTGAAAAGCAATAAAAGCTGAATTTATAAAAAGTCTTGCAGAAATTTTTTTCATATCGGAAAATCACCTCCATGCAATATTGTTTGCAGTCATATATATTTTTATAAATGGTTTAATTTATAAAAGTATTGAAAAATTTTTAATCGTATAGTATAATTAAGTAAAGAAATTTTTACAATATAGTTATTATTTATTTTATGGAGGAAATTATGTCAGAAAGCAAATTTACTGTTTCACTGAGCAAAATAATCAGTGAGCTTAATCTTGAAACAATTTATCTTCCCAAGCCGGCAGAAGAAATTTTCATAGATGAAAATGATGTTAATCGTCCGGGACTTCAGCTTTCCGGATTTTACACCTATTTTAATCCTGAAAGAATACAGATTGTAGGAAAAATGGAATTTGCATATCTTTCTACTCTTGATGAAAAAATAAGGTATGAAAAGCTTGAAAGTCTTTTTTCCAAGAAACTTCCTGCACTTATTGTTACCCGTGAGCTTCCATGTTTTCCTGAGATGATTGAACTTGCAAAGAAATATGAAGTGCCTCTTTTAAGGAGTAAGGAAAGTACATCGCCGTTTATGGCATCACTTATAGCATTTCTCAACCTTAATCTTGCACCAAGAATCACACGTCATGGCGTGCTTATCGAAATATATGGCGAGGGAGTACTTATACTTGGCGAAAGCGGTGTCGGAAAGAGTGAAACTGCAATCGAACTTGTAAAAAGAGGTCATCGTCTTGTTGCTGATGATGCTGTTGAAATCAAGAAAGTTTCAAATATAAGCCTTGTAGGAAGTTCTCCTGATAATATAAGGCATTTTCTTGAACTCAGAGGAATAGGAATAATTAATGCAAGAAGGCTTTTCGGTATGGGTGCAATTAAAATGTCCGAAAAAATTGACATGATAGTCGAACTGGAACTTTGGAATCCTGAAAAGCTTTATGACAGAATGGGTGTGGATACAGAATACACATCAATTCTCGGAGTTAATGTTCCGTCACTTACAATTCCTGTAAAGCCAGGAAGAAATCTTGCAGTAATACTTGAAGTTGCAGCTATGAACAACCGTCAGAAAAAGATGGGATATAATGCTGCACATGAACTCCTTGAAAAGCTTGGTCTTGATATGGAATCAAAAGAAACTGTCAAGAACCTTGATATATTCTGATATTAATAAAACGGAGGTTAAAAAATGCTTATAGAAGCAGATATGCACTGTCATTCGCTTGCATCGGTCCATGCATATTCGACAGTAAGGGAAATTGCGGAATGTGCATCGGCAGTCGGTCTTAAAGCCTTTGCACTTACAGACCATGCACCGCTTTCGCCTGATTCACCCCATATATGGCATTTTGAGAATATGAAATGCCTGCCGAAAAAAATTCATGGAGTATATGTAATAAAGGGTGCTGAAGCAAATATTGACTCTGACGGAAATATAGATCTTTCAGATACACTGCTTGGGAAGCTTGAATGGGTAGTTGCATCACTTCATAATTCAGTGGTGAAAGGCAATCCAACCGGAGATTTTTCCGATTTATATATCAAAGCTGCAAAAAATTATCCTGATATTGATGTAATTGGTCATTGTACAATGAATAGTTTTCCGTTTGACTATGAAAGAGTGCTTAAAATTTTCAAGGAATATGAAAAGCTTGTTGAAATAAATGAAAGTTCAATAAACAATCATGACGGAGCAGTTAAAAACTGTATAAGAATACTTGAAATATGCAAAAAATATGAAATACCTGTTACAGTTGATACAGATGCACACTACTGCGAACTTGTAGGAATAACATCATCAGCCGAAAAATTGATTGAGGAAACAGGATTTCCGAAAAAACTGATAGTTAATTCGGAAGCTGGAAGAATATTTGAATTTATAAAGAAAAAACGCAGTATATCATTTGAATAAATCTGTATTCTATAGATTTTAAATAATAAATATCGGAGGGCATACGATGTCATATATTTCTGAATTAAATGAAATATGCAGTAAACTTAACTGTACTGTTTCAGAAAATGAACCGCTGAAAAATCATGTTTCATTCCGCATAGGCGGTTTATGCAGAGCTTTGGTTTCAGTGAACGGCACTGAATGCATAGCGGAAATTATGGATTTCTGTAAAAGAAACAATATAAAATATACCGTTCTCGGAAAGGGCAGTAATGTTCTTGTATCCGACAATGGATTTAATGGTATTGTCATGCTTATGGGAAAGGATTTTGCAGATGTTTCCGTAAGCGGAAATACAATAAAATGCAGTGCAGGAGCATCACTTAAATCATTGTGCATGAATGCACTTGAAAATAATCTTTCGGGTGCGGAATTTGCATACGGTATTCCCGGAACTGTAGGCGGTGCGGTATTTATGAATGCAGGTGCATACGGCGGAGAGATAAGGGATATTATAGTAAGTGCTGATTACATAGATGACAGCGGAATTATAAAAACTGTTTCAAAAGATGAGATGGATTTATCATATCGTCACAGTATCTTTTCAGATAATCCCTATATTATAACAGGTGCTGAATTTTGCCTTGAAAAAGGAAACTATGATGAGATAAAAGTCAGAATGAATGAACTCATGGAAAAAAGAAAAGATAAGCAGCCTCTTGAATATCCAAGTGCGGGAAGTACATTCAAGCGTCCTCAGGGAGCATATGCCGCTGCTCTTATTGAACAGTGCGGTCTTAAAGGAGTATCGGTCGGAGATGCTGAAGTAAGTGTAAAGCACAGTGGCTTTATAGTAAACAAGGGCAGTGCTACATTTGAAGATGTAATGACACTTATTGATAAAGTGCAGAAGAAGGTAAAGGAAAAAACGGGGTATACTCTTGAGATGGAACCTGAAATTATTGAATAATCTCAGGTTCACTTGAGGAATATTATTGAAAAGGAAGGGGTTTATATGCAGTTTGTAATAGTTACAGGACTTTCAGGCTCGGGGAAATCATGTGCCATGAATGTACTTGAGGATATAGGGTTTTACTGTGCTGACAATATGCCTCCTCAGCTTATTTCAAAATTTGCTGATATATCAGTTCATTCAGGCGGAAAACTTGAAAAAGTTGCAATAGCTGTTGATATACGTTCAGGGGATATGTTTCATGAACTGGCATCAATATGTGAAAATATGAAAAACAAGGGAATTGATATAAAGATTCTCTATCTTGATTCAACTGATGAAACAGTTATAAAAAGATATAAGGAAACAAGAAGAATACACCCTCTGAATGCTGAATTTAACGGCTGTCTGCCAAAAGCAATAGCATTTGAAAGAGAACAGTTGAATGCAATTCATGAAATAGCAAATTATTATATTGATACATCTCATCTTTCAACATCTCAGCTCAAAGAGCAGATTATAAATATATTTCTTGAAAATGCCAGCGATTCAATGATAGTAAAAGTTATGTCATTTGGTTTCAAGTATGGTGCATCTGCTGAAGCTGACCTTGTTTTTGATGTGAGATGTCTTCCAAATCCGTATTATATACCTGAACTCAAGCATCATACAGGTTGTGAGGACTGTGTAAGGGATTATGTAATGCAGTTTGAACAGTCACGGATTCTTTTTGAAAAACTTAAGGATTTAAGCGATTTTCTTATTCCTCTTTATATAAAAGAAGGAAAAAGCCAGCTTGTGGTAGCATTCGGCTGTACAGGCGGAAAGCATCGTTCTGTAACATTTGCGGAACTTTTTGCTGAATATATGAGGCAAAAGGGTATGAGGGTAAACAAAACCCATCGTGATATTATGAAAGACAGGTGATACTTCTTGAATTATGAAGAAGAAATTATAAGCCTTTCAGAAAATTTTTCATATCGTGTAAAATCGGAAATCTGTTCTGCACTCACTGACAAGGACAGGCGATATGCGTGTTTTTATGGTATATCGCTTTTTGCAAAAACTATAACATCTGAAGAATTTTGTTTTCAGACAGAAAGCAAAGTGACATCTGAACTTTATCCAAGCCTTTTTGCAGAAATATTCGGAAGAAATGTAAAACTCACATATTCCTGCATAGAAAAAAATTCAAAGGCAAATCTGTATGTATTTTCAGTGAAAAAAGAGGACGGACTTGATATATTTTTTAATACACTTCATATAAACCCTGAAAAATTATCTGTTGAAACTGATAATATAGACAATAACAACATCGGCATATTTACTGCCGGTGTGTTTTTGTCATGTGGAAGTGTAAGCAATCCGTCAAAAGAGTATCATTTTGAATTTTCAATATCAAACTTCGGACTATATCAGGATATGGATAAAATCCTGCGTTCAATAGGTATGCCATTCAAAATGGTAAGACGCAAGAACTTTTATGTAATGTATCTGAAAGAAAGCGAAAGTATTCAGGATATGATTACATTTATAGGAGCTTCACAATGTACAATAGACCTTATCAATGTTACAATATACAAAACTATAAAAAATAAGGCAAACCGTGTAAGCAACTGCGAGGTTGCAAATCTGGACAAGACAGTCAATGCATCTTTGAAACAGCGTCAGGATATCGCTTTTATTGATGAAAAAGCCGGAATTGAAAATCTTCCCGAAAATCTTCGTGAAACAGCATTTCTGCGAATGGAACAACCTGATGCAAGCCTTAAAGAACTGGGAGAAATGCATGAAAAACCGATAGGACGTTCCGGAGTAAATCACAGACTGAAGAAAATTTCTGAAATTGCTGAGAGTCTGAGGAACGGAGGTCATTAAATTTATGATACAGAATGATAAATTTGTTCATCTGCATCTGCACAGTGAATACAGTTTGCTTGACGGTGCGTGTCGTATAGATGATATAATAAAGCGTGCAAAGGAACTCGGTCAGAAAGCTGTGGCTGTAACTGACCATGGAGTTATGTATGGTGTGGTTGAATTTTATAAATCCGCTGTAAGCAATGGTATAAAGCCCGTTATAGGCTGTGAAGTATATGTTGCACCACGCACAAGAAAGGATAAAGTTAATGGAATTGACTCAAAGCCTTATCATCTTGTGCTTTTATGCAAAAATAATCAGGGATACAGAAATCTGATAAAGCTTGTGACTTTAAGCTATACAGAAGGATTTTATGGGAAACCAAGAGTTGACAGGGAAATTCTTAAGAAATATCATGAAGGACTTATATGTCTTTCAGCATGTCTTGCAGGAGAAGTTGCCTCTGAACTTCTTGCAGGAAATTATGAAAATGCAAAAAGAACTGCACTTGAATATTCTGGAATTTTCGGCAATGGAAATTATTATATTGAAGTTCAGAATCATAATATTGATGAACAAAAACGCATACTTCCGCTTTTATATAAGCTCTCCGAAGAAACAGGCATACCTCTTGCAGCTACAAATGATGTACATTATGCAGAAAAATCAGATGCAAAAGTACAGGATATACTTTTATGCATACAGACTAAAAAAACTCTTGATGATACAGACCGTATGTCGTTTGAAACCGATGAATTTTATATGAAGAGCACTGAAGAAATGTATGAGCTTTTCAGAAATTTTCCGCAGGCAGTGGAAAATACAGCGGAAATTGCAGAGAAATGCAATGTTGAATTTGAATTTGGCAATATAAAACTTCCACGATTTGAAAACAGAACTGATATTTCCAACAGAGATTATTTTATAAATCTTTGTCATGAGGGAATGAAAAAGCGATATGGTGAAAATCCTGATAATAATATTATAAACCGTATGGAATATGAAATTCGGATTATAGAAAAAATGGGATATGTTGATTATTTTCTTATAGTCTGGGATTTTGTGAATTATGCAAAAAGCAATGATATTCCGGTTGGTGCAGGCAGGGGTTCAGGTGCAGGAAGCATATGTGCATACTGTATAGGAATTACAGATATAGACCCTATGAAATATAATCTTCTTTTTGAACGGTTTTTAAATCCTGAAAGAGTGAGTATGCCTGACTTTGATATAGATTTCTGTATTGAGGGCAGACAGAAAGTAATTGATTATGTTACTGAAAGATATGGTACAGAACGTGTTGCACAGATAATTACATTCGGGACTATGGCAGCAAAAGCAGCAGTCAGAGATGTAGGACGAGTTATGGGACTGCCGTATGACCTGTGCGACAAGGTTGCAAAGCTGATACCTAAAGAGCTTAATGTAACTATTGAAAAATCTCTCAGCTCATCAGAAGAATTAAAGGAAATGTATAATTCTGACAGCAGGGTGCATGAACTGATTGATATGTCAATGAAAGTGGAGGGTATGCCACGTCATGTTTCTACTCATGCGGCAGCAGTGGTTATATCTGACAGACCTCTTGATGAGCATCTTCCGTTACAGAGAATTGACAATATGACTGTAACACAGTATACAATGGGAGGTGTTGAAAGTCTTGGACTGCTTAAAATGGATTTTCTCGGACTCCGCAATCTTACAGTTATTCATGATGCTGAAAGAAATATTCAGAAAAAAAATCCTGACTTTAAAATTTCAGAAATTTTGCTTGATGACAGTGATGTATATGATATGCTTGCAAAGGGAAAAACATCAGGAGTATTTCAGTTTGAAAGTGCAGGGATAACATCTGTACTGACAAAACTTGTTCCGAAAAGTATTGAAGACCTGACAGCCGTACTATCTCTTTATCGTCCCGGACCTATGGAATCTATTCCAAAATATATTGCAAGCCGTCATGGAAAAGCGCAGATAACATATAAGCATCCACTTTTAGAGCCCATATTATCTGTAACGTATGGCTGTATAGTATATCAGGAACAGGTTATGGAAATATGCAGGTCTCTTGCAGGATATTCATATGGCAGGTCTGATATAGTACGCAGGGCAATGGCAAAGAAAAAGCATGATGTTATGGAAAAAGAAAGGCACAGCTTTGTATATGGTGAAAAAAATCCTGATGGAACTGTAAACTGTATCGGTGCAGTAAATAATGGTGTTGATGAAAAAACTGCAAATGAGATATTTGATGAGATGATGAATTTTGCATCATATGCATTTAATAAGTCCCATGCTGCCGCATATGCGTATACATCATATCAGACAGCATATCTCAAATGTCATTATTTTAAGGAATATATGTCATCGCTTATGTCAAGCGTTATGGCAAATGCTGATAAACTCAATGAATACATTGCAGAATGTGAAAATAATAGTATAAAGCTGATGCGTCCTGATATCAATGAAAGTGCTGAAACTTTTACAGTTACAGATGAAGGAATAAGGTACGGACTGCTTGCAATAAAAAATCTTGGAAAGGGGATAATCAGCAATATTATAAATGAGCGTGAAAAGAATGGATATTTTATATCATTTGAAAATTTCTGCAAGAGGGTTGCTGATACAGATATAAATAAAAGGGCAGTTGAAAGTCTTATAAAATCAGGAAGCATGGACGGTCTGGGATATAACCGCAGGCAGATGCTTGAAAATTTTGAAACAGTAATCGGATTTTATTCTTCAAATTATGGAAGTATGCTTGAAGGACAGCTTGACCTTTTTGGAACAGCTCCTGAAAAAAGCAGTATGTCGGTTAATATTCCATATGCACAGGAGTATTCAAAGTCTGAACTTTTAAGTATGGAAAAGGAAAGCACGGGAATGTATATTTCAGGAAATCCTCTTTCAGAATTTGATATATATGCAAATCTTATGCGGTATAATAAATTATCTGATATCACAGATATGAATCACGATGATAAAGTATCAGTTTTATGTATAATTCAAAGCATTAAAATGCATAAAGCAAAAAATAATGCTCAGATGTGTTTTATGACGGCAGAAGATGGTATATCATCATCTGAAATAGTAGTGTTTTCAAACGCTTACAGTTTGTTTAATGAAAATCTTTCAGAAAATGCTATAGTATCAGTAAGGGGAAAAATATCAAAAAAAGATGACAGAGTGAGTATTATTGCTGAATATATTGAAAATGAAACAGAATTTTTAAACAGTATAAAAAATAAAAAATTTGGTATAAAGATTTTAAGCAGTCAGCAGGCTGTTATAAAGAATATATTGAAAGTATGCGAAAATTTTGCAGGTGAAAATAAAGTTGTATTCTATTTTACTGATATAAGAAAATATGCATCACTTAAATCAGGACTTGAAGTTAATATATGCAGGCAACTGATAACAGAACTTTCAGAATGGATATTACCTGAAAATATGGGGCTTTTTTGATAAAATAAGAAATCTATCATATCAATCGGATATAATAAAATAAATTTCATATGGAGGTTATATATAATGAAATCAAGAATTTCAGTAAAAAAAGATTCTGTAATTGCAGTTTACGGATTTGATAATAATAAATTAAAATCACTTAAAGATGTTGCTTTTCGATATAATATAAGATTAAAGACTGTATCTGAAAGTGAAAAGAATATGACAGTTTCAGAGATTATAAAAAATAATTATGACAGTGCAGACGAAATTTTATTTGATGATAATATTCTTTCATGTATGCTTATGAGTGATATAGAGAGCAAAACAATGGACAGACTTCTTGATGATATAAGAAAAAATAAGCTTGACATACCGCTTAAAGCAGTTGTTACTCCTTATAATCTTAAATGGAAATTCAGTAAGCTGATTGAGGAACTTGAAAAGGAATATGAGAATTTCAGTCATAAATAAAAGTTATGTCATGAATTAAAATCTTAATTTGCAGGCGGATATCATCTGCCTGTATTTTTATTCGGAATATAAATTTTTTTATGAATTATATCAGAAAATGCTTGCAATCTGTCACTTTTTGTTGTATAATATTTAATGTAAGTGCATTTATTTTTATGCATTAAAACTGAAAGGAGTTTGTAAAGACTATGAAATATTCTAGTGAAGTTGAAACAATGTGTCCTGTTGCTCAGGGCGTTGCTCATGGTGCTGCACCTATACCGGAAGAAGCAAAGTGGGTAAAAGCTAAGGAGATTTCTGATATTTCAGGATTTACTCATGGTATTGGCTGGTGTGCTCCTCAGCAGGGTACATGTAAGCTTACTCTTAATGTAAAGGGCGGTGTTATTCAGGAAGCCCTCGTTGAAACTATCGGATGTTCAGGTATGACTCATTCAGCTGCTATGGCTGCTGAAATTCTTCCCGGCAGAACTATTCTCGAAGCTCTTAATACAGACCTCGTATGTGATGCCATCAATACTGCTATGAGAGAACTTTTCCTCCAGATTGTTTACGGAAGATCACAGAGTGCTTTCTCAGAAGACGGTCTTGTAATCGGTGCTGGTCTTGAAGACCTTGGTAAAGGACTTCGTTCACAGGTTGGTACTATGTATGGTACTCTTGCAAAAGGTCCTCGTTACCTTGAAATGACTGATGGTTATGTTACAGGCATTGCTCTTAATGAAGACAAGGAAATTATCGGCT
>CAYRPZ010000013.1:0-30901 GCA_964426275.1 uncultured Ruminococcus sp. | reverse complement strand
CGATGCTTCTGATATCAGAAAAAGTATTCTGAAGAATTTACATATTATAAAAGACCATATTTTGCCTTTGCAGATGTAAGAGTATTTTTCATAAGCATAGCAATAGTCATAGGACCTACACCACCCGGAACAGGAGTTATATATCCTGCTTTTCCAGAAACTTCATCATATTTTACATCACCGCAGAGTTTGCCGTTTTCAAGGCGGTTCATTCCTACATCTATTACGACAGCACCTTCCTTTACCATATCAGCAGTAACAAAATTCGCCTTTCCCACTGCTGCAACAAGTATATCAGCATTTCTGCATATTTCGGCAAGATTCTGAGTTTTTGAATGACATATGGTAACAGTACCGCTTCTATGAAGGAGGAGCATAGACATAGGTTTGCCTACAATATTACTTCTTCCGATTACGACACATGATTTTCCTGCAATTTCAACGCCTGTGCTGTCAATAAGCTCCATTACTCCGGCAGGAGTACATGGAAGAAATGCAAATTCACCTATCATAATTTTACCTACATTGAAAGGGTGAAATGCATCAACATCTTTATCAGGTGAAATAGCATTTATAACAGCATTTTCATCAATCTGTTCCGGCAAAGGAAGCTGAACGAGTATACCATTTACTTTTTCATCTTTATTGAGAATATCCACAAGGTCAAGAAGTTCCTGCTGAGTAGTTTCTTCAGGGAGAGCATATTCATATGAAGAAAATCCGACTTCCTCACACGCTTTTTTCTTGGAATTTACATAAACTCTTGAAGCAGGATTATTTCCTACAATAACGACTGCAAGACCGATTTTAATACCTTTTTCTGCAAGTATTTCAGTTTCTTTTCTCACATCTTCCTTAACTTTTGCAGAAACAACTTTCCCGTTTATAATTTCCGACATAAATAAAACCTCCATAAAACATAAATACACTGTATTAATTATATATTAAGGCACATATTTTGTCAATAAAAATATATAATATTTGCTGTTAATATAATTCTGTCATGTCAATAATCATATATGAGGAGTGATATATATATATGATAAAAAGACTTAGTGTTCTTATAATTCTTACCGCCGTTATCGGCTCAGTTCTTTATATGCATATATTTTCCGTAATAACAGGCAGTGAATTTAAAAATACCGCACTTAATCAAGGGTCTTATACAGTTTCGGCAGGCTCTCAGAACGGAAATATATATGACTGCAATATGCAGAAAATTGTAAATTGTGAAGAAACATACATTTGTGCCGTCAATCCTGAACCTGATGCCGTCAGAGAAATTCTTCCCCATATAAATGACAAAAAAAGTTTTTATTCAAATCTGAAATACGGCAAACCTTTTGTATGCGAAACAGATACGGATAAATTCACATCTGCAAATATAACAGTATTCAAATCATATAAAAGATATTCTGAAAATCAGCCTGCACAGCATATTGTTGGATATACCTCCGAGGGTGCAGGAATATGCGGTCTTGAACTTTCATATGATACATTTCTTCGTTCATTCAGAAATGAGAATACTGTAAAATATAAAGTTGACGGAAATGGTGATGTTCTTGAAGGAATAGGCAGGGAAATTACAGTTGCTCAAGATATAAAAGCAGGTATTGTTACGTCAATTGACCTTGAAATCCAGAAAATATGTGAGGATTCTGCAAAGAATATTGAAAAAGGTGCATTAATTGTTATGGATATAAAAACAGGTGATA
Organism: uncultured Ruminococcus sp.; assembly: GCA_964426275.1. GTDB lineage: Bacteria > Bacillota > Clostridia > Oscillospirales > Ruminococcaceae > UBA5884. Next base: position 29,186 of record CAYRPZ010000013.1, on the reverse strand, counting down.
TTAAAGCCATGGCAAGTTTTCCGTCATATAACACAGACAATCTCTCTGAGGCACTTAATGACGAGAATTCACCGCTTTTGAACCGTGCATTATGCTCGTATAATGCAGGTTCAGTATTCAAGCTTTTAATCTGTCAGTGCGCATTGGAAAGCGGTATTTCAGAAAATTACACATACAACTGTACAGGTTCTGAAAATATAAACGGACAGATTTTCAGATGCCATAAATCAGACGGTCATGGATATCAGGATATGAAAAGTGCTGTTGCAAATTCCTGCAACACCTATTTTATCAGACTCGGAAGCATAATTTCATCTGAAAGACTTATTGAAACTTCTGAAAAAGCCGGATTTGGTTCAGAAATAAGGCTTGCTGATAATTTATATACTGACTGTGGAAATATTCCATCATGTGAAGAAATTAATATACCTGCTGAAAGGGCAAATTTTTCATTTGGTCAGGGAAAACTGCTTATAAATCCGATACAGATAACACAGATGATATGTGGAATTGCCAATAATGGTGAAATGCCGTCTGCCGTACTTGTAAAAGGCATAACATATGACGGAATAAATATTGAAAATTCAAATGAACCTGTACTAACTGAAATAATGTCCGCTGATACTGCGGAACTTCTGCGGGCATTCATGGAGGGAGCAGTAACAGAAAACACCAATGCATATTCGGATAAGGTAAAAATATCAGCGAAAACATCAACCGCACAGACGGGTATTTATGATGATAACGGAAATGAACTTTGTCATGCATGGGTAAGCGGATATTTTCCCGCTGATAATCCTAAATATGCGATGACAGTTTTAGTTGAAAACGGCGGATACGGTAATATATCAGCATCTCCGATACTGAAAGAATGTGCTGAAAAAATAATATTGTCGGGGAAATAAAACAAAAGGAAATGCATTTTTATAATAAACGCATTTCCTTTTTATATCTTCACAAATTAAAACTCATTAAATCAGAATTTATCAATAACTTTAATAACATAATTGTTCAGCATTCCAAGGTCTTTAACATCAACAACACCATCAGAATTTATATCAGCGGTAAAGGCATAATCCGGGAGAGAATTAAGCTTAACGATATCCTGTTTAAGAGCTGCTACATCTCTTATATCGATATTTCCGTCAAGATTTGTATCACCGTATTTTGCTATAATGTTATTATGGTCATCATCAATAACAAGTATATCTTCACCGGTTACAACATCTGAAGTTTTATATACCGGATATCCTTCTTCTGTTGTTGCTAATTCTTCCATTGTGATAATTTTTTCTGGGTTACCATTTTCATCAAACCATACCAACTTAGAATTAGTACAAGCCCCTCTTATTACTTCATCAACTCCATTAAAACCTATTAAAGGAGCTAATTCAGAATGGACATATTTACCCTCAAATGGAATACCGGGGTAATAATTTTTGTTTCCGTTTTCATCAGTTGTAGTATAAATACAGAACATTTTACAACGTTCATTAATTACTTCTATAGGAGTAGAATTTTTTATGAATTCCTGCAATTCAGGTGACATAACGCCATCTTCTGTTGTAGCAGATACACTAACAGCAGGAACTGCTCCAAGAGTACATACTGCCATAAAACCGGCAATTATTTTATTTGTTTTTTTCATTTTTTACATCTCCTTTATGTAATTTTATTTGGTAATTTTATTACTATAATTATTATAATACATATATTAAAGATTGTCAATAATTACAAAGCAAAAAATATCACAAAATTTATAAAGATATTTTGTAAAAAACCGACAAAAAACGAATAGTGATTTACGTTAGCTTATATACTTTATGATTGAAACAATTTTCCCAATATTTTCTTGTGAATGGTTATCCGAAATAATCAGATTTTCTTTTTCGTCAATACAGATATAATATTTTCCTTTTTCATCTGTTCTTTCAGCTATTATAATATCATCTGAACTGAATATATCCTTGAAATCACTCTCAATTTTTAAAGCAAAAAGCGGATTTTTATATTCTCTGTCAGGCGTCCAGCTTATAAAACCAAGAATATTCTCCACTTCAAGAAAATTCTCCGTATAGTTTTCACAGCTTACAAACGGTATATTAACTGAATTATAATTAGCAAGTTTTATATGCCTTCTCTGCCCCGATGATTTTTCTATATAACCTTTTTCTTTAAGAATATCAATATATTTATTTACAGTGGCGGTTGAATTACAGCCAACCGCCTCACATATCTCCCTTACCGTAGGAGGAATACCATTATCAAGACTTTTTCTTATATAATCAAATATTTCCTGTTCAATCTTATTAAGCATATAAAAATTACCTCTGATTAACTTTCAGCAAGCTTTTTAATTATCATCTTGGCAACTTTATATACATCACCACAGCCAAGAGTTATTACAAGGTCGCCGTCCTGTGCATTTTCACATATATAATTGCATACCTGTTCAAAATTAAGCTGTTTTCTCTCAGGAGTTTCAATTTTATTCTGTTCAAAACATACACAGCCCTTTATTTTTTTGGCAAGGTCTGATGAATAAATATTATAGGTATTTTTCTCTCTTGAACCCATTATATCCGTCAGCACTGCAATATCAGGAATTGAAAGAGCTTTTGCAAAATCATCAAGCAGAATTGAAGTTCTTGAATATGTGAATGGCTGAAATACAGCCCATACTTTGCTGTATTCCATTTGCATAGCAGCTTCAAGCGTTACAGTAAGTTCAGCCGGATGATGAGCATAGTCATCAGCAACAGTTATTCCTTTTTCCTTGCCTATTATTTCAAAGCGTCTTTTAGCACCTCTGAAATCAGAAAGTCCCTTTTCAATTGATTTTACATCTGCTCCCACATAATGTGCGGCAGCAGCAGCGGCAACAGCATTTATAATATTATGCTCTCCGGGAACATTAAGCGTTATGTCAGCCCACGGCTGACCATTATGCATAATAGTGAATTTAGTCTGTATTCCGTTTATTTTCTCAATATTAACAGGATAATAATTACAGAGTTCAGCATACCCGAATGTTATAACATCTCTTTCATCGGAATTTCCCGCTCTTTTTACAGCCTCAACTGTATTTTCATCATCAGCATTGATAATAAGAGCCTTTGATGCCTTTGAAGCAAATTTGCCGAATGATGTTATAATATTGTCAAGTGTTCCGAAATAGTCGAGATGGTCTGCATCAACATTGAGAATTACTGCAATATCAGGATATAATTTGAGGAATGTATCGACAAATTCACACGATTCACACACCATTATATCACTTTTTCCAGCAATACCGCTTCCGTTTATGCATGGGAGCTTACCGCCGATAACTGCTGATATATCAAGTTTCTGAGTATACAAAATCTGGGTTATCATTGAGGTTACAGTGGTTTTTCCATGTGTTCCCGAAACGCATACTGCATTATCATACCAGCTTGTAACTATGCCAAGGAGTTCACTTCTTTCAAGTACAGGCACACCGCTTTCCTTTGAAGCTATAAGTTCGGGATTATCAGCCATAATTGCAGCAGTATGGACAATAAGGTCTGCACCTTCAATATTTTCTGCTCTCTGTCCCATAAATACAGGAATGCCCATTTTTCTCACAGCATCAAGGGTTTCGGTTTCATTGTTGTCTGAACCTGTAAGATAATATCCCTGAGAATGAAGTATCTGTGCAAGCGGATACATTCCCGAACCGCCTATACCTATAAAATGAATATGTTTCTTTCCGTTAAGAATATTTTTATCCAAAAAAATCAGTCCAATCTTTTAAAATTTATTGTATATTTTATCCATAAGAGTCAATAATACTCTTACAAATAAAATTCATCTTGCATCATAGTATTTTTTATGATGCAAAGGAGGTAACACTATGGAAATAACAGATATTAAAATCCGAAAAATAATAACTGAAGGCAGACTTCGTGCTGTAATATCAATCACTGTCGATGATATGATTGCAATTCATGATATCAAGATTGTAAACGGTGACGAACGTCTTTTTGTAGCCATGCCGAGCCGTAAAGATGAAAGCGGAATTTTCAGGGATATAGTTCACCCTATATCGCCTCAGGCAAGAGAAATAATTGAGAATGAAATACTTGATGCATATAATAAATATATTGCAATTTCTGAAGCAGACAGTGAATTATAATTCAGATACATGAGGGCGGATTTTAAAAACTGCCCTTGTTTTCTTTCAGTTTAATATATGTCTTGAGTATACATACCTGTGTTTTTGAATCATATATCTCATTTGACATAACCATTTCAACCGCCTTTTCAAATGGTATTTTTATTGTGTCAAGAAATTCGTCATCATCAAGATTCTGTTCCTTATATTCAAGCCCCTCTGCAAGATAAAGATGTATTATCTCATCAACATATCCGGGGCTTGGATAAAGCTTTCCAAGATAAGTATATTTACTGCATATACAGCCTGTTTCCTCAAGCAGCTCACGCTTTCCGGCAAAATAATGCTCCTCACCCTTTTCAAGTTTTCCTGCCGGTATCTCAAGCACGGTTTCCATATAAGGATACCGGAACTGTTTTACAAATATTATCTCATTGTCATCAGTAAGCGGAAGCACACATACTCCGCCATTATGGTGAACAACTTCCCTTATTGAAGTTTTTCCGTTTTCAAGCCTTACATCATCAACTTTTACATGAATTACTTTTCCGTTAAAAATCTCCTTTGAATTTATACATTCTTCATTCAGATGCATTTAAAAATCCCCCTTATCATTATTTTCACTGTAAGATTCTTTCTGTTTGTCTTCATCTTCCTTAAGGTCGTTGCTTATATCCTCAAAAAGCTTGCTGTTTCTGAAATCTTCAGCTGTTTTCTTTGTACTTGTAATGCTTGTATAACCTTTCATAAACCTCTCAATTTCTTCCTGATTTTCCTGACTGATATTTTTCTGCCGAGGAGATTCCTCCTGTTCATTTTCAAATTCACTGACTGTATAATTTTCATTATTGTCTGACGGTGAATATTCGGCATCTTTTTTTACTGTTTTGACAGGTTTTCTTTTTGCAGATGATTTGCCTTTTCTTTTTGATGAAGACGAACCTTTAATATTAGCTGTTTTTTTAGATTTACTTACGAGAATTACTGAAATTATCATATAAATTACAGAGAGTGCAACACCTGCAATTGAAATTATTATACCAATGTCCAAACCATAAGGACGATATGTAAATCTGATTATATTTTCTCCTGTTTCACCTTTTACTGCCATAAACCCAAAATTTGCTTTTACGATTTCAGTTTCAACACCATTGACAGTTGCAGTCCAGCCTTTATCATAAGGAACGCTGAAAAATACAAAATTTTCATTTTCAAGGTTTGTCTTTGCTGTAAATCCGTTTGTATCATATTCAAAACTGTAGCATGATGATTCTTTTCTGTTAAGGCATTCTTCATAATAATCTTCTTCTGTAATATCTGTTTCATCATTATTTTCAAGCATTATATCATTTTCATGTTCAAGCACATATTCATCATCAAGTACAATTGATTTTATAAGAACCTTTTCTCTTTCGGATTCCTGAAGTTCTTCAGCCTGAGAAACAGACATATAACTATCATATGTAAATCCCATAGGAATATAATATTTATTTTCATAAATATCGAATCCATTCTGTGACCTTAGATATTCAAAGCCTTTTATTTCAGACTCTGTGCTTCCGTCAATTCTGTCATTCCAGCTGAAATAATACTTTACTGAAAAAAGTCCCCTGAGAGTATATGAGGCAACAGGTGCTCTTGATGCAACATCTCTTGTTATACCAATTTCACTGTAAAAGTCCATTATTGATGAAGGAACTATGCTATGGAATGTTCTCATTGAAGAATATCCCCAGAACATAGGAAAATTATCATAATTTTCGCTTATATCAACTCTGAAAAAATCATTGTCATTCTGATAAACTTCCTCAGCTATTTCTTCAATACCTTCCGTTTCTTCTGCCATTTCTTCTTCCTGTGGTGAAAGGTCAAATTCCTCTGCGTTCAGTCCGGCACTGAGATATTCTTCCGGATAAGGTCCTATTGAAACTCCGAAATATATAATGGTTGCTGTACTTACAAAGCAAGCTGTAACAGTAGCTATAAGTGCATTTTTAATATAATGCTTTCCTTTGGATTTAAGAGAGGATATATGGCATACATATATAAGACATAATGCACTTACTGCAAGAGTTATATAGAAATATGCAGGATTTGCAGGGAAACTGAACCATTTTATTTCCCCGTCTTCCTTTACAGGCAAAAGTGATATTATTCCGAAAGCTGACATAAATCCGGCACATACTTTCAGTCCGCCTTTCATATCAGTTTCAGGTTCTTCAAGAACGCTTGCAGTCATCATTGCCATAATAAGCACAGGCATATAAAACCATCTTGCATAGTATGATGCATTGAACATATAAAACATTGAATTAAGTACAGGAACAAATGCACATATTATACATACAGCAATTATTTTTGTTGCCCAGTGACTGCGTTTTTTATTCATAAATGCTATAACTCCTGCCATTGAGAACAATGGAAGATATCCAGCAATTGATGCCCATTTTGAATTGTTACTTTCAAAAAGATTAGGACGTGCAGGAGCATCAGGTATCATAAAGAAACTCTGAATAATTCTCCATATCTTTGTACGGTCACTGTAAGCTACCATATCCATTCCATAAAGAGCTTCAGATACTCTTGAATTATCCATTACAGCCATAGCTGACGGAATAAGTGCAAAGCAGGCTATCATGCCTCCAAGGATTGCTTCTATAATTATTCCGATATATTTTTTGCCGTTTATCTTGAAATCCTCGCTTGAACATCTGATAACAAGATATATCAGAACAAATACAACCTGTCCTGTAAAAAAGAAATAGTTAAGCATCGCCATAAATGCAACTGCTATTATAAATACTCCCCGTCTGTTTTTATTTATTCTGTCCTCCAATGCACAGAGAAGAAGCGGGAAAAATGCCGTGACATCATTGAAATGATTAAAAAATACATTATATGCCTGAAATCCTGAAAATGCATAAAGAAGTGAACCAATCAGGGCACAGTCAGTATTTTTTACAAACTTTCTTATATATGCATATGCGGTAAGCGAGGCTATTGAATATTTAAGGCATAAAAGTACAGACATAGAATAAATCACATATTCCTGCTTCAATAGCAATGTAATCCAGAAAAACGGACTGAAAAGCAGATAAAACGAATATGACCCTATAAAATTTGAACCAAGGTCTGTTCCCCAGTCCCAGAATAAATTACCACTTTTAACCATTTCGTGTGCATGATAATAAAATGGCATCTGCTGAGAATTATAATCGCCATAATATACAAAATATCCCTTTGTATATATAACGAGTGGCAGAATTACTGCTGCAAAGGCTATGAAAGCTATAAAAAATGCCTGAACATATTTTTCTTTCTGCACTGATGCAAGCGGAGATATTTTTTTGTTTTTACTCATTGGAATTGACTTCCTCCTTTATAACAATAAGAAAATGTGAACATTAAGAAATATATATCATATAATATAAAAAGGGAGCAGTTATCTTAATGATACAATATTTGCCATAACTCCTTTTTCCGTTACATCAATATATGCATATGATGGTACATTGCCGTCACGTGGGCATGATGCACTTCCCGGATTAAGAATATAAAATCCGTCTTCATATTTACAGTATCTTTTATGAGTATGACCATATAATATAATATCGGCTTTATTTTCTGAAGCAGTATTCTTTATAATATCGAGTGAATATTTGACTGCCTGATTATGTCCGTGTGTTGCTATAAGTCTGTGTCCGTATTCAAGTCCGAGGCAAATCATATCAGAACTAAGACTTGCATAGTCACAGTTTCCTGCAACATGATAAACATTTATCTGCGGATATTTCATAACAACTTTATCAAGTTCCCTTTCTCCATCTCCAAGATGTATAAACATATCGGCTGAAAGATTACGCTGTACTATTTCTTCAATTGCGAAATAATTACCATGAGAATCCGACATGACAATAATTCTCATAAAAGTCCTCCTTTATTATAAATTATGTTTTACTAAATTATATCATAAACTTTTATTAAATACAATAATAAAAATAAATAACAATAAATATTGTTTAATAAAATTCTTACAGGGCACATAAAATAAATTATATATAAATCTATAAATATTTAAAGGAGAAATGATTTTATGAATCCGAATATAAACCCTAAAAACCTCGATGCACTGCTTAAGATTATAGGCACAAAGCTTAACGTTCCTGCAGATGTGCTTAAATCACAGCTTGAAAAAGGTCAGTTTGACAGTGCATTAAATAATATGAACAATGATGAGGCAGTAAAGTTCAAACAAGTTATGAATAATCCGAAACTTGCTGAAAAAATTATGACTACTCCTCAGGCTCAGGAACTTTACCGAAAGCTGACAAACGGAAAATAAATTACTTATTTTACTAAGAACGGACAGATTTTATTATGGACGATTTAATGGGCAGGATTCAGGAAATGCTGTCTGATGAAGAAAGCATGAAACAGATTAAAGAACTTGCTGATATGTTTTCTTCGCCTCCTCCTCAGCAAAGCAATGAAACAGAACAGACAAACAAAGATAATCCTGTTTCACAGAAACAGCCTAATAATAACCCTATAGAGAATTTTGACATAGGAATGATTTTTAAAATTCAAGAACTTATGTCATCAGCAAAATCAGATAAAAATTCTGAACTCATCATGGCTCTTAAACCGCATCTCAGTGCCGAAAAACAGGAAAAGGCTGACAAGGCAATAAAAATTATGAAAATAATCGCACTTTGGGAAACATTGAAATCAAGCGGTATGTTAAAAGATTTGGATAAATTGCTTTAACTTTGGCGGAGGATACTATGGCAGATTATAACAGGCAGAATTTCAACAGTATGAAACAGGAGGCAGTCCGTAATGCTCAAGAAATGCATAAACGGACTGCTGAAACTCCTGAAAATAAAACCAGCAGCAATGACAAACCGCCTGTAAACAACACCAAAAATTTCTCAGAACAGAAAAAAAATATGAATTCAGGTGGTATTCTTGGATTTGCTGATGGAATTTTTGACAGTCTTGGTATTTCAAAAGGTAAAACTGACAGTGATAAAATCATGATTGTCCTTATGATAATAATTCTTGCAAGAGAAGGAGCTGACCTTAAACTCCTGATTGCACTCGGCTATATACTTATGTAATCAAAATGTTTAAAGGAATGATACGGCAAAATGAATACAGATATGATTTTTACTCTTATATGGTGTATTGCAGGAGCGATTATGCTGTTTTATTATTCAAGACGGAAGCACCCTGTATTATATGCACTTTTCGGAATGATTTCAGGAGGAGGGACACTTATGCTTGTTCATTTATATGGTAATAAAATAGGCATTTTTGCTGAATTGAATTTTTTTAATACTATGGTGTCGCTTATACTTGGTATTCCCGGAGTATGCATGACCATTCTCACTGAAAAATTTCTTTGATTTACATAAAAACTCCCTGCCCTAAAAAACAGGACAGGGAGTTTTTTATATAAGAAACATTAAGTAATGTAAAAATTACTTGATTTCTACAGATGCACCAGCACCTTCAAGCTTTGTCTTAATTTCTTCAGCATCAGCCTTTGAAACGCCTTCTTTAACAGCCTTAGGAAGATTTTCAACAAATTCCTTGGATTCCTTAAGACCAAGACCCATAACTTCCTTAACAACCTTGATAACATTCATCTTGCTGTCGCCGAATGATGTCATAACAACATCAAATTCAGACTTTTCTTCAGCTGCTGCTGCACCGCCTGCTGCCGGAGCTGCTGCAACTGCTGCTGTTACACCGAATTCTTCCTGAATAGCCTCAACGAGTTCAGCGAGTTCGAGAACTGAGAGAGCTTTTACGTCTTCAACAAATTTTAAAATCTTTTCTGAAGCCATGATAATATTCTCCTTTATAATTTCATTAAATAATTTAAAGTTCAGGCAATTTCACACCTGTAATTTATTATGCCGCAGTAATTATGCAGCATCTTCTGACTTGCTGTCTGCAACAGCCTTGATAACAGCTGCCAGCTTCTGCATAGGACCCTGAAGTGAACCAACGAGCTGTGCAAGAAGCACTTCCTTTGAAGGAATCTTTGAAAGAGCAACAACGCCTGCTTCATCATAAATTTCGCCATCGATAAATCCAGCCTTGAGATTGAATTTATCATCATGTTCGCTTGCAAATTTACCAAGAATTCTTGCAGGAGCAGTCTGGTCTTCTGATGAAAGTGCAATAGCTGTTGTACCTTCGAGATAGCTGTCAAGACCTTCAATACCTGCATTCTTAAGAGCAAAGCGGAGCATTGAGTTTTTTTCTACTGAATAGTGAACGCCAGCCTCACGGAGTTCTCTTCTGAGTTTTGTATCTTCTTCAACAGTGATACCTCTGTAGTCAACAATAACACCTGAACAAGAACCCTTGATAAGTTCTGTAAGCTGTTCAACTTTAGCCTTTTTAGCCTCTAAAATCTTTTCACTTGCCATGTAATTTCACCTCCGTAAAAAAGATTTATATCGTATCAAAAGCATTAAAAAATCCTTTCCCGAATTTTACGAGAAAGGATACAAAGTCATATTTAATAAAAGACAATGCACATTCCTCGGCCGGACTTACGGACGACACCACCGGCTGTCTTTAGAATACGATTTTCTGCTGTACTAACACAGCTTTTATATTGTAGCATAAAAATTAATGCCTGTCAAGTATATAACAACAATTTTTTCAATATTTATAATAAAACAGGTTATATTTTTATTTAAAACTTTCTATTGACTGAAGTATCTTAGCCATTTTTTCCTGAGCCTTTACAAGTTTAGCTTTTTCAGCTTCAATCAGCTTTTCAGGAGCTTTTGCAAGAAATCCCTGATTATTAAGTTTTCCACTGAGAAAATCGATATCTTTCTGAACAGATGCTTTTTCCTTGTTAAGACGTGCAATTTCCTTATCCTTGTCAATAAGTTCGTCCATCGGTATGAATACTCTTGCACTGTCTGTAACTACTGTAACTGCATCAGGCATATCAAACTTTTCAGCAACTTCAACACCTGAGGCTGATGCAAGCTTTTCAAAGAATACTTTGCAATCACTGAAAAGCTGTATAAATTCAGTTTCAATGAATATGTTAGCCTTTACTGACGGAGGAATATTCATTTCTGTTCTGCGGTTGCGTATACCCCTTATAGCCGATATAATCTTTTCAAAATTCTTTTCATCATCGGGATATGAAAGTTTTTCATCGTATACAGGGAAACTTTCAAGCATAATTGCTCCGTTCTCATCAGTAAGAACCTGCCATATCTCCTCTGTTATGAACGGCATAAACGGGTGAAGGAGCTTGAGCATACCACGCAGAGCCCATACAAGAACAGCCTGAGCAGATTCTTTCGTTTCACCGCCTGCCATAATTCTTGGCTTTGTAAGTTCAATATACCAGTCACAGTATATATCCCATATAAAGTCATAGATTTTAGCAACTGCAACACCTATTTCAAACTTATCAAGATTGTCATTAACTTCCTTGGCAAGCGTATTTAATTTGCTTATTACCCATTTGTCCTCAATGGTGAGATTATCAGGAAGTCCCTTGAATTCAAAACCTTCAGGGAGATTCATCATAACAAATCTTGATGCATTCCATAATTTATTGGCAAAATTTCTTGATGCCTTGACTTTTTCGTCCATATAACGCATATCGTTTCCGGGTGAATTTCCTGTTGCAAGCATAAATCTGAGAGCATCTGCTCCGTGATTTTCAATTACTTCAAGCGGGTCAATACCATTTCCGAGCGACTTGGACATCTTTCTGCCCTGAGCATCTCTTACAAGACCATGGATAAGGACTGTATCAAAAGGCACTTTTCCTGTATGTTCAATACCGCTGAACATCATTCTTACTACCCAGAAGAATATTATATCATATCCTGTTACAAGTGTATTGGTAGGATAGAAATATTCAAGGTCTTCAGTCTTGTCAGGCCAGCCAAGAGTTGAGAAAGGCCATAATGCCGAGCTGAACCATGTATCAAGCGTGTCTTCGTCCTGACGCATAGGCTTTCCGCATTTCGGGCATACTGCCGAATTTTCCTTTGTTACAACAGTTTCACCGCATTCATCGCAGTAGAATGCCGGTATCTGATGGCCCCACCAGAGCTGTCTTGATATGCACCAGTCCTTGATATTTTCAAGCCAGTGAAAATATATCTTGTCAAATCTTTCAGGAACAAATTTTGTTTCACCGTTTTTAACGGCATCTATTGCAGGCTTTGCAAGGCTTTCCATCTTTACAAACCACTGCTTTGATATTCTTGGTTCAACAGTAGTACCGCATCTGTAGCAAGTACCTACATTATGACTGTAATCCTCAATTTTAACCAATGCGCCTTCTGCTTCAAGGTCAGCAACAATAGCTTTTCTTGCCTCATATCTGTCCATACCTGCATATTTCGGATAATCATCTGTAATCTTTGCATCATCTGTCATAACATTGATTACAGGAAGATTATGACGCAGTCCTACTTCAAAGTCATTGGGGTCATGTGCGGGAGTAATCTTGACAACACCTGTTCCGAAATCCATTTCTACATAGCTGTCAGCAACAATTGGTATTTCCCTGTGAACGATAGGAAGTATAACTGTTTTGCCGACAAGATTCTTGTATCTTTCATCTTCAGGATTTACAGCTACAGCAGTATCTCCGAGGAGGGTTTCAGGACGTGTTGTTGCAAGTTCAAGGTACTGGTCAGTATCCTTTATTTTATATCTGAGATGCCAGAAATGACCTGCCTGATCCTCATATTCAACTTCAGCATCTGAAATTGATGTAAGACATTTTGGACACCAGTTTATAATTCTTTCTCCTCTGTAAATAAGACCTTTGTTGTAAAGATTTACAAAGACCTCTTTTACAGCCTTGTTACAGCCCTCGTCCATTGTAAAACGTTCTCTTGACCAGTCGCATGACGAACCTAATTTTTTAAGCTGATTTACAATACGTCCGCCATACTGTCTTTTCCATTCCCATGCTCTTTTAAGGAAGCCTTCTCTGCCGATATCTTCCTTTGTAACGCCTTCTTTTCTCATAGCCTCAACAATTTTAGCTTCTGTTGCAATTGAAGCATGGTCTGTTCCCGGAAGCCAGAGTGCAGAATATCCGCTCATTCTTTTCCATCTGATAAGTATATCCTGAAGTGTTTCGTCAAGAGCATGACCCATATGGAGCTGACCTGTTATATTCGGCGGAGGAATAACTATAGTATATGGTTTTTTTGATTTGTCAGCTTCTGCCCTGAAGCAGTTATTTTCTGTCCAGTAGGCATATATTTTGTCCTCAACCTCACTGGGTTCATAGAATTTGGACAATTCCTTTTTCATTCAAGCATCTCCCTGTTTTAATATAATAAAACAGCTATAAGCATTTAAATGCTTTAGCTGTCAGATTTCCGTATTTTTCATATAATATTTTACGGGCATAACAGCAAAAACCGATGACTGACTGTCACGACATCTTTGACTATATACTTTTCATAAGCTGTATAATCTTTCATAAATGCTGTTTTCCTTTCCGTAAACTACTTTTATATTATATATTATAGCTTATAATTTGTCAAGAATATATAAAATGTATATTTAAAATATCCGGAAATACTTTTATTGTTATTATATAGTTTTTTATATTTTTTCGCTTGATTTATAGTATAATTTCTACAAGCTATTGACAAAAATAAAAAAATAATATAAAATATATATTACAAAGTATTATACATTCGGCTGTCAATTTAAAAAATGGGAAAGTAGTGTGCTATGAACGGTTATATTGATTTTAATTCTGAAATTTTAGCAAATCCTGAAAATGAAACTCAGTTTATAAAAAAAGCTGAAAATATACTGAAAATTCTTCAGGATGCTAAAATAAAAACAGTTGTTTCAACTACAAAATTTGAGGCATCAGATGATATTGAAAAGTATCTTGACTCACGTCAAAAAGCTTATAATATTCTTGAAAAAAATTTTAAAGATAAAAACTATCCTAAAATACTGCTTGGCTCTGAAGTCGTGTTCAGTGAAGATATTATCGGTATAAATGATATAAATAAACTCTGCATCGCTGATACAAAATATATTATGATGACTCTCCCTAAAGAAGGATATAGTGAGGAAATATTTACAGGCTTACAGAAACTTATTATTTCAAAAAATGTTTACCCTGTTGTTGCCTGCATTGAAAAATATGTTGATACATATTCAATCGAACAGATAAAAAAACTTTCTTCACATGGAATACTTATGCAGGTAAGCTGTCAGGCTATTGTGAACCGTGCTACAAGACGGCTTGCACTTGACTTGCTTAATAAGGGAATTGCTCAGATTATCGGTTCTGATGACAATATTATCAGAAATTCACAGCGTTCTCCTGCTGAATTAGTAATGGATGTTCTCAATAAGGATATTACTTCAAATATTTCAGATATTGCCAAACCATCTCCACAGTATGCAGACGCTGTAAGAATTATGAGATATAATCTTCCTATCGGAAAATATAAGCAGATTAAAAATAATGCAGGAATGGTTATTTCAAATGCCGCCTTGAAAGACATAATGATTTCAGATACATAAAATAAAGAGAACCGTATGAACTTGTAAAAGCTCATACGGTTCTTTACTTTTAAAATGTTTCATTAATATATATTTTTACTCTGTTCTGAATTATATCAGCAGTTTCCTGTGCAGATTTCTGACCTGAAAAATATGCCTGTACTTCCTCATCAATTATTTCAACTATCTCTGAATTATATGAAACTTCTTTATCAACTGAGCTGATAAAGTCCATATATTTATTTTTATGTTCTTCGTCCATATATCCTATTTTAAACTCTACACCATTGATATTGTAAACATTTTCATCAACAACTGTTTCACCATTTTCATCTGTATATGTATATGGTGTCATAGCATCTTCAGCTTTCTTTTCAAAAACCGACTTCTTTAAAGGAAAGCTCCAGCTGCTCTCCTGATATTCATCTGAAAGAAAATATTTGATAAACTGCCACGCTGCGTCCTGATTATCTGATTTAGCCGAAATCCCCAACTTTAAATCAGCACCAATACATGAACCATTACCCTCACTTGACGGATATCCTATAAATGAAACATCTTCACCAAAATCAGCTTTTTCGACCTGATATATTGAATTAAGGTCAGAAAAATATCCCTGCTCAAGAATTATTTTGTTATCCCTGTATCCTGCATACATATCCTGAAAATATGCCTCATAATCCATATCTTCATCAAAATTACTGTAATATTCCTCAGAGGAAGGATATTTCCCTGCAAATTCAAGAAGCTTTATAAAGCTTTCACTATTAAAATCACAAGTTTTATTCTCAAGATTCACAAAGTTGTTCATTGAATTATAACATAAAGCATAAAATATGCTGTTTGAAGTCATATTGTCACTGGCAAAAATTTCAGTTCCCTCATCAAGTCCCTCAGCATAATCTATAAACTCACTTAAATTCCAGCTTTCCATACCTTCAAGATTTGAAGTTTTACCAATAAGTGTTTCAATATGGAATGATGGAACTATTGAGTAAAGTTTTCCGTCCTTTGTTTCAAATGCTTTAAGTATATTTTCAAAGTAATCTTCACGCTTAATCTCACTGTCTTTGTCAAAAAATTCGTTTATATCAGCAAGTATTCCCTTTGAAGCAAGTGATTCAACCGGCATATTATTATCTATAATAATTATATCAGCAATATTTCCTGTTGCCATATCAGCATTGAATTTAGTTTCACCGGCATTCCAGTCATCATCTGTTGAATACTCTGAATAATCAGTAATTTTTATTCTGTAATTTTCATTTTCTTTATTAAATTTTATCGCTGCTGAATAAATTGTATCATCAATATAATTTCCTGCAAGAGTAATTATCTGCTGATTTTTTACAGAATCGGCATCTGTCTTTTCAATAACTGATATATGCATTGTCCAATCCGTTCCATCATAATATGACATAATAAACTTTCCGTCAGAAAGAACTGACATAGACATAATTCTTGAAGCACTGATATCCGAATCAATCCAGTTTATTAATTTTGTACTTTCTCCTGTTTCAATGTTCACTCCATACATATTATTTGAATCGAATACATAAAAACTATATTCTCCTGAACCATTCAAAAATCCATTCACATTATTTGGAATATCAATATTTTTCTTTTCACCCAACTTTTTATTTTCCGTATCAATTTCGCCGGCACATACTTTATTTTCCATATCATAGTAAATTACTGTAATTTTATTTTCATTAGTATTAACAATTGTATTAATATATGCAATATCATTTTCATTTTTTAATGTAAACAGTTCATTTCCTGTATTATCAAGAACAATAATTAAATTATCATTCTGCATATATATATTCCCGTCATCTCCGAAATACACATTGCTTATATAAAAATAATCCTGTTCTTCATAATATTCATTCAAATCCTTTTCAAATATCTTTTTGCCGTCCTTGTCAATCATTACAAGGATATATTTTTCTGATTCACTTCCATCATCAAAAAAATCTGTATCGTTTTCCACAATATCTTCATTATTTGGATGATACTGATAAACTATATAGCACATATTTCCATTACTGTCAACTGCAATATTTGTTGATATATTTGAATAATCCGCAAGTTCAACCGGTATTGTGTTCAGAATATTACCTGATATATCAAACTCAAAGATATTGTTTTCAAGAATTTGTTCATAATTTTCAGAATATTTTGTACCCTGCATATATATTTTTTCGCCTGCAATATTTAAATTCCCACTCATTTCATAGTTTTCCGGAACTTCTATGCTCTGGCTTTCATGATAAATATAATCTTTTTCAATAGTTGTTGACAATGCTGTTTTACTATCATCAGAAACTGAATTTACAGCACTGTTTTCATTCGATGAAAATTCATCATTTTTATCCTTATCTTTGTTACAACCTGTAAACATCAATGTACCTGCAAGACATATACATATAATTCCTAATAGTTTCCTTTTCAAATTAATTTTGCTCATAAATTATCTTCCTTTCTTTTTTCTTTATAATAAGCCTTTTTATGCCTGTTGTCAATAATCCTTTCAGCAAAGGCTTTTATATCCTTAAAATGTAGTCCATGCTTTTTATAAAAAATAACGGAAACAACTATGAAATATATCAAAGGCAATATTAAAAGCGGTATCCGTACAATAAGCATTACTGCAAGTTTATCCTCCATAACTCTTGCGTAATTTTCCCAGTATGGATATGCTGTATCATTTGTTACAACTGAACGCTGAGAATATGTTTTTATAACTGCAAAAAGCGATTCAACCGAAAATCTTGATGAATTTTCTATAAGTACTATACTGTCATTATCTTCTGAAAACTGTTCATTTATTATATTATATCCGAATTTTGAAACAGGGCTTGGCATAAGTGCTTCATAACAGGTTATCGGCAGACTGTTTTCACTGCCTGTTATATTTTCATATGCTGAATATGGAATATATATTCTGCTTTCTGAACCATATGTAAATTCTGATATCTTATCTTCTCTGCACTTTGAAACTCCTGCAACTATGAATTCTTTGCCGTTTATCTGAATTTCCATTCCATCAGCTTCCGATGAACCGTATAACTTCCATGCAAGATTTTCATCAATCACAACCATATCATGATTTATATCATCTTCTGAAAAACAATACCCTGATTTATAATCCAACATATGAAAATAAAAGAAATCTCCTCCGCAGAATGTTGCTTTCGCTTCAACATCTGATGAATTATCTGATGAAACTTTTACTTTACATTCTCCGCTGTATGCATCAATCCAAAGCCTTGAACCATTTTCCTCATCATTCTTTATTGATGCCTGTTCAAGTGCATTATCAACTGCACTTCTCATCTGATATACTGAATTTAAATCAAACCGGTAACTTTCTGATATAAAGCATGATGTCTGTGAATACTGACTGCTGTCAGGTGACCAGTATTTTACTGCTGACTGGTCGGGAACTGATTTTATCCTTAAATCTGAAATAAATGTCATTATACCATATACACAAAGCATTAAAATGCTTATTGCTGTAAGTATAATCCACCTTTTTCTTATCCTGATTTTCCTCATGTGATTACCTTATTCTTCCGCAAGTCTTACCAGCATACCTGATTCAATCGGACTGTCAGATGCTGTTATTACAAAATCGCTTCCACTGATATTTCCTGTAATTGCTGATGAGGCATCATCTGAAGCTGTAACTTCAACTCCTACTTTATATGCCTTGTATCTGTTTCCAAGAGGTGAACTCTTAGCTCTTACAACAAGTACAAACTTACCGCTTTTATCCTCTCTGACAGCACTTTTTGGCACTACCGTATCATATTTAACACTTTTTCCGCCTGCTGATATACTAAGCGACTGATTTGGAGAAATATCTCCTGTAACAGAGAATGTAAGCATTTTTTCTTTTGGATTATCAGGATTAGTCTTTATAGATTCAAGCACAGCTGAAACTTCACCATCATATACATTTGTAACTTCCGCTGTACTACCGACTCTTAACTTTTTACTTTGTTCATTCGTAACGCTGAATGACACGGAATATCCTTTATCAGCAATCTGTATAACCGCAAGAGGCGTATCAGCAGATGTCTTGTCACCTGCTGATACATTAAGCTGAGAAACTGTTCCGTCAATCTTTGATTTTATCTCAGTTTCACTTGATTTTTCCTTAATTTTTGCAACAAGTTCTTCCTGTTTTTTTATTTTCTCAGCCTGTGATTCTATCTCAAGTTCAGCAAGTGAATTGGCAAGCTTATCATCTTTCTGGGTTTTTGACAATGTAACAAGCAATTCATTGAGTGTACGCTGTGCAGCCTTTACCTGCTCATCAGCCTCCTCATATGTTATAACCGATGTATTATTTTCTGATTGTACATTCTGTATATTTTCAAGTTCTGTTGTATCAGAATTTATTCTTGATGAATTATCAGAAATTTTTGAACTTATATTATTTCTGATTGAGTTTACAACAGATTTCAAATCAGCTTTAACCTTGTTCAAATTACTTTCAGCAGATAATGTTTCAGCTTCAGCTTTTTTCAGATTTGTTTCTCTTTCAATTGCTGAATTGAGATTGATTTCAGCAATTCTCAAATCCTCCTCAGCATATTTTATACTGTATTCCTTGTCAGATATAAGTCTTTCAGTTTCAATATCAGAACTGCCTTTTAATTCTAAATCTTCTTTAAGGCGTTCAAGTTCAATATTAAATTGTTCCAGTTCACGCTGTTTTGCTGTATATTCAGACTGTAATTCAGATGAACTTACTGCTGTTTCACTTTCATACTGTGCCTGATTTGTCTGTGCTGATGCATACGCACTTTCAGCATCTGAAACTGCTGATACTGCCTGATAAATTTCATTGTATCCTGCTAAATAAGGTGATGCATAGTCTTCAGTATCAATAGCAGTAAGTATATTCTGAAATTTTTCATTTTCAGATGTAAGTGACTGTATTTCACTGTTAAGACTGTTTATATATTCTTCCGTATTTCCGGAGGTATTGTCAGAAGCACCGCTATATACAGAAGAATTTCTTAATGCTATAGCTTTCTGCAAATCATCTCTTGCATTCTGAATTGCAAGATTATCAAGAGTATAATCTGGAAGAGCATTGCTTAAAAGTGCTTTCTGATATTCCAGCTCCATAGTATCAAGTGTATCCTGTGCATCTTTTAGTTCATCACTTTCATTATCTTCAAATACAAAAAGCACCTGACCTTTTTTTACCTCTGAACCATTCTTTATATTCACACTTTTTATAGTTCTTGTTTCTTCTGTATTGACTTCATATAAGTCATTGGCTTCTGCTATGCCTGTACCCCTGATTTTCTCATTTATAGTCCCTTCTGAAACATATTGTGCATTTACTTCAGGAAGTGAATAATTCATAATTGTATTTGAAAAGAATGTAAGCACAAGCAGTACTATAAGAAATATTATGGCAATATTCTTTATTATATCTTTTCTTGTTCTGCCACCGTTCATTTTTTATCTCCTTTATCCTTTTACTCCTCCTGCATATGTTATACCCTCTGCAAGATAATCTTCACCATAAAGAAACATTAAAAGTGCAGGCATCATATAAATTACTGCAACCGCAAAGGCTATGCCTATTTCACCTGAATTTATCTCCGATAAAAATACTGAAAGCGGATACATATCGCTGTCCTCAAGCATGATTATAGGCTGTTCCACCATATTCCAGTAATCCATAAATACAAGCATACCTATTGATATAAGTGCATTTCTGCATAACGGCATACAAATCTGAGTAAAAATCTGCCATTCTCCGGCACCGTCAAGCCTTGCTGCTTCAATAAGCGATACAGGTATTCTACGCATTATCTTTGTAAGCAAAAATACACTGAATGGTGAAAAAATTCCCGGAAGTATTATCGCAAGCCTTGTACCAAGTATTCCAAGCTTATCTGCAACAAAATAATTCGGTACAAGCGTTACCTGATACGGCATAAGCATAACTGCTATATACAGAAAAAATATTATCTCTTTAAGCCGTCCCTTAAATCTGAAAAAACTATATGATGCTATTGATGCAACAGCAAGCTGAAATATAACTACAGGCACTGTAAGTATAACTGAATTCCAAAATTTGAAAAGATATTCAGGACTTTTAAAAAGTGCTGTTGTATACTGACTGAATGTAACACTATCGGGAATAAGTTTCAAGTTTACTTTCTCTGATATAAATTTCTTTCCTTTATTATTCCGGTCCTGTGAATCTGATACCGCATTTTCAAATATTACTCCGTAATTTGACGCTATTTCGGTTGAGGACATAAAGGAATTTGTAATTGTAACAACTGTCGGAAATAAAAATAGAATTGCTGAAAAAAGTGCATATATTGTAAGCAATGCTGTTATAACTTTATTTTTCACCCTTCCACGTCCTTTCCGAATTTATTCTCTGCTATGAAAAGAACTGCAATTATTCCTGCCATTACAAGTGCAGTTATAATGGCTGCTGATGAAAGTTTCTGATAATCGAGTGAATTGAATTTATTATTCATAAAATGCTGTATGGTATAAAGGCTGTCATACGGATAACTTCCGGCAAGAAGGTATACTTCCCTAAATACCTTAAACGAATTTATAAGTGAAAGTATTGTTACAAAAAACAATGTAGGCGATATATACCTAAGTTTTATATGTATGAATTTATAAAATGATGATGCGCCTTCAAGAGTTGCAACTTCAACTATATCCTGCGGTATATTGCTTAATGCCGATAAGAAAAGTATCATATTGTATCCTAAATTTTTCCACAGAAAAAGTATCACTACAACCAACATTCCATATTTTGATTTAAGCCAGTCAGTCTTGTCAAATCCAAATTTCATTACAAATTCATTAAGTACTCCGTTATAACTGAAAATAACCTGCCATATAAGCACGACTGAAGCAGTCGGAACCATAAGCGGACATAGAAATGCAGCTCTTACAAAACTTCTGCATGGAATTTTACGGTCAAGAAGCAATGCCATAAGCAATGCAAAAATAACGGACATCGGAACAGCAAGTGCTGAAAATTTCATTGTATTTTTAAATGCCAGTCTGAATGCCTCATTTTCAAGGACATTTTTTATATTATCCAGTCCGACAAATTCATGATTTACAGGATTGTCAACCAATGCATAATAAATCACTATAAAAAATGGTGCTATAAAAAATATCAGTACACCGATAAGACTTGGAGCTAAAAAAACAGAGTTTTTCATCTTTGTAAATATTTTTTTCATTTTGCTGTCTTCTTTCTTTAAAAATTATATATATATATAACATACAACTCGAATAATATAAAAGTTCACTTTTTTAAATGTACTACTTACAATATTACACTTATATCTTATACTATATTGCATTATTTGTCAATGCTTTTCTATTATTGTTATAAATCTGTAATAATAATATCATAAACTTTTATATTATTCAAGCAATCTGAATTTGCTTTTTGTGCAACCTGCAATTGACATAAATATTATTCCCACTCTATTATATTAACTTCTTATATAATGAAAAGGTTGCATTTCCAAAGAACTTTATTTTTTAATGCAAATCCGTCAAACTTTATAAAACTCTCCAATATAGTAATATATAAATTTTTATATTTCTAAGGGGAAGCCCTCTCGTACATGCTTTCCTATTTTCAGCTTATTAGCTGAAAATTTACCCTTTGCCGAACGTTTAAAGCATTCGTGAATTGTCAGAGCATTGCCACGATACCCAACAAGCTTTTGAAAAAGCCTGAACCAAACTTTTAATCTTATCAATTAATAAAGACCTGCTCATATTTGAACAGGTCTTTTCATATATTTAATTTTCTGACTTCTTGTTTTTCTTCTTTTCTGGAATTTCTTCAAGCAGTGCTTTGGATTCCTCAGTATCCTTATAGAATACATATTCTCCATTCATTCGCTTTACTTTTCCGCCTGCAACAATAAGTATTATAACCGATGCTATAATGCATAACAATGCAAGAATCTGTGAAACTCTAAGATTTCCTATCATAAGACTGTCAGTGCGAAGGCCCTCTATGAAAAAGCGTCCCAATCCATACCAGCCTATATACATTACAAATATCTGACCGTCATATTTTCTATTTTTCGATAAAAGATAAAGTACAACAAATCCGATAATACACCATACAGATTCATATAAAAAACATGGGTGAACAGGCAAATCGACTGATAAATCAGAATTTTAAATAAGCGATATCTTCTCCTGAATTTTTCCACTTGTCATTCCGAATAATGATGTGGTATTATTTCCAAAAGCCTCATGATTGGTAAAATTACCCCATCGACCTATTCCCTGACCTATAAGAAAACTCATTCCTGCAATATCAAGCAGAGGAAGAAACTTAACTTTTCTTATCTTAGCAACTATAAATGCAACAAGTACCGAACCAATAATCCCTCCGTATATTGCGAGTCCTCCATTTCTTATATTCAGTATTTCTTTGATATTACCTGAATAATGCTCCCACTGCATTATAACATAATAAGCTCTTGCTCCAATAATTCCTCCGATAATTCCTCCGATTACACAGTCAATCGCTCTGTCAGGATTAATTCCATATTTTTTCATTTGTGAAAATCCGAAAATCATTGCAAGTATCATTCCGCAGGTAATAATTACTCCATACCACTGAATACTGAAATTCCCTATTGAAAATGCTTCACTTTTTACATTTATATCTATTCCAAGTTTAGGGAAAATTATTTCATAATAATCAGGAGAGAGAGTTTCAGACATAATCAATCATTCCTTTCATCAGCTTTCAACTATTGAGATTGCAACCTTTGATGTATCAAATCTTTCACAAAGGCATTTCTGAACATCTTCATATGTCATCTCTGATATTATCTTCATTGTGTCATACATTCCTACTCCTTCAAACTGTGAATTGATAAGAGCATTTGCAACTGCTTCAACATTATTTGACTCACGGATTGCTGAACCGTAATTTACTTTTTTAAGCACTTCAAAATGTCTTTTATCAAGACCATTTACCTTTGCAGATTCAATTTCCTTTATTATTTCCTCCATAACATCATATGGTTTTTGAGATTCACCTCCGAATATCATTGAGAAAAATCCATCGCCATTGAATACTTCCGTTGAAAATGATGAATTAATAAGTCCGTCTTCTGTCATTCTTTTATAAAGTGGCGATGATGAATCAGCAAGTATATTCATAACCATACTTGCTTCAAGTTCTGCCTTTACATTCTCATATCCCTTTTTCGGAGATGCTTTGAATCCAATATTGAAAAGCGGGATACCAACTGAAAGATGCTGTACCACTTCTTTTTTCACTATATCTTCCGGCTCATTTTCAAATGCAGTTTCAAGTTCATAATTTTCACATGGTTTAAGAAGTCTGTCAGCAATTTCAAGTACTTCATCCGCTTTTATGTTTCCTGCAACCGCAAGTACCATATTATGCAGGTTATAAAATGTATTATAGCATTTATAAAGCAAATCGGCATCAATTTTCGATATACTTTCAATAGTTCCTGCAATATCAATCTTTACAGGGTGATTATGATAGAGTATTCCAAGCAGATTAAAAAAAACTCTCCATGACGGATTATCCTGATACATTCTGATTTCCTGTCCGATTATTCCCTGTTCCTTATCAACACTTTCCTTTGTAAAATATGGTGACTGAACAAATGAAAGCAGTATTTCCAGTGACTCCTTATATTTATCCGAACAGCTGAAAAGATAGCAGGTTTTCTCAAATGATGTGAATGCATTGGCTGATGCACCTGTTTTTGCATATAAATCAAATACATCACAATCCTCATTTTCAAAAAGTTTATGCTCAAGAAAATGGGCAATTCCTTCAGGTACAACTGTATAATTCTTATCTTTATTAGTTTTGAAACGTGTATTTATTGAACCGTATTTTGTTCCGAAAAGAGCTTCTACAGTACTGAAGCCCTCCATTTCACATATAAGAATATCAAGACCACTGTCGTGCTTTACATATATATAACTGTCATTTGTTTTTTCATTTTTTATAATTTTCTTTTCCATTTTTCAACTATTCCTCCTCCGGTCCGGTCATTATATAAACTGTATCCAGCTTATATGAACCTGCACATTCAATAATCTGTTCACGGGTAACAGCTTTTATATCTTCTATTTCATCTTCTATCGAAATATCTTCATTAAGCAGTATTTTTCCAAAATTCCAGTTGATGTATGATACAGGTGTATCTCCTATAGCTTTCAGCGAATCGATTATACTGAGAACTGCATTTTCCATATTTTCATCAGTAAAATCACCTTTTTTCATCTGTTCCAGCTGGTCAATTATTGCTGTTTCCGCCTTTTCAGCATTTTCTTTTTCAATTCCGCAGTCAATTATAAGTGACTGTTTTGTCACAAATGCTGTACTTGTACAGTAATAACAAAGGCTCATTTTTTCACGGACATTTTCAAAAAGTTTTGATGTCGGAGAACCTCCAAGCATTGTATTCATAAGCTTTATAACAGGTTTATTCTTATAATCCGTTTTATATGCAAGAACCATTTTCATCTGATTTACATCAAGAGATTCAGTGACTCTTGCTGTTTCAGATTTCAGAGGACTCGCTGAGCATATATCAAAAGGCTTATAATCACGCTTCAATGATTTAAATGCATCTGCAAAACATTCTTTTATTTCAGGAATTTCTTCAGAAGCAACATAATATATTTCAATCTGTACAGTTCTCAAAAGTTCAAGATACGCAGAATACACCTGTTGAGGAGTCAAATCTTCAACAGTTTCTCTTGTTCCGTATGATGAATACGATGCCGGCTCATTTTCAAATATAATCTCCCCTGCTTTACGCAATGCATACATTCTTTTATTATTTATTTCAGATTCTATTGTATCAAGTAAATCTTTTTTTCTGTATTTAAATTCTTTTTCATCAAATTTTCCATCTTTAACATTAGGTTCAAAAAGACAGCATCTTATTATTTCAAGCATTCCGCCTGTAATATCTTCATTATCAAAAGTATATTTATTATTTATAATACTTGCACCGATTTCAAGAATCTGACCGTTGCCGGATTTTGAAACATCTCCGAACAGCGATGCACCATAAAGCTCATCTGTTTTTGCAGAAATTTCTGTCTGAGTTTTATATCTGCTGTTTGATGACACAATAAGTGCAATTGCCAATGCATTTGCAGAAACTTTTCCAATATCGAGCTTAGTAACAAATTTTATACGCAATGTTACTGTTTTAAATTTAGAATCAATTACCGAAGTAATCGCAATTCCATCAGAAATTTCATTTCTTGAAATTAAATTTGTCATAAATCAAAACCCTCCTGTTCAAATATAGTTATTATACCATATAATAAAAAAAATAGCTATAGAAAAATGAAATTTAATAATTAAAAAGCGTAATGTCATAAAATGACATTACGCTTTCATCAGCTATAATTAATCAGATGCGATTATTACTGATAATCGAAAACATCTACCCATTTCATAAGGAATTCTTTTTCTTCAGGCTTACCCTTTACAGACTGTGATGCTGCAACAATCGGAAGCCACTGTTCAACATACTGTCTTGCAGTATCGCTCTTTGCACAGAACATCTTGATATAGCTTTCAGCAAGTTCGTCCTGACCTGCAAGGCGGAAAAGAAGATAAGTTCTTGCTACATCTGCACTTGCATTTCCCTGTGTAGCATGTGACCAGTCAATTATACTTGCCTTGCCGTCATCGGATATGATGATATTGCTCGGATTAAAGTCGCCATGGCATACTTTATCATGTTTAGGCATACTTTCAAGACGTGTATTGAGGTCATATCTTGTAGTAGCGTCAAGTCCTGATTCACTGATTTTACGTTTCATCTTATCTTTGAGCTTATTAAGAAGCGGGGCTTTTTTACTCTGAACTTCAAGCTGAAGATTCACAAAAAGTTCGAGATATTCATTTGTTTTTCCGGGGTTTTCAGACATAAGTTCTGCGAGTGTCTTTCCTTCAACGAATTCAGAAACGATAGCCCATTTTCCTTCAATTTTCTTAACTTCAATAACCTTTGGAATATTAAGGCCTGTTTCTTCAACTCTTGCCTGATTAAGAGCTTCATTGAGAATATCTGATTTTGAGAAGTTTTCATCGAAAACCTTAACTACAGTATTGCCATCTTTATAAATAGTCTTGGCAGTTCTTTTAGTAATAATGTCCATAAAATAGTCCTCCCTTACGAATGATTTTAATTTTGATTTAATTTATTTGTTCTCGCCATAGAATGCAGTGAGATACATTTCCTTAATTTCCTTCATGAGCGGATAACGTGGGTTAGCACCTGTGCACTGGTCATCAAATGCCTGTTCAACCATCTTATCGAGCTGTTCGAGGAATTTTTCTTCTGTTGAGCAACCTGTTCTTTCAAACCATTCCTTGATAGTCTTAGGAATATTAACAGCAGCCTTGAGTTCATCTATCTTAACGATGAAGTTATCAAATGTTTCCTGGTCATTTGCACCTGTAACGCCTACGAAATTAGCACATTCAACATATCTTTCAAGAGTATGAGGATACTGATACTGTGAGAATGTACCCATCTTTCTCGGAGCAGTTGCAATGTTGAACTTCATAACTTCTGTGATAAGAAGAGCATTTGCAACACCGTGAGGAACATGATGGAATGCGCCAAGCTTATGAGCCATTGAATGGCATACACCGAGGAATGCATTTGCGAATGCCATACCAGCCATTGTTGAAGCATCAGCCATTTTTTCTCTTGCAATAACATCTGTCTGACCGTTATTGTAAGCTGACGGGAGATATGTGAATATATTTTTAAGAGACTTAAGAGCAAGACCATCTGTATAGTCAGTAGCCATAACTGAAGCATATGCTTCAAGAGCATGAGTCATAGCATCGATACCTGAAGCTGATGTAAGTCCTTTAGGAGCTGTCATCATAAGGTCTGTATCGATAATAGCCATGTTAGGAAGGAGCTGATAGTCAGCAAGAGGATACTTATGACCTGTTTCCTGGTCTGTGATAACTGCAAAAGGAGTAACTTCAGAACCTGTACCTGATGATGTAGGAACAGCGATAAAGTAAGCTTTTTCGCCCATGTTCGGGAATGTGTAAACACGTTTTCTGATATCGATGAAACGCATAGCCATGTCATGGAAGTCAACTTCCGGATGTTCATACATTACCCACATAATCTTACCGGCATCCATTGCAGAACCACCGCCAAGTGCAATAATGCAGTCAGGTTCAAATGCTCTTATAGCCTTTGTACCTTCGAGAGCACATGCAAGTGTCGGGTCAGGAGCAACATCTGAGAATACTGAGTATGCAATACCCATTTCATCAAGCTTGTCTGTAATGCATTTTGTTTTTCCGCTCTTGTAAAGGAATGAGTCAGTAACGATAAATGCTTTCTTCTTGCCTAAAACATTCTTGAGTTCATCAAGAGCAACAGGCAGACAGCCTTTCTTAAAGTAAACTTTCTGAGGTGTTCTGAACCACAGCATATTCTCTCTCCTCTCGGCAACTGTTTTGATATTGATAAGATGTTTAACTCCAACGTTTTCGGAAACGGAGTTACCGCCCCATGAACCGCAGCCAAGTGTAAGTGAAGGAGCGAGCTTGAAGTTGTAAAGGTCGCCGATACCGCCGTGTGATGAAGGAGTATTTACAAGAATACGGCAAGTCTTCATCTTATGAGCGAAAGCATCAATCTTAGCTCTTTCAGTAACAGCATTTACATAGAGTGAAGATGTATGACCATAACCGCCGTCCTGAACAAGTCTGTCAGCCTTTTCCATAGCATCTTCAAAGTTTGCAGCCTTGTACATAGCAAGTACAGGTGAAAGTTTTTCATGAGCAAATTCTTCTGAAATATCAACAGATGTAACTTCACCGATGATAATCTTTGTATCTTCAGGAACATCAACACCTGCAAGCTTAGAAATTGTATAAGCTGACTGACCTACAATCTTTGCATTGAGTGCACCGTTGATAAGAATAGTTTTTCTTACCTTTTCAGTTTCAGCTTCTGTGAGGATATAACAGCCTCTGTCAATGAATTCCTGTCTTGCAGCTTCATAAACAGACTGTTCAATGATAACAGACTGTTCTGATGCACAAATCATACCGTTATCAAAAGTTTTTGAATGAATGATTGAGTTTACAGCAAGCTTGATATCAGCAGTGCTGTCGATAACTGCAGGAGTATTTCCCGCACCAACACCGAGAGCCGGCTTTCCGCTTGAATAAGCAGCCTTAACCATTCCAGGACCGCCTGTAGCGAGAATAATGTCAGCTTCTTTCATAATCATGTTTGTAAGATCAAGTGAAGGAACGTCAATCCAGCCGATAATACCTTCAGGAGCACCTGCCTTTACAGCAGCATCAAGAACAACCTTTGCAGCAGCAATTGTTGATTTCTTTGCTCTTGGGTGAGGAGAAATGATGATACCGTTTCTTGTCTTGAGCGAG
>CAYRPZ010000012.1:0-32000 GCA_964426275.1 uncultured Ruminococcus sp. | reverse complement strand
AAAGTTTGTAATGAAAATCTGGTGGCTGACAGCACTTGTCATAGGATATGAATTATTTTCAACCGGCGTTTTTACAACTGAACCATTTGAATTTTCAGTTCTGAGTTCACATATGGCTTTAACCTCATTGTTTTCTGCATCAGTGAGCTTTATGCTGAGTTGTCCGCTGTCTGCATTTATATCAGAATAATTTATTACAGGAACTACTGAATCTTTGTTTGCAGATTTGTCTGCAACTCCTGAAATAGAAATTTCAGGCATACAAGTATCGACTACAAATGAGCTGTCAACCATAGCTTTTATTCTTTCGTCGATTACATTTCCTGCCTCATCTGAAGCGGAAGCATCAATACTTAGTGAATATCTGCCGTCAGAAATAAACGGAACAGTATAGACATAAGTATTTTCTGACGGTGAATTTATTTTTATAACTTCTGCTGAAATATCAGTGCCGTCATGAGTTATATGTATATGTTTCATAAATTCCTGAGAATTGAGATGCTTGTCCTTAACAGTGATTGTGGCAGTTCTGGATTTACTGTAGTAACAGCCGTTGGTGCTTGCATTGTTGTCGTATGATATGGTAAGTTCAGGAGCTGTATTATCGACTGTAAATTTATTCGGCTGTTCACCGTCATATGTTATAACAGCCTCATTCCCTGCAAGGTCAGTATATGAAATATCAAATGTATATTCACCATCTTCAGTAAACTGTACATTTGCAGTATGAATTGTACCGGACGATGACCATTTTACTCCTGTTTCGGAGCCGTTTATAACAATATGTACATCATCTGCATTGAAATTCTTTTCATTTATTGTAATTGTTGCAGTTCGTTTATTGTATATTCCGTTTACAGGAGCATCATCGCTGTATTTTACATTTACTGCAGGTGCGATTGTATCAATACTTACATTTTCAGATGAAACCTTTATATTGCCGACATTATCTTCTGCCTGAACGTATAGTGTTATATCATTGCTGTTTAAGGAAGCAGGTATCTGTATACTTCCGCTGAAATAGCTCTGGAGGTCATCAGGAGAATTATAAGTGCTGAGGTCATAGCTGAAAAGAACACCTTCAGCAACTGTCTGCCCTGTTTCATTGTTGTCAATCCAGTAAATAACATTGTTGAGTCCGGAGCATGAGTTATTTTCCAAAGGGTCAACAGCAATTATTTCAACATCAACATTACTGCTGTATATACCATTGTGAATTATTCCTGAATTTTTCATAGTTATTTCAGGAACATTATTTTCACCGGCAGGAACACGACTGTCTATTACGATTACAGAGCTTACGCTCTGAGATGAAAGACCTGCCTTGTTTGTAGCAGTAATTCTTATATTGTATTTGTCGTTGTTGTATATATTCACATTATTGCATGGTTTCCACTGGTCAGAAAGCATTGACTTGTATTCATATACAACAGCATTTTCATCAGCAGGTCCGCTGTATCCGAAATCTATACCTGAAAAAAGTTCTGAAAGTTCAGCTGATACAAAGAAAAGACTTTTTTCTTTAAGAATATTTCTTCCATAAATATCGGTATAGTTTATAACAGGATTTTCAGTTTCAACATAAAATATATCAGATGTTACATCTGTTGAATTTCCTGTTTCATCTTCAGTCCAGTGGCGGAGTTCATATTCACCTGTTGTATTTAAGCTGATTGTGAATTTATTTCCCTGATTTTCAGATTGTACTATACTGCTGAGTTTTTCAGTTTTATTTTCGTCATATATATCAATCTGCCCGCTGTCAGAAATTACTGCATATCCTAATTTTCTTTTTCCGCTGTAATCCTTTTTATAAACTTCGCAGTAAGTATATACAACCGGAGTTGAATCATCTTTAAAAGTATTATTTTTCACTTCGAGGGTAATATCATTATACCATTCCGAAACACCTGTTGATGTATATTCGGTAATATGAACTGATTCAGCTGCCGGAATATCTCTGAATATTCTGAAATCAGCAGTAAGTTCTTCAGAAAAGACTCCTGATTCTGAAACAGACCTGAAATTATAAATTCCTTTTTCGGAAATTGTTATATTTCCGTTGTAATCAATCCACTGTGTATCTTCAGCTTTTTTATACTGATACATATATTCCTTTTCATTTGTTTTTGAAAATGTTACTGTGATATCCTCATTTGTCCATGGAGTAGCATTATCTGAAGTATTTTTATTATATATTACAGTGTGGGATTTTTCGTTTTTATCTTTATATTTAACATTTATTTCAGGCATTTCAAGCACTGAATTATCATATATGAATGTGTATGCATTATCATCGGAAAGCGATGGTACAGCATTTAATGTTTCGGAGCTGACAGGAATTACATTTTCAATATAATATATTTTTTCGGTATTCTGTGCATCTGTAACTTTAAATCCTGCTTTGCCTTTAAATATTACATCATTATTTAAAGTAAATGTATTTCCGTCAGATGTATATTCGGAAGCATTTATTTCATTTCCGTCAGATACGGGTATAATGCTTACGGTTTCGCTGTTTACGGATACTGTGAATGAAAGTTTATCCTTGCAGTAAACAGTTTTGCCGGATTCATCTATTCTGTACGATGAATTTACAGAAACTGCTGTTACTTCAGGCATAACTGCATTGACGTTGATTTCCTGAACTTCAGATGAAGCAATATTGCCGGCACTGTCTGTTACGGTTACAGAGAGAGTATGTTTTCCGTCAGTAATGCTTTCAGCAGGAATAACTGCTGTTGTTCCTGTCGGAATGGTATATTCAGTGCCGTCCCATTTATATACTGTTTTATCGCTTGAAGGTGCAGTAATTTCAATTGATGGAACAGTTATATAAACCCCCTGTGAATCTTTTTCTCCGTTTATTGTAATCTGTGCATTTTCAGGGGCAATTGTATCAACATTTACCTGAGTGGAATTTCTGCAAATCTCAAAATCCGAACCGTCAGTACATACTGCTCTTACTGTATATTCCTTTATGCCGTCGGTATCGGAAACATAAATATTTCCGTCAGTTATTTCATACCATGAGATACCGCCATCTGTGCTGTACTGAAACTTATATTCTGAATAAGTTCCGTTTCCTGAAAGTGAGGGTGTAAGGGTGACTGTCTGTGATGAAGGCACTGTATCGCTGAAAATATATCCGTTTGTATTTATATCAAGGCTGAAAGTCTGAGGAGTTACATAGTCACCGATATTTCCTGCCTTATCGATTACCGTTGCTGCACCTGCATCAGTTACATTGTATGCAATTCCGTATGAATCAGCATCAACATACCGGTCAGTGCCGTTTATGCAGTATTTATCTATACCGCTTCCGGTATCTGAAGCAGTAAATTTTACAGAATTGTTCTGAGTATTATAAAGAACTGACTGTATTTCAGGCTTTACAGTATCAAGTCCGAAATAATAGTATTTTATTTCGTTTCTTTTTGCGAAAAGCTGTACATTATATATTCCGTCCTGAAGTTCATAAGGCATTATATTTTGCAGGTCAGTGAGTTCACTGTTATAGTAAACAAAATATTCATTCTGCTTTTCAGAGTTTATTTCAAAACTCCATATCTGGCTGAACCATATAATATTTTCTTCTGAATTTTCAGGAATCTCCTGACCATTTATGAAAACGCCTGTACGCATATTGTTTGCAGGAGAATTTCCGTCCGAAAATCCATTGTTATTGTTTTCCGGTAAATTTTCGTTCTCAAATCCGTTATTATTGTTGATATTATTTTCCGGTGAATTTTCGTTCTCAAATCCGTTATTATTGTTATTATTATTTTCAGTTAATGAACTTTCCGGAAACTGTGAAGCATTATTTTCCGGTGATGCGTATATATCAGAAGGAACAATACTTCCTGTAAGTGCAAGTGCAAGCATGAATGAAAGTGTATGTTTCCATGCTTTTCTGTTTATCATTGAATATACTCCTTTCTGTTAAATGACTTCATCAGTATTTATAAAATCAAGACTGAATATTATATTAAACTTAATATTTTCGGATTTATCATCAAGGTTTCCTGTTGTTTCATTTTCAAGATAGGTTGTTTCAGGCATATTCGAGGCTGGAATGCTGTTTTCAGGCAAGACATCAGTTTCAA
This sequence comes from uncultured Ruminococcus sp., assembly GCA_964426275.1. Taxonomy (GTDB): domain Bacteria; phylum Bacillota; class Clostridia; order Oscillospirales; family Ruminococcaceae; genus UBA5884. The sequence continues at coordinate 27,894 of CAYRPZ010000012.1, read as the reverse complement.
GTGAAATTGTTTCAGTAGCATTCTGTATAAAGCCGGTTTGCTGTGAAACAGAGGCTGTAGTTTTAACAGATTGATTTACATATGTCTGCTGACTGTTTGTATTGTCATATTCTTTTACCTGCTTGGCAATATTTCTCTGTTCGTCCATAAATGTATCAAGGTGATTAGAGTTATTTTCTACCGACTTATCTCTGTTCTGTATATGCTTAATCTGTTTTCTGGCTGTAAATCCTGTAAGTATTCCTGTAATTTTAGGTATGTTAAATAAAAAGAACATTACTATTCCTGCTATCAGAAATATTATTGCAGATATAAGAGTGGCAATAAAAATTATATAATAGGTGTTTGTCATTACTGTTCGCCTCCGTCAGTTTCAGTAGTTTCTTCAGAGAGTTCTTCAACAGTTTCTTCAGTCATTTCAACAAGTTCACTGCTTTTTTCACCTCTGTATACTGTATTTATCTTTACTGAAGCTTCATTTATTCTGTCAGTTAAATTTGGATTATCCGAGATTTTTCTTATTACGTCTGCTATGTCATTATATTTTACACCGTCAGTTTCAAGATTGGAAGCATATATAGTTATATTTGCAAGTATTTCTTCATAAAGTTTTTCTTTAAGGTAATCATCATCTGAAGTTTCATCGATAAGCTTATTCAAAGTTTCCCAATATATTTTATATTCACCCTTGTCCTCACCGGTATAACTGAGGTCTGATATTTTATTGTAAAATCTGCCTATACTCTCATAAAGTGATGCTTCAAATGCGAGACTGCTTTCTTCATCGGCAAATTCCTTTACCTGAGAGAACCATTTTATAGCTTCAGATTTTCTTGCAGTGTCAACCTCATAGTAAAACCAGTAGAGCTTTCCTATTCTAAGGCAGAAATCAGCATACTGCTGTGAATTCTGCTTAAAAACATCAAGAGGGTTTACTCCTTCAAAGCTCAGACCTTCATATTTTACTCCTGTTTTTTCTTCAAGTTCCTGTATAACCGCATTTGTTCCGCCAAGTTTCAGCTGGTCAAGGATATTTCCTTCTTCTTTGGTAAAAACAATTTCATTGCCTATAAACTGTTCACTTTTGAAAATATCGTCAACGAGTTCATCATATGCAATATGGTTTGACGGGTCAATCGATATTGCTGAAAGACAATAGAGAAGTTTTTCATCATCTGAAGATGCATAGTCAATCTTTTCAATCTGTGAATTGTAGTCAGCAATTATTGAATTTGTATATTTACTGTGAAATACTGCGCAAGTAATTCCGCATGAAATGCTTAGTATTATAGCGACGGAGAATGCTCCAAGCTTCATTCTGCTTTTTTTTAAATTCTTTATATCATTATCTCTGTAGTGCTGAAGGTCATACATAAGTTCAGCACATGACTGGTATCTTTCAGCAGGGTCTTCCTTTGTGCATTTGATAATAATTCGTTCAAGACCTGTTGAAAGGTTTGAATTCCATTCAGTAATAGGTTTAAGCACATACGGAGGTTCATTCGGGTGCTTATTTGTAAGCAGATGATAGAGTGTAACACCAAGATTGTAAATATCCGTTCTTTCATCAGTCTGATGATGCTTATTTCCTCTGTACTGTTCAGGAGCAGCATATCCTTTTGTTCCAAGACAAGTTGTATCTTCAGTGCTTTCAACCTTAAATTCCCTTGCAGTTCCAAAGTCAATTACAGTTATATTTCCGTCAGGTTTGAGCATTACATTTGCAGGTTTCATATCCCTGTAAATGATAGGAGGATTCTGGGAATGAAGATACTGAAGAACATCACATATCTGTATTCCCCATCTTACAACGCTTTCCTGAGGCTGAGCACCTTCATTTTTTAGTTTTTTCTGAAGTGAAATGCCTTGTATGTAATCCATAACTATAAGAAATGTATCATTTCTGTCGATGACATCTATAATGCTTGGCAGATTGGGGTGATTTAATTTCTTAAGCATGTCTATTTCAACAATAAGGTTCTGTCTTACAACATCAAGTTTTTTATCGCCTGTTTTTCTTACTTCCTTTATAGCCCATTGTTTGTTGGCTCTTCGGTTCATAGCAAGATATACAACGCTCATTCCGCCCTTGTCAATTACTGAAATAACTTCATAAATTCCGTTTATTACTTCACCTGTTTGAAGCATGGCTGTATTCCTCCTCAGTAATTGATTTTATAAGCAGAGCTGTAATGTTATCTGCTTCCATTCTTATTTTATTCAGTTCAATAAGACTTCTTATTTTTCTTTTCATATCATTTGCATCAGTAATTGAATGGGGTTTGAATTCATTAAGTATTTCATGCGGTGAAATAAGATGTCTGAAGCCGTCTGAACATATCATAAAGCAGTTATCTGTTTCAAATGAGCCTGTAAAGAAATCAGGGGATACAGATGCTGTTACACCTATGCACTGAAGCAGAATATTTCTCTGCGGACTTACAAGAGCTTCTTCCGGTGTCATTCTTCCGGCTGCAACTTCCCTTGCTACAAATGTCTGGTCATTGGTAATCTGAAGAAGGGAATCTGTAACCTTATATGCACGGGTGTCTCCTATATTCATTATTATATAATGGCCATTCCATGCCATAAGTGCTGTTATTGTTGTTCCAAGACGTACATTGTTTTCTGCACCGTATTGTCTTAAACGTTCATTTTCGTTGTTTACTATAATAAGCCATTCATTTTTTATGATTTCATCAGAAAGAGCAGTTCCATTTCTTAACATATCTGAAAACCGGTTTTCAAACCATTCTGCAAATGCTCTGACAACAACTGCACTTGCAAGTTCACCTTTTGAAAGACCTCCCATTCCGTCGCATATAACAGCAAGAATGATATGACCATTATCTGTATCGGCTATTCTAAGAATCATGCTGTCCTGATTGGCAGATTTTCTGATACCGATATCAGTATCAGCGGCAACTAAAAATTTCATGATTTACTCCTTGATATAAAATGTAATAATTTTTGATTTTTTTCATAATATTATATGATTAATTATAACCTATAAATCTGAAAATTGCAATATAAAAATATAAGCTTACACGCAAATCAATTTCCTCCGACAATTCGGAGAATAGAATCATTATCGAGCAAGCGTAATATTGGAAATAGCTTTTTTGAAAGAGATTTTGAATTTTCTGAACAATTATGATGTACAGCTAATTCCGATTCTTCCAAATATCTGTTATTCTTCATAGTTTTATTATACCATATCTGTCAAGAGTTTGAAAATTGATTTCCGTGATAAACTCAAAAATTAATTGTATTTTATTTAAAAATTTTACTTGACTTTTATATATATATATGATATAATTTTTATTGTTATATGCGGATATGGTGAAATGGCAGACACGCTAGCTTCAGGTGCTGGTGGGGGCAACCCCGTGCAGGTTCAAGTCCTGTTATCCGCATTTTTGAAATTTAAGTTTTCAACAGCTTTTTGCATTTGCTCATAATTTGAGTGTATGTAAAGAGCTGTTGTTTTTATATCAGTATGACCGAGAAGCATTCTTACAGTTTCAATATCTGAACCGCTGCGGAGCAAATATGTTGCAAAAGTATGGCGGAGCTTATGCGGTGTTATATAGAATAACTCAGGATATTTCAGCTGCTGAATTTTAAAATATGCCTTGTATCTGTCATGATATGTACGCAAAGATATAGGATTTTCAACATTTCCATATTTGAATAAATATCCTGATGAACTGTCAAGAAGTTTTATTCTGCAAAGTATTGCAATACATTCAGAACCAAGAGGAACAAGCCTATCAGTATTTGTTTTAGTTGTGTGCCTTATTTCCTGACCGCCTGCAACTCTGACAAGTGTCTGACATACGTTAATATATTTCTTGTCTAAATAGATATTATCCCAGTGCAAAGCCAGTAATTCGCCCCTGCGAAGTCCTGTATATAATTCAAGTAAAAGCATACGAGATGTAGAGCAATCATTATCAAAGAATTTTTTCAATAATTCAGGAGTGTATATTTCAACATTCTTTTTAATCTTCTTAGGTGGTTTTATCTTTTCAACAGGGTTATTCTCTGCATAATCATTTAAAATTGCCTGTTCAAATACTCTATGAAGTAAGAAATATACTCTTCTCTGTCTATGTGTACTGTATTCAGTAGTTGTTTTCATTATCTGCTGAACGTGTAAAGGCTTAATATGTGACAGCTCCATATCTGATATAATGTCAAAATGCTTACGGTTTATAATACCATACTCTTCATAACAAGTATAGCTTAATATATCTTTACAGTAAACATCATAATATATATTAAACCAGTCTTTAAACTTCATTTTCAATACCTCTATGTTTTCCTTCAGTAAAAATTTTTTCAAGTTCTTCATCTGAAAGACAATAAATAGGACAAGCAAACCAATAATCACTACTGGGCATTGTACAACCTTCCCGTTCAAAGTCCCAACAGTCACAATCATAACAACTATTCACATTATTTTTAGACATTTTCAACACTTCCTTTTTCAAGCTGTTCTATTCTATTCTTAAGTTCAAGAATCTGATTTCTAAATGCATCTCTCTGCTCAAGGCATAACAGAAGTTTTTTCTCATACTCGTCATGTAAAGAAACTTTCTCTTCAAGTAAGTTGTCATATTCTTTTTTCAAGTGTTTAATTTCAGAATCTCGCTGTTCAACTGCTATTCTTAACTGCTCATTATCTGTAGTAAGAATTGCATTACGTTTAGTCAACTTTGAATTATTATGAACATTATTTTTAATTATATCAATCTGTGCATCTATATTAAATGTTTTACAGTCAAGAACTTCTCTAATCTTTTGAACAATTCTTCTATTTTCCGCTTTCAATCTTTTTATCTCTTCTCTTAAATCATCTTCTTCATCAGATGAAGTTGTTTCAGATTTAACTTCTGAATTTTTCTTTTCTGCATTTAAAGACTCAATTTCTTCTCTTAATTTACGAATTGTCTTAGCCTGTTCTTGTCTTGCTTTCCAATGATTATTCGCTCTACGTTCTAAAAACTGCAATTTATATTTTAAATCAGCTATTTCATCATTGGATTCAGATGAAGTTATTTCAACTGGTTTCAGTTCTTCCGGTTTAACCTCAATAACAGGCTTTTCAATAGTATTTTTAATTACATTTGATGTTTCAACAGTATCACTATTATTAATTTTTCCAGACGTCTGGACTTTTTCATTATTTGTGATTTTTTCTTTTTTGATTTTTCTTATTTCTGATACTGTTGTATCAGGTGTGACCTTTTCACGTTGGGAATCAGATAAGGAAAGCATTTCTGCAAGCTGAGAATAAGAGAACTTATTATATCTTGTTATTGATTTATATGTTATCATTCCGCCTGCATCACGTTCACCAAACTTTTCAACAATTCCTATTAAATTATATGTTGTTGCTTTTTTAAATCCAAACTCATTAAAACAACATTCAACAATATTCTTATATTTTTCTTTATATATTTCATAAAAATGCAACTCGTACACCTTATAAGCAATTAATATATAAAGCTGTCCGCATTCTTTGATATTTTCCCTTATACTATTGCAATTTACTTCAAGCTTTGATAAGCTCTTTTTTTCCATAATTTTCACCCCTTTATAAATTTATAAAAAATCAAGTTGAATTTCATCATCAGACAAAACTACAAAATTCTTTAAATCATCGGAAGAAATAAAATTAGAATCATTATCTTTTTCTATCTCTCTTATAATTTCATTAGTTGACTTCAAGTAATATGACTTCTTATCAATCTCATAAGTATAATGTTTTTCAGATGTTTCATAATATGTAATATCTTTTATTCTACGCAAAAAAGCAAGCCAAGAAACAGTTTCAACATTCTGTATATGAGTATGTTGGGATTGAATTGGAAGATTAGATACAATATACACTTTTGTATAACAAGCTACACGATTACAATATCGGGCAGGAAGATAAATAGGGTATCCGTCAAGATAATTTAACATATCTTTCAATTCAAAACTAGAACGATATTCATCAAACAATAAGACAGGCTGTCCGCTGTAATCGTCAAAGGGGTGTTTATTATAATTAGTAATCTTACATACGTTCTCATATCCGTATTTCTCCATAACATAGCGTGTCTTGCCCGTTCCAGTATTGCCGTATATGTAATGCACTTCAACATTACGCCATTTATTTTTATATTCTTCTTCCCTGATTATTTTTCTTGCTTTTTCTATTTTTTCAACATCAAATAAATATTGAGTTTCAGCAGTAATGATTTCATAATTACTCATACCGCTTTTAATCATATCATAAAGATCAGCTAAGTCATTACGTTTTCCCTGACGTTCAACAGGCATTTCTCCCCATTCCTCAAAAGTTTCAGGGAAATTAGTTTCTCTTTTCTTATCTTTCTCCCATTTGCCTTCTTTACGGATATAATCTCTGTTCTGTTGGCTTGTACCTTTTGCAATTTCTATATGTGCAGGCGGAAAAGCTTTTTTAATCATACTAAAACGAACGGCAGAAGAAAAAGCAAGATATATATGAGTATGAGGAGTTTTTTCTTCAAGTCCCTGCTCATCACACATACACCAATAAACAAGGCTCTTAAAACCTTTCAAATTTTTTTTAATTTCCTCATGAGTGAAACCTTTTTTAATAGGATTGTTAATTGTAAGTTGGTATTTACGGCTCTGAGTATCGGCTTTAAACTCCTTTGGTTTTTCATCAGTACTCATTATTCAACATTTTTAACTTTGTGTTTAAATATCTTATTAAGTGATTTCAAAAAAAATCTAAAAGAAATAAGAAGTAAACCGCTTAAAATAAAGAAAAAGATTAAAAATATAATTATAAAAAGAATAAAAATTAAAATTTCCATAAAAAAGCTCCTTTCTGCCATGCATAAAAAAGACTTAAAAAAGCGGTGTCAGCTCCGCAAGACACCGCTTGCTTTCAAAAGTTCACTTTTTCTTTTGCTGATGGCAATGAAAATGATATACTATCAATATTTGATTTAAAACCACTTTCACACATTGATTTAACTGTATAATATGTATCATAACAATTTCTTAAATGTTCATTTTGAACAAAGAAAAATAATCCTCTGAGTTTTTCAGATTTAACAGTGCCATCTTCTGAAAGTTCAGGTTTATACTTCCTAACTATTGTAAGACAGCCAAAAAGAGTAATAGGCTTATAAATAATATATGTTTGCTCTCTGAGAGGTTTAGCAATTCGAGTAAATACTTGAGATGTTCCAATTATACAACGTCTTACTTTTCGTTGTTGTGTTATCTTTTCAAGAAATTCAGGAGGAAAATCCTTAGATTGCAAACTATTAAACCAGTTCTGTATTTCATCAAGACAATCAACTTCACCATATATTCCATTGGTATCAAGTGTAATATCACGCCAATGCTTTATTTCATCATCTTCATTAACGTATTTAAAATTAGTTTTAACTTTAAGTTTTGGATACATCTTCTTAAGACGTTCTACAAGATATACTACTGTCATAGTTTTTCCAGAACCTTGCTCACCACATACCATATGCAAGCCGTATTCTCTAAAATAATCAGGGTCAAAAGTAAGTCTATCAAGTATTATCTGCCTTGGAAAATCAACAAAAATTCTTTTAAAGAAATTACCATAACCTACCTTTTTATATTCTCCTTTAATTGGTTTAATTTTCTTAACACATCTGTAATATATAAACCAAACAAAAGCAGAAGTAAGAAGTGGAGCAACAAGATAACTTCCAAAATAAATAACATAATATAAAAATTTAAATAAAGTTTTCATAAAAATTAATCTCCCATGGCTGGAATAAATGACTTGGCACGCAGAAATAATGCCCAAAACAATTTAAAATTTATAAGCATAAAATCAATAACAAAAAGCGGAGCAAGCTGTTTGATAGGGAATACATAAGATAAATTCTCACATAAAATAGTAAGACCGGAAAAAACATCTTCTGATATTGCTATATCAACATCAGACATTCCATCAAACATATTAAAGATAAAATCTTTTATAAAATCCATAAAAAACTTTAATATCATAAAAATTATCCTTTCTTATCTTAATCAGCTATATCATTATTAGCTATCATATTCGGAGTACGTTTAAAACGTTTAGAAATGAAAACTGTATAACAAACAGCAACTATAATTCTATGAAGATAAATTCTATACTCATCAATAATAGACCAATCAATAATAGTTATAGGTTCATTACTGCTTATAATTCCTGCATTAAATGCAGGTATTCTAAATGATGGATAATTCATATATTCTTCAAGTTCAAGCTGTCCATCATCAACAGAAGCATAACTAACAATCTGCTCATTACCAAAACAATAAGTATTAATAATCTGATTTAATTCAGCAAGCTGACCAATAAAGCCGAACTTTGAATTGATTAAACCTGATACATCTTCATTCCATGAAGTCATATAACTTTCATCAGGAACGAAAACAGAAAAAAGTTTATTATAAAAATCATCAAAAATACTGTCAAGAGGTGAAGAACTGCTATTATCAATTTCAATATTATTTATAGCATTCAAAATCTGATTAATAGGCTCAACGAAATTATTATAAATTGCATTAGCTGTCAATTGTGGCAAGTCATAAGCAGACAAACACAAAGAATAAATATTATCAGCTATATTTGAAACTAAAGAATGAAAATAAACATATGTAGATTTAGAAATATTTGCAGGCAAGTTAATAATCTGTCTGAGTATCTCACGCAATACAAGCAATAATTCATTGTCTTTCTCTTGTATAACAATAACGTTGCCGTTCTCATCTGTTTCAGTTATATCTTCAGTAACATCTGTTGCTCGATGATGCATATTAACATTAGCATTTTCATCATATTCAATTTCTACAACAGCATTATTTATTGATATGTATTCACTCCAACGAGCTGAGAACCAAGCAATTATAGATGATGCTGTCGCTATTGTATTTACACCATTATTTCTTACAAGCTCAAGAAACAGTGTCGGACTAAACTTATTATCCCACCAACAATCAACTACACTGTAAAGATTTTCAGCTGCTATATTTAAATTATATTTTGATAAATCTTTATACTTTTCTGTTGTTATAAGCCAATTGCAAAATTCTTTCAAAGTTTCTTCATTTTTATACAAATATGTTCCATACAAATTATTATTATCAGAATCAGACTTATCTAAATCAGACTTATCTAACAGATTAGGAATTACAATAGACTTATTATCTGACGTATCATATACAGTTAAACCGCAGTACTTAAACGAAAAATCACTGTAAATAATATTCTTAACTAATGTTTCTACTGATAAATCAGTGCCATTTACAGTATAATTATTTAAGATAAGATTACTACCAAGCACATTAGAACCTGAAGAGCCAGAAGAACCCGTGCTAACATAAGTATCTGTATCTTGACAATACGTAATATAAACATAATTAAAATTTGAATAAGATAAATCGTCATTACAAGAATAAGTACGAGTTGAAGAAAGAGAAAAATAAGATAAATCATTATTTATTCCATTATCTAACGCAAAAATTTGATAATAAGTCTTGTTAGAATAAAAATATCTGAAAATAATGAAATTATCATACTTAAGAACATCATCTTCAAAAAAGACAGATAAATATTTCGCAGACGGTTCAGGCAAAGAAGAAAGAAGCGGTTCATTTAAAACTTCTGCTGTTGATTCTGCCGACACGGAAACAACACAACTCATAAGAACGACAACGGCAAGAAATATACTTGTAAACTTAGTTATCAGTTTTTTCAATTTTAATCACCTCGTATATAAAAAACAGGGTACAGAAAAAAATCTGCACCCATAGGCTTAACTTTTCGCCTGAGCGTATCCACCCAAATTGCAGATACGGAATTAAGCACCTTTGATCTGACCTTTAAGGAAGCCCCAGCCCTTACGGAAAGCAAGGAATGAAACAATTACAGGAAGAAGAACAGGAATTAAAGCTTTAATATCAGCAAACATTCCATCAAACATTGATGAAGTAACTGCACTTGTCCAGCCATCAAGACCCTCAGCACCTGCAGAAACTGTAAAAGCTGAAACACTACCAGCAAAAGCCACAGCAGGAGCAAGAAACTTGTATTTAGCATTTTCAAACTTGTTAGAAAACTCTGAAACAGATGTTTTAAACTTGTATTTCATTCTGTCAAACATAAATACACCCCCTTTATATCAGAATAACATCTTGAGAAATTTATATATCATAATCATAACAAACGCAACAACAAACGCTTGAAGAAATCCAATTTCAAAATCAGTATTATCAGCGATACGCTGTAAATTTTCAGAATCATTATATGTAGTTACTGTTTCCGAAATTTCAGAAGTTATATCAGATGATGAAAATGTTTCATCAGAAAAAGGCTCAGAAGTGACTTCTGAATAAATTTCAATAGATGTTGTTACGTTTTCGACTAAGTCGGTTTGAAGTGTTTCCACTTCTTCAAAACTTGTTTCTTCATATTCCATTTATAGAACCCCTTTACTTTTCAACAAAAATATTTGAAAGTTTGGGAGGGTCAACAGTGAAATCATATTCAAAAACAACTTCTTTATCAATAATTGCTCCAAGGTCAGAAACTGGAATTCCAACAGCCTTAGACAAAAAAGGAGTTTTAACTTTAACATTACCACCCTTATAACCTGTTACATTAGGAACATTGGCAACAAAATAGATAATAGTATTATCATACTTAACGCCGTTATATTCACCGCTTTTTCTTTCAAGACCAATAATCTTATTCATAATATTTATCCTCTCTCTCGGTTTTAGGGTTTCGCCGAGTTACCGCAACATTTGTATTGACTTAATAAGCCTTTTGTGTTATAATTCATGAGGTATGTTATGAAAATAAACAAGGCTTATTAAGTCGAATTTAAGAAATGAAAACTTAAGATTCTCAACGTCAAAGAACTGCAACTTTTCAATTTCTCATATTTTCCTGTCTGCTACTCTCTAAAGTTCTCGGCAGGTTCAATACTGCTAATGTACTAAGTTCTCGCCTTGTGTCCGTTTGCTATCTTAATTATATTATATCAAGATACATCTTGATTGTCAAGATGTATAATGATTTTTATAAAATTTACATAAAAAGAAAGGTGTTTATATATGTATAATCAACAAGAAATAGCTTTAAAAATAAAAGAATCAGCAAGAAAAAAGAATATAACAATCAAGACACTTCTTGATGAATGTAATTTAAATATTAACTATGTTTCAGACTTATCAAAAGGAAACGACACAATGATTTCAAGTATCTATAAAATTGCGGAATATCTTGATATATCGATAGATTATCTTCTGGGGAGAACCGAACAGAAAACAGGACAGATTATACACAACGAGAATCAAAGCGGAGGAGTTCAGAGCAATACATACAATAATGGCTCATCGGAATTAAACGGATTACAAAAAGAAATGATTGAAGCTATGAATAAACTTCCAAAGGTTAAACAGCTCAGAGCATTAGAGGAAGTTTATAAGATAATTGAAGAAGAATAAAATAAGGTTCGGGGTAATTCCGAACCTTATTTTTTTATTACAGAAAAGTTACAAAGCGGGCTGAATTTGATTTGAAAATAGTGTTTGTAACCACTTTGTAATTTAGTGCGACAGAAGTTAAAAAATGCGACAGAAGTTGGGGTAATACTATACCCCAACTTCTCCCCCCTGCTCCTTTTTAGTTTAACGCAAAACAAAAGAACGGTTATATTTACCGTTCTGAACTATTACTTACTGATATAATTTAACTTTATTCATGTCTTCGCTCATCGCTCAGCCATGCAGGGCTGCGCCGTATCCCTGCACCCTACGGCAGGGCTTTATATTTATTTTTTTCTTAACGCTCCTGCGTCGCTAAAAAAAACAAATATAAATCCCCCTGAATAAATCAGAGGGAAGTTATATATTGTTAAATACTGTTAAAATAAGGCTCGCACTCTTTTCAGGTGCTGGTGGGGGCAACCCCGTGCAGGTTCAAGTCCTGTTATCCGCATTTTGATAAGCAGACTGGTATTAAATCAGTCTGCTTTTTATTTATATAATTAAGCAATCGTATAATAATTAATTAAAATTTTTGAGAGTGCAGAATATTTTTTGTAAGTTGATTTACAAATTACACAAAACATCTGACACTCTCAATTTTATTACATCTGAAGATATTAAAAATGGAAAACAAAGAGTTCATAATATATTAAATTGTATTTAGAAATATTTGTAATCTATTTAGCTTTATTTTTATATTTCAGGCTGATTTTCTTCTGTATTCTGAGGTATAGATTTGTTAAAATTATCAGGCAGTATTTTATTATTATTTACGTTGTTATTTTCAGGAGGCATATTATTATTCGGTACAGAAATATCCTGAAAGCGTGAATTATCATTTCCCTTAGGCGTATCATTATAAGGGAAAGAATAATTTGGATAGTATGCATTATCATTATTTTCTTCAGTTAAATTAGGTATGTTCTCCGGCGGATTTCCATTAAAGGCATTATCATTATTTGATTTTGTAGGTACATATGTTTCTGTTGGTTCATCGCTTTCAAGAGTCTGAGTCATTTTTTCTGATGGAATTTCACCATCTTCCGGCATATTGCCTGAATCATTATTTTTGTCCGGATGCTGTCCGTTAAATCCTTCTCCTTTCATGCCTTTGTCTAATTCTTTTCCACCCATCTGAGTTCCCATGTCAGCAATATTTATACTTTCATCTGTTATAAGTGCTTCGGAATTATCTTGCTGTTCCTTTGTTGTTGAAGGAATTGAACCGTCAAGCTGTCCTTTTATACTTTCAGCTCTGAGTTCACCGAATGCTTTAAGGGTGCTTACAGCGGTTTCATATTCCTCATATGTACAGAATTTCTGAGGTTCGGTTTCAATATAGCTGCTTATTTTATTATTTATTTCATCAATCTTATTGTTAAAGTATCCGCTGTTGAAATATTCATCGACTATTTGCTGAAGATATTCATGATATTTTTCCTTGTATTCATCTATTTCAAGAAGTTTTGCAATAAGTGGTCTGTCCTCAAGTTCAACTCCGGATACTGGCGAATCAATAGGGAAGTTTATAGCTGATGTTGAATCACTTGATGAAAATCCTCCGAATGCAAGATTATAGTCCCATGGAAGAATTGAAAGAACTCCATCTTTTTCATAAATATAATAGTTCTGAGCCATATTTGATGAATAGCTGTCAAGATTTACAAGAGTTGTATGCACTGCAAGATATCGGAGTATCTGGTCAACATCAAAGTATTCATCAATATTTTCACCCTCTGAAAGTTTTTTAAGAGCTGTTATAACTCTCTGATAATCTTCTTCAGATGTTCTGTTGAATACTGCATTGTCAAAAATTGATGAATAGCTTTCCCAGTTGTCATCTGTGTAAATTAAAGAGCCTCCGTTGTCCTGCATATTCATCATTTGGTCGAAACCGCCCTGCATATCTTCAGGATTGAAATTTTCAAAATCAAAGTCCTCAGGATTGAAATTTTCAGGGTCAAAATCCTCAGGCATTTTTAATTCTCCATCTTCCGGCATATCATCTGAGGGATTTGCGTCTTTTGGCATATCATCTGAGGGATTTGCGTCTTTTGGCATATCATCTGACGGATTTGCATCTTTTGGTATATCATCTGACGGGTTTGCGTCTTTTGGCATATCATCTGATGAATTTATGTCTTCCGGCATTGTTGTAAGCGGTTCAAAATCATCAGGAGGCATCATTCCGCCGCCATTTTTATCTTCGTTCATATTCATTGTTTTTACATTATAGAGAAATCCGCTGTCATCTCCGTAAGTACGATTAAGAAAACTTTTGTCATAGGCTTCAAGAGCAACATAAAGTCCCCAGTATTCACCGTTTACGGTTATATATGAATAATTGTACAGAGAACCGTTTACTCCCATAAATTTCATCATATCAAATGATATATAGTCTTTCATATAGGTGTTGTCTGAAACTATATTGTTGAGTACAAGCTTGTCAAGACCAAAGCAAGTCTGGTCATCAACATATTTGTCAAATTTAATCTTAAAGCTGTATTTGTCACTGTCTGAACTTTCAACGGTTGTAAGACTTGAATTGCCTTTTGTGCGTATTCCTACATTTTCAATAAGTGTTCCGTTCACATTTACATCAACGCTTATATATTCCTCGTCAGATGCATTGTCAATCATATTCTGCCAGTCGTCTTCATCAGCAATTATATCAATAGTCATTATTTCATCGCCAAAAAGCTCGCTTTCATATGTAATATTCTGAACAGCCTGTTTTACTTTTACAGCTTCATCATTCTGATTATCTGTGCTTTCAGAATCATTTTGTGAAGTATCTGATGTCTGTGTTGCATTGTATTCATTATAATTATTGTTAAGTGCAAAGCTTACTCCGACAAAAGTTCCTGCAACAAGCAAAAATGCTGTAACACATATTATTATTTTTTTATTTGACATAAATAGTATCCTCCATTCTTTTGGTTATCTATATTATAAATGTTCTTTGTGTATATTAAATGTGTTGTAACATAACAATGTGTAAATTTTATGAAAATTTAATTCACATGATTTTCATAAAATTTAAATCCTCCGCTTTTGAACTAAACGGAGGATTTTTATTTTTTTGAATATAAATAAATTTTTTTTAATTATTATCCATTATCCTTTTCAATTACCTTTATACCAAGTATATCAAGGTTTTCAGCATCAACTTCTGACGGACATTCTGACATGAGTTCGCTTGCATTCTGTACTTTAGGAAATGCAGTTACATCTCTAAGGCTGTCACAGCCACACATAAGCATTGAAAGTCTGTCAAGACCAATTCCAAGTCCTCCGTGAGGCGGTGCACCGTATTTATATGCTTCAACAAGAAATCCGAATTTCTTCTGTATCTCATCTTCTGTAAGTCCAAGAGCCTTGAACATCTTTTCCTGAAGTTCATAATCCGTAATTCTCATTGAACCTGATGAAAGTTCAATTCCATTAAGTACAAGGTCATATGCTTTTGCATATACCTTTTCAGGATTTGTATCAAGATACTGAATACATTCGTCCATAGGCATTGTAAATGGATGATGCATTGCAAGCCATGAATCCGTTTCCTCATCATATTCAAAGAACGGAAATTCTGTAATCCACAGGAAATTATATCCTTCCGGAATTATATCCAGCTGCTTTGCAACTTTAAGTCTTAATGCACCAAGTACAGGAAGTGTTACTTTATTTTTATCAGCAACTATAAGCATTACATCTCCCTGCTTACAGCCTGTTTTTTCAAGGATTGCATTAAGGGTATCCTCGGAAATAAATTTTGCAAATGAACAGTTAGGTTTTTCATCTGTCCAGCGGATATATGCAAGACCTTTTGCACCGATACCCTTTGCCATTTCAGTGAGTTTGTCAATTTCTTTTCTTGTAAGAGTTTTTGAGGCATTTTCAGCAATGATTGCTCTTACGCTTCCGCCGTTTGAAACTGCTGTTTCAAATACACCAAATCCACAGTTCTTTACAATTTCCGATATATCTTGAATTTCCATTCCAAAGCGTGTATCAGGCTTGTCTGAACCATATCTTGACATAGCTTCATTATAAGTAAGACGAGGGAGTGGTGTCGGAATTTCAATATCAAGAACTTTTTTGAAAAGATATGAAATAAATCCTTCTGTTGATTCAAGTATATCATCAACATCTACAAATGACATTTCAAGGTCAATCTGTGTAAATTCAGGCTGGCGGTCAGCTCTTAAATCTTCATCTCTGAAACATCTTGCAAGCTGTATATACTTATCCATTCCTGCAATCATGAGGAGCTGTTTGTAAATCTGCGGTGACTGGGGGAGTGCATAGAATTTTCCGTTATGAACTCTTGACGGAATAAGATAATCTCTTGCACCTTCAGGAGTTGATTTCATCATCATCGGAGTTTCAATTTCAATAAATCCGTTTGCACAGTAATATTCCCTTGCTGTCTGGGCAATTTTATGACGCATTATCAGATTATCCTGAAGCGGTTTCCTTCTCAAGTCAAGGTATCTGTATTTAAGGCGTAATTCTTCATTTACCTTTGTTTCACTCTGAATTTCAAAAGGCGGTGTCTGAGCTTTTGCAAGTATTCTTAAATCAGTTGCAATTATTTCAATTCTGCCTGTTTTAATATCTTTGTTGATGCTTGAACGTTCCTGAACTGTGCCTTTTGCCATAAGTACATATTCGCTTTTGCATGACGATGCTTTTTCAAACAATGTCCTGTCAGTTTCATCGTTGAATGCAAGCTGTACAATTCCTGTTCTGTCACGCAGGTCAATAAAGATAAGATTTCCGAGGTCACGGATTTTCTGAACGAATCCGCCTACAACAACTTCTGAGCCGATTTCTTCAACATCATTGCAGTAATGTGTACGTTTAAGACCTTTCATATTATCTGCCATAAAAAAATTTCCTCCGATTATTTTCTGTACATATTTCTTTTATATATTTCCCTTACGTCCTGTCCCTGATAATAATTTTCAGGGTTGGAATTCAAGGAAGACGAGTATCGGTTATAATTTCCGCTTGCTATATTTGAATTAAGGCTTTCCATCATATTATTGCGGTTTATTGAAGCCGTGGTATGATGATTGCGGACTGTTGATTTTTTTCTGTTCCTGTCAGACGTTTTTCTTTCTGAACTTTTATATCTGTTCTGAGCAGTTCTTTTGCTTTCAGGTCTTGGGGTGAACTCATCTTTTGAAAGCAGTGTGAAAGCTATGAATACAAATGCAAGCATTAATGATGCACCGCATGCAACATATCTGTTGTTTATAAGTATGAATATTGAATTGAACATTGTATGGAGCATAATGCATATAAATACATAAAACGGTTTTTTTTGCTGAACTCCTTTCATTATGGCAACTGATGATGCAAGGAAAAATGTTGCTTTGCATAATCTTGTCAGAAGGTTAAAAACCATATTTACGGGTGTCAGCAATTTAATTTCTGAAACCATCTGAGATGCACCTTCCATATTCATAAGCGTCTGGGGGGAATTCTGATTTATCAGTATCATTGTAATAAGGCTGTTCATATATTCAAGCCCCATTACTGATATCAGTTCACAGCAAAGTCCTCCGAATCCGAATGACAGTGCTGTTTTATATGAAATTTCAGATTTCAGCATTCTGTCTGCAACTGCATATTTCATTGTTTCTTCAATAATTCCTGCTGAGAAAGCTCCTGTTACTATCATTCCTATTGATGATGATGCAAAAATTCTGAATGAATTATCTGTAAGAAGTGCTGATATAAGGGGAGTTCTTATAAGCAGTTCCGATACAAGAAATACTCCGAATCCGCAGAAGTAAGCTCTGGCATTTATAAATTTTCCTGCAAGGCATACGCTTGTCAGCAAAACCGGCAAAAACAGGGAAATAAATACAATAAAACCTGCCGTTGCAATATTTTCGGACGGAATAATCATATATTATATAGCCTCCGTTTCCTAAAGGTTTATATCTTCCATTACATTGCTGAACATATGTGCAATTGATATATCTGAAAATTTGTCGGTAAAAGTATCATCAAGGCTGAGTTCATGCTGTTCGCCTGTTTTCATGTTCTTAATTTTTATATCTCCGGTTTCAATTTCATTGTCACCTATTACCATTGAAAATACTGCACCGAGCTTGTCTGCATACTTCATCTGTGCTTTAAGACCTCTGCCCATTAAATCATATTCCACTCTGAAGCCTTCCTCACGGAGATTTTTTGCGATTTCCATTGATTTAAGCAGAGCATTTTCTCCCATCGGTGCAATATAAAGGTCGCACTGTTTAGGCTGTATAAAGTCACAGCCCTGTTTTTCCATAGTTATTATAAGTCTTTCAAGTCCCATCGCAAAACCGAGGGAAGATGTTGGTGCACCTCCAAGTTCCTTAATCAGTCCGTCATATCTTCCGCCTCCGCATACTGTACCCTGAGCTCCGATATCTGTTGTTACAAATTCAAATACAGTTCTTGTATAGTAGTCAAGTCCTCTTACAATTTTCGGATTGATTTCATATTCAATATCCATAGTTTTAAGATATGACTGAAGCTGACTGAAATGATTAGCACAGTCCTCACACAGATAATCTATTATAACAGGGGCATTTTCTGCAATTTCAGAGCATACCGGACTTTTGCAGTCAAGTATGCGCATAGGATTTTTTTCAAGCCTTGAAAGACAGGTTTCACAGAGATTTTCCTTTCTGCTTTCAAAGAAGTTTCTCAGAGCCTCATGATATTTTTTACGGCAGTCCGGACATCCTATTGAATTGATATACAGTTTTATATTTTTTAGTCCGAGTCTGTCAATAATTGTCTTTGCAAGAAGTATTGCTTCAGCATCGGCAGAGGCAGAGGCACTTCCTGCCATTTCAACTCCGAACTGATGAAATTCACGGAGTCTGCCTGCCTGAGGGCGTTCATGTCTGAAACATGAGAGAATATAAAAAACTTTCTGAGGCATTGCTTCATTAAGAAGTCCGTTCTGAATTAATGCTCTCATAGTTCCGGCAGTACCTTCAGGTCTTAATGTGAATTTGCTTTCCCTTGCGATTACAGAATACATTTCTTTCTGAACAACATCTGTTGTTTCACCTACTGAACGCATAAAAAGATTTGTATTTTCAAATGTCGGGATTCTGATTTCACCAAAGCCAAAATTTTCAGCTGTTTCCCTTGCAATTTTTTCTACGGTATGCCATTTATAGATATTCTGAGGTGTAATGTCTTCAGTACCGTTAGGTCTTTGAAAAAGAGCCATAAATAAAAACCTCCTGACAGATTTTCTTTTTTGAATGAGATTAAAAAAGCCCCTTTTTTGTATCAAGGGGCGACTTTGTTAAGTTACAGTTTTGGAGTTCCGAATTCACGCCAGTCCAAATCGCCACGTTCCAGAGCAAGTATCAGAGCTTCAGCAGTTGCAATATTTGTTGCAACGGGTACATTATGTACATCGCAGAGTCTGAGAAGATTCATGTCATTGGGTTCATGTGCTTTTGGTGTTATCGGATCTCTGAAAAACAGCAGAACATCAATTTCATTGCATGAAATCTTTGAACCTATCTGCTGGCCACCGCCCTGTGCACCACTCAGATAACGCTGGATATTAAGACCTGTAGCTTCGCCGACAAGCTTTCCCGTTGTTCCTGTTGCACAGAGGTTATACCTTGAAAGAATACCGCAGTAAGCGATACAGAACTGAACCATCAGTTCTTTTTTTGCATCATGTGCTATTAATGCAATGTTCATATTATTTAAAATCCTTTCTATATGAAAATTAAATTTTTTTTACTGTTTTAATTTAATAGTAAGAGGAATATCCTCTCCGCGGATTCTTTTTGCAATGGCATCAAATGCCAAAAGACTTGGTGCTCCGTATGGTATAGGCTGACCTGTTCCTGTTGCAACAACAAGCTGGTAATCTTCAGGTATAACGCCTATAAGCTGTACTCCTACTGTATCAATTATTTCGTCAAGGTCTTTTACAAGTGAAAATCCTATAGCTTTTTTGGTTACTTTGTTGATGATAAGACGCTGACGCTGATTTCCTCTTGCATAGAATGCGTCCGACATCATTTGTGCATCTCTGGCACATATGGGGTCAGGTGTTGAAACTACAAGTATAAGGTTGGATTGTTCGACAATATCAAATACATGAGAATTTATTCCTGCACCTGTATCGATTATAATATAATCATAGTATTTCTTTATCTGCTGGCAGATATCAGCGATTTGTTCGGCAGTAACGACTGCAAACGGGTCTTTCGGTGCACAAAGTATATACAGGTTGCTTGCCATCGTTGTCTGGGTTACAGCATCAAGAATACTGCATTTTCCTGCAAGGACAGTTCCTAAATCCTGAGTAATTTTATCCTGCATTCCGAAAATGATGTCAATACATCTCAGACCAAAGTCAAGTTCGATTATGAGAGTTCGGCAGCCCTGCTTTGCGAGGGAGTATCCAAGCCCTGAACAGATTGATGATTTTCCTGTACCGCCTTTACCGGAAGTAATTGCAATAACTTTAGACATAAAAACTCCTTTCTGATATTGAATTATGCATTTTTTATTGAATTTCATGCATAAACAATAAAATTAAAATGTTCACTTTATATTGTACCACAAATTATTGGTTTGTCAAATTCAAAATTATGCTTTATTTTAAATTTGTTGAAATGCTTTTATTTTGGTCCGTTTATTTGTGCAATTTGAACAATAAAAATTGGATATATTATTCTTAAATACCTATATTTATAATATTATCATCAGAGATTGTTTTTCCTGCACCATACTCTATGACAAATCGTAGTATTTACAGTAGGCATCAATTATTTTTCTTACCATATATTTTGAATATTCTCCTCCCTCTATAATTCCCGCAAATGCTATCTGAGGATTATCGGCAGGTGCAAATCCTATAAAGGTTGAATCAGTTCCTCTTGATGACTGGGGAGTGCCTGTCTTTATTGCAACATCAAATCCAAGGTCGTTGAGAGAATATTCTCCTGAAGGTGTATTATGAGAAGCTGCAATCATGCCCTGTTTTATATAAGGATAAAAATTATAGCTAAGGTCAATCTGCTGTGCGACTTCAGGTTCTATTTTCTCTATCAGTTCACTCATGTCATAGTTGTATATGCTGTCAACAAGATGGGGTTTGTATCTTGTTCCCTCATTGGCAATTGTTGATGCTGCAACAGCAAGCTGAAGCGGTGTAACACCAACTTCTGATTGACCGATTGCTGCCTGAAGAACCTGACCTCTTGTCCAGAGCATACCAAGATTTTCAAATGTTTCCGGATTTGCAAGATATCCTGCTGAGTCGCCTGATTCAAGTCCAAGGCTCTGTCCCAGTCCGTAAAGAGCTGCATATTCACTTATTTTATCAATTCCAAGACGCTGACCAAGTTCATAGAAATATATATTGCAGGAAACTTCAATAGCTCTTGTAACGCTTATATTCTGATGATATCCTGTGCAGTGGACAGTTATGTCATAATAGTTATATTCGTGAGAACAATAGAATGTTGAAGTACTGTCCACAATTCCCTCATTAAGTCCGGCACTGGCTGTTATAGTTTTGAATGTTGAACCCGGTCGGTATATTCCATCAGTTGCACGGTTTATAATCGGCTGACCGTCACGTTCAAGCAGCTGCTGATAATTCTCAATATATTCGTCCATTGTATATGTCGGTGCAGTAGCAAGTGCAAGTACTGCTCCTGTTTTGACATCAATCACGGCTATTGCTCCCGAGGAAACATCTGTATATTTTCCGCTTTCATGATTGTTAAGATATACTATAAAATTTTCAAGCACGTTTTGTATATCACGCTGGAAATCAGAATTTATAGTAAGCTTTATAGTGTTTCCTGCAACAGCTTCTTCGGTAATTTCATTTCCGACAACATTTCCATTAAGAATTGAAAATGTTCTTGTACCGTTTTTCCCTCTGAGATACTGTTCCATGCCTTTTTCAATACCGCTTTTTCCCACGTTGTCATCCATTGCATATCCAAGCTCTTTGAGTTCCTCATATTCTTCGGCATATATAGGACCTACAGTACCTATTTCATGCGGTATGACATCTGTCTGAGCATATGTTCTTGACGGTGCTTCTATTATATCAATGCCTGAAAGTTCAGGGCTGTATTCCTTTATTTTTACAACTGCATCAAGCGGAACATCTTCTGCAAGCGTGAAAACATTGCTTATTGAAAAGTTTCTTATCTGCATTTCATATCTTAGTCCTGCTATTATTCGTTTTTCATAGTCTGTATATTCGTTTGAAATGCTGTAGTCAAGTATGAGTTTGCTGATACAGTTTTCAGCAGTTGCATATACATTTACTCCTGCATTTTTTTTCAGTTTTTCGATATCATCATCATTTCCTGAAATATACTCATAAGGCATTTCCATCGTAACAGGGATTGACTCAATACATGATATATCATAGTCTTTAAGTATTTCTGAAATTTTCAGCAGGATTTCATTTCCTTCTGTGAGGTCATCGGGAAAAAATGCCGCCTGTATTATTACATTATATCCGACTTTGTTTTCGACTATCGGATTTCCGTTTACATCAACAATTTCTCCTCTTGTTGCATTGATGGTCTGTGTTGATTTTATAATATTTCCTTGGCTTGTATTGAAATTTATATAAGTTTCGTTTTCACCGGAAATCTGTATTTTAAGAAGTCTGATTACCGCCATTGATACTGATGCAAGTACAATAAGGATTATAAATGCGGTTCTCAGACCGTCAGCTAATTTTTTCAGCATAGGCATACCTCTTTATAATAATTACAGGTCAATAAGTGGTTGCAGGCGTTCAGGAGTAAATTTATGCCGTACAGCTCTTATAACAGAGTATATTAAAAGTGATGACATTGAAGTAATTATACAGGAAGGCAGTATTATATCAATGTATATAACCGATACGTCCTCACTGCTCCATATAAAATAATAGAGCAGATAGTCAATTCCTCCCTGAATAAATGTAATGGCTGAAGAAAGTATGAATACATTTATTATATTTCTTCTCAGCAGATTTGAAAAGAGCAGAGAAACTACCGTACATGACACTGCAAGTATTATTGCATTGTATCCGAAAAGGCGGTCACAGGCTATATCTGTAAGCAGTCCGCATAAAACACCCGTGCAGGCTGATATCAGTTCATCTTCATTGACTGATATGCATACTGCCATTGGTATAAGCAGCAATGGCTTTATAAAGTTTCCTGTACACATGAATATAAAGAATATAAATATCATTGCAAGAAATATTGTCCATCTTATGACAGTAAATCTTCTTTGATATTTCGGTCTGACAGTTTTAATCCTTTTCATTGTCTGCCTCCTGACCGCTGAATTCAATTATAACCATTACCTGTGAAATGTCTGATATATTAACAAACGGCTCTATTACTGCATATGATGAAAGACCGCTGTCATCAGTTTTTACTTGCTTTATGCTTCCTATAAGATAATCTTTCGGAAATCTTCCTCCTGCTCCTGAAGTAGTGATTATATTTCCGCTTTGGAGATTGTTGCTGCGGTCAATATAAATCATTTCACAGTTTCCGTCAACAGCTCCTGAAACGCTTCCCTGAACAATTCCAGTATCATTTGTCTGAGGGCATATTGCTCCTATGGCAACTCCTGGGGAAAGAATTGTTTCTACGGCTGAATATGTTTCCGAAACTTCTGTTATAATGCCTACAAGGCCTTCTGATGTTACAACAGGGTCATAAAGTGAAATTCCGTCATCTGAGCCTTTGTCTATCATAAAGGAACAGTATATGTCATTTGCAGTCCTGCTTATTATCGTACATGGAGAGGAAAGTTTTAAATTCTCGTCTGCATGTTCTTCCTTTATTCCCATAAATTTCTGAAGTTCTTCAAGTTCCGCCTTTGTATCCTCATAGTCTGTAAGGTCTTTTCTGAGCTGTGCGATTTCTTCACGGAGTTTTTCATTTTCATTTTTATATTCAGAAAAATTTATGAGTGCATCGAGTTTTTCCCCGATTGTTCCTGTAGCTGATGAGGCATACTTTCTGACAGGATTGGTTATATTGTTTATTAAATTTTCACCTGAAAAGAATGTTCCCTCTGAAACTGCTGAACAGAGCATGAATCCTGCAAGCAGTGCAATTATGCATACAATAAGCTTAAATCTGAAAGTCTTGAAAAAATCACCCATACAGCAGAAAAGCTCCTTTCAGATTTTTAATAATATCTTGGTTCATCGGTCAGTGCGTCCTGATATTCCGATGGATTTTCAAGTATTTTTCCCATTCCTTCAGCTACACAGTCAAGCGGAAATTCGGCAATATATACAGGCATACCTGTTTCATGGTTTATGAGAGTATCAAGTCCCTTGAGCATTGCTCCGCCTCCTGCAAGAGTTATGCCCTGACTGATTATATCAGAGGAAAGTTCGGGAGGAGTTTTTTCAAGAGTTATCTTTATTGCATCTATAATTTTTGAAAGCGGTTCTGCAAGAGCATCTCTTATTTCGGAAGATGATATGGTAAGATTTTCAGGAAGTCCGTTGAGAAGATTTCTTCCTCTTATTTCCATGGTTTCTTCTTCATCAGCAGGATATGCAGAGCCTATCTGTATTTTTATATCTTCCGCCATGCGTTCTCCGATAAGCAGATTGTATTTTCTCCTTATAAAGCTGACAATTGCGTTGTCAAGTTCATCGCCGGCAATTCTTACTGAGCGTGAGGCAACTATTCCTCCGAGCGATATGACAGCGACTTCAGTAGTGCCTCCTCCTATGTCAACTATCATGTTTCCGGAAGGTTCATCAACCGGAAGTCCTGCACCGACTGCCGATGCCATAGGTTTTTCAACTATGAAAACGTGTTTTGCTCCTGCAAGTTCAGCGGTATCCTTTACAGCACGCCGTTCAACAGGTGTAACTCCTGACGGTATGCAGATTATAACTCTTGCCTTTGTGAAAAGAGTTCCTTTCAGAGATTTTTTTATAAATTCCTGAAGCATTGTTATTGTTATGTCAAAATCAGCTATAACACCATTTTTCAATGGTTTTACAGCAATTATCGAACCGGGGGTTCTTCCGATTATATCCTTTGCGTCCTGACCGACATACTGTGCTTTTTCTGTTTTGGTATTGACAGCAACAACAGACGGTTCACGGATTATAATTCCCTTTCCTCTCATATAAACTCGGGTATTGGCTGTGCCGAGGTCAATACCTATATCTTTGGTAAACATAACTGAAAATCTCCTTCTGTATATAACACATATATATAAATGAATAATTCAAAATGTCATGCTGTATATTAAAAATACAGTTTTTTATAATAGCTGTATATTGTATCAGTAATTATCATACCCAATACTTCCTATGTAATGCTATTCAACAAACTTTACAATTTTAGGATATGAAATAATTGCAAGTATTATTGTAATGCCATGGGCAATACTTATATTCAGAGTAAATCCAAGTGTAATCTTTATAATGACAAGGTCAAGCACCATAGGATTGTCATTTTCAAGTCCTATTGCATATGAATAGCTGAGAAACTGTAAGAATGAGTTTGTCTGTGAACATTGTATAGCAATAAATGAACCGATAACCATTGCCATAATCATAAGGAATATGAATACAAGCGATTTTTTTGTAAGCTTCATTTTTTTATATTATATCCTCCTTTATCTTTAAATAATTCCTCTGTAAAGCAACCCTCTGGTAATATTTTCAGGGCATGACGGACTGCCTGATATATATTCATTTATTAAAGAGAATACTTTTTCAGCAGGTTCATCTGTAAATGACAATACAAGAAAATCAATTCCTTTCAGCTCATTAATGCGGTCAGCCATATAAACAGGAGAAGAATTGAAAATTTCAGCATATTCCTCACAGCATATTACAGGCGATTTTCTGCCCGTACGGTCTGTGAGGAATTTAGTACAGTTTTTACAGCCGGTTTCATTTTTAACCGGACAGTTTTTTACCAGCATAAGCGGAAGTCTGCCATATGCGATAATTCCTGACGGGATATTTCCTGAAAGCGGGTATATCTGATTTATTTTAAGTTCAGGCGACAGTATTGCATCTGAAAGACCGATTTCGCTGAATTTATTTAAGCTGTATGAGTTGACGATATTAAGTCCAAAGTCACCATGAAGCCGGAATCCGTATTTTTTTCCTGTATGTATATATGATATATTATTGCAGGCAAGTCCTTTAAATCCCTGATTGAAAAGATTTTTAATACATTTCTCAATACTATTTTCATTCATTGTAAATCTTGGAGGAATTATTATTGTTTTGTCTTTTATTTCATCTGATATATTTAAAAGTTTTTCAGCTTCTTTCATCGGTATGTATATATATTCAATATGACTGTAAATTTCAGGTGTCAGTTCTGAAAGCTGATTTAAATTTTTAATCTTAATTCTCAGTGTCTGATTTTTGAGTTTCTTTTTCTCAGAGAATGAAACCGTAAAGTCATTGTTTATTGTATATGACGGTGTATTTTTTTCAGCCCTTATGATATCAAGAGCCGATACAGCCTTTCTTCTAAGGTCATTAAGCGATGATGCGGGAAGTGTAAGACATCTTTTATTTTCAAATTCAAGTGACTTCATGCTGTAAACCGTATCTCCAAGCTTTGAAAACTGTTTTTCAAGGATTTCCCTGTCAGCCGGTCTTTTTATCGCTTTGCATGGAATATCTCCTGTTACACAGGCATTATTGCCGTCGCTGTCTGAAATTTGTACCTCAGCAGGTTCATCAGGATTAAGCGATATGCTGAAATTAACATCTGCACATTTTCTTTCTTTGCGGTAAAGCTGATGAATCTTAGGAAATACATATTCGGCTGACACGACATCTTCACGGACTCTCGTTCCGAACATATCATTCCTTTTGCCTGTATAGTATCCGTCTGTAAATCCGCTTCTTGAGAATACAGATTTGAGAATATCCGTATCAGGTTCAAGACCGTCTATTGCTTTTCTGTATTCATTCACAGCAGATGCAACATATTCGGGGCGTTTCATTCTTCCTTCAATCTTGAATGAATCCACGCCGGCATTTATAAGCTCCTGCATATGATATGCAAGGCAGGAATCTTTCAGCGACAATGCATGAAAATCCCTGTTTCCGACAGCTGAAAACGGCAGACGGCACGGCTGGGCACATAATCCTCTGTTGGCGCTTCTTGAACCGATTAAAGCTGACATATAGCATTGGCCTGAAACTGACATACATAATGCACCGTGAACAAATACTTCCGTTTCGATATCAAGCCTGCTGATTTCTTCAATCTGTCTGTATGAAAGTTCCCTTGAGAGAACGATTCTTTCAAATCCGAGTTCTTTGGCTGTTAATGCACCATTTACAGTATGTACTGTAAGCTGTGTTGAGGCATGGACAGGTATATCAGGCACAGTCTTTTTTATACATTCAAATGCACCGATATCCTGCACTATCAGTGCATCAACGCCCATTTCTGCATACTGCTTTATATCATTTGCAAATTCTTCAAGCTGACTGTCAAATACAATGGTATTTACTGCGATATGGAGCTTTACACCGTTTAAATGGCATAAATATACAGCTTCTTTAACTTCGTTCATTGTGAAATTTGAGGCGTTCTGACGTGCCGAAAAAGATTTTCCGCCTATATATACCGCATCAGCACCGCATCTTACAGCAGAAACAAGAGTTTCAAAGCTTCCGGCAGGTGCGAGCAGTTCAGCCATCTATACTGTCCTTTAACTGTTTAAGACGCATATTTCCTTCAAGTTGTGCAATCTTTGACTTTGTAATTCCCAGTTCCCTGAATGCATCATTTCTTTCAGCCAGTGCATTGTTACGCTTTGCCATAGCTGCATCACGCTCTGCAATTGCACTGTCACGTTCCTCATATGCACTTTCACGTTCAGCAAGTGCTTTCTGACGGTCATCAAGGGCTTTTTTATATTCCGTAAGAACTCTGTCACGTTCATTCTGAAGTCTTTCTGCTTCGTCCATGTATTCTTTAAGCTCATTGCGGATATTATCAATATTTCTGTTTGTCTGATGAAGTTCGTCAACTGCCATGAAAGCAACCATGACAGCTGCGGATATGGCAGAAATTCCTGAATTTGCAGATGTGATGTCATTTATTCTCTTTTCAACATACCTTGCAAGGCTGTAGATATATCCGGGGTCTTCTTCAGTCTGAAGTGTATATTCTTTTCCACAGATATTAACTTTAACTTTGTTAAGCATAATTTCATAAATCCTTTCAAATAGATTAATTATATTATAATACATTTTGTCGGAAATTAAAATACCCATATAAAAAT
>CAYRPZ010000011.1:0-33448 GCA_964426275.1 uncultured Ruminococcus sp. | reverse complement strand
TAACAGTATATATTATAGCACATTATTATTATTTTTACAAATATATATTTAAAAAAAAATAAAAGTTAGTATAAAATTACATATTTATCAGCTTTTATATGTTAAATTTAACAATAATCCACTAATAATTCAGTACACAACAAAAAAATCCACTGCAAATTATTGCAGTGGATTTCCAGAATAAAGTTATTTATACAGTTTCAGGAATCACATTTACAGATGACGACAATTTTTTTATTTTCAGAATATATGATACAGCAAGCCAGATTGTCATAAAAATCCATATGCTTGGTTCGGATATGCATACGCCAAAATAATCAAACACCGGAACAAGCAGTACTGTTACTGCAAATTTGCCTATCAGTTCAATAATGCTTGAAATTACAGGAATTACTTTCATTCCCATACTCTGCATAGAGCTTCTCAGTACAAGCAGTACACCAAGAATAAAATAGAAAGGTGTATTTATTTTAAGATAATACCATGCAACCGATATTATATCTTCCTTATTTTCGCCCGCAACCAATCCAAGGAGCAGATTTCCTGCTGTATAAACAACAACAACAGTTATAAGCGACCATACCCATGAAATTATAATACTCTGCTTGATTCCCTTTTTAACCCTGTCCATTTTTCCTGCACCGATATTCTGACTTGCAAAAGCAGATGAAGCCATTGCAATTGTACTGAGCGGCATCATAAACATTTCAGAAATTTTTCTTGCAATTGTATGAGATGCGATTATATCTTTTCCAAGACCGTTTATAGCACTTTGAAGTATAACAGAACCTACTGAAACTATTGAGAGCATAAGTCCCATAGCTGAACCGGTTGAATATAAATCAGCAAGTTCGGCTTTTGTAACTTTGAAATCCTTTTTTGATACTTTAAGAACAGGACATTTTTTTATTATGTAAATAAAACAAATAGCTGAGGATAAAAACTGTGCAATCACAGTTGCCATGGCAGTTCCCTCAACGCCCATTCCGAAATATTTTACAAATACGATATCAAGCCCTACATTCACAACTATTGAAAATCCAAGAACGAAAAGAGGTGTCAGGGTATTTCCTATTGCTCTGAGAAGTCCTGAAAAGAGATTATAGAGCATGGTAAAGGTCATACCTGCAAATATAATCGTTATATATGCGTTTGCTGACGGTATAATATCATCTGGAGTTCCAAGAATTCTTATAACAGGTTTTGCAAACAAAAGGCTGAATATTGTCATAACAAATGAAGTTGCAAGTCCAAGTATAAGAGTACCTGCAACAGAGCGTTTCAATCCGTCAATATCCTTTGCACCGAAATATCTCCCTGCAACTATTGCAAATCCGTTTGCAAGTCCGTTCATAAAGCTTATTGCCAGTGACATTACAGGAGATACTGCACCGACTGAGGCAATAGCATCTTTATCATCTATAAAATTTCCAATAATGGCTGTATCAGCAAGATTATAAAACTGCTGAAAAATATTTCCGACAAGCACCGGAACTGCAAAAAATACAATAAGTTTAGTAATGTTTCCGTTTGTCAAATCTTTCATAATACAATTCCCCCTTTTGTTAATATAATATCATTTAAAAGTTATCCTGTATATCAGATTTATACTGTTTATATCATCTATATATTAAAAATTTTTTTCTTAGAGCAATAACAAACTGTAACACATTTTCATCAGTTTCATATATTATACTATGAAGCGAAACAAAAAAGCTAAACGC
The DNA here is from genome assembly GCA_964426275.1 of uncultured Ruminococcus sp. Lineage (GTDB taxonomy): Bacteria > Bacillota > Clostridia > Oscillospirales > Ruminococcaceae > UBA5884. The sequence goes on along the minus strand of CAYRPZ010000011.1, from coordinate 31,724 downwards.
TTCAAATAATTTAACCAAAAGGAGATATTTATTTATGTGGGGTTGCGGAAATAATTGCTGGTGGATTATAATCATACTTCTTCTCATCTGCTGTGGCTGTGGCGGAAATGGTATCAGCACAAATGATTGCGGCGGCTGTGGCTGTAACAATGGCTGCGGAGGCTGTGGCTGCTAACAGATTTCTGAATATTTCATAACAGTTTTTACAAAACAAAAGGCGGGCACATAGTAATGTGTCCGCTGTTTTTATTTGCATATAAATAATTATTCCAAAGCCTTTTCAATTGTATTGTTTATAGTTTTAAGAGCCTTTATTCTTGCATATTTCTTGTCATTTCCTTCAATAACTGTCCACGGTGCATAAACTGTTGATGTTTTTTCAAGCATTTCATTTACAGCAATCTCATACAAATCCCATTTTTCACGGTTACGCCAGTCCTCATCTGTTATCTTCCATTGTTTTTCAGGAGTATTCTGACGGAGAGTAAATCTTGCAAGCTGTTCATCTTTATCAATATGAATCCAGAATTTTATAATAACTGCTCCCCAATCAGAAAGTTGTTTTTCAAATTCATTTATCTCCTGATATGCCTGACTCCATCTTTCTTCAGGTGTGAAATTTTCAATCCTTTCAACCATAACTCGTCCATACCATGTTCTGTCGAATATTGTAATATGACCTTCCTTATTAATTTTATTCCAGAAACGCCATAAGTAATGCCTTGAAATTTCAGCCTTATCAGGAGCTGAAACAGGTACAACTTCATAACCTCTCGGGTCAAGTGCAGAGGCTACACGTTTAATATTTCCGCCTTTTCCGCCGGCGTCCCAGCCCTCATAACAGATTATAACAGGCTTTCTCTTTATATAGCATTTGTTATGGAGTTTTTCAAGAATTTTCTGTTGTTTTTTTAATTCCTCCCTGTATAAATCCTCATCAAATCTGACTGAAAGGTCAATATCCGCAAGCTTTGGCATTTTTATCAAAGGAAATGACTGTTTTTCCGGCATAAATGTTTTAAACTGAGGAAGCATATCCGACTTACCGCTTACAGCATTTTCGATTACTTTTGATACAGTACTGTAAATCTGATAAACAGCTGAACCGGTTTCATCAGCGGAAATTATATGCCATGGTGCATAATCCGTATTTGACTGCTGAATCATTCTGCCATACCATTTCTGCCAGCGGTCATAATTCCTGTTATTATTTATATCATTCTTGCTGACACGCCACTTTGTAATTTTTGAGGACTGTAATTTTTCGATACGTTTTTTCTGTTCATCTCTGGAAATATTCAGAAAAAACTTTATTATCAGATATCCGTCATCTGCAAGCTGTCTTTCAAATACATTTATATCATCAAGCCTTGTATTGAAATCATTTTTTGAAATATTGTCATTCATATAAGCATTAGCCGTTTCTCTGTACCAGCTCCCGTCCATAACTACAAATCTGCTTTTTGCGGGAATATCTCTCCAGAAAGGATGCAGAAACGGAAATCTTTTTTCTTCATCGGAAGCACTTCTTACTGTATAAACTTTAAAGTTCCTCGGGTCAAGCCATTTTATAAGCTTGGCAATCATTTCACCCTTGCCTGATGCACTGAAGCCTTCAAAGATGATAATTACAGGAAGTGACTGATTTTTAACAGCCTGTTCAAGATTTGCAATTTTCAAACCAAGTTCATCGAGTTCTTCTTTTGAAACATTTTTTTCATAAGCTGTATCGAAATTTTCAAGCATATAAATTCACTCCTTAATCATTTCTTATATTTAAATTATAATCCGCATATTAAGCAAATAAAAAATATTTTGCTATTATATATATATCGGCAGAATTATGCTTAATATCAATATCATCATTGTGCAGATTTAATAAAAATTTTTATTATTATTTTTTATTATATTTGACGCAGCCGCCCTGCTTATAATTGTAAGATAACTTATATCAATATCAGACCATTTTTTAAAATGTCCGTTAAGTTCATATGATATCATTCCCTGAATTTCATCTCCGTTACGGATTAAACACTGAACCGCACCAAGTATATTATTTTCCGTGAAGTAAAGATATGCATTCTGAGAACGTCCTTCAAGCATATTTATATTGTCAATCGCAAAAACATCGTCATTACTGAAATTTTCCTGATAATTTCCGGAAAGAAAATACTTTGCATCATTTCTGTTTATATCAATAAGACTGTAAATATTCTTCATATCAGAGCCATAATATATCTGTATGTTATCAAGTTCAAATATTTCCGCAGTCTGACTGAAAATATCGTTGCTGACGGGTCCGGAAAGAGTGAATATTCTTTCGCATATACTGCTTACAAAGTTTACTTTGCTTTCATGATATCTGTCCTTTGTTGTATAATCAGAAAGGCTTCCGTGTTTTTCTCTGTCGTATATAACATATCTGTTACCTCCTTTTTTCTTGGCAATTTTAAGAGCAAGATTTGAAAGTGCAAAAATTTCATCATATTCCATGCTGTCCTTAGAATATGAAGATATACCCATGGAACAGGTTATTTTAATATTTCTGTCAGCAAATGACCATTCAATCTTAGTACGAATTGCTCTGAGTATTCCTCTGAGGTCTACTTCATCTATTATTCCCTCAATTACAAGCATAAATTCATCTCCGCCTATACGTCCTGAAACACCTCTTGAACCGATTTCATTCTTTATAATTCTGCCTGTCTGATAAAGGACTTCATCGCCTAAAATATGCCCGTAAGTTTCATTTACAGTTCTGAAATTATCAAGATTGAGTATAACAATGCTTATGTTATTATCCGGTAAACTGTGTGAAATGCATCTTCTTGCATAGTTTATCACTGCGGAACGGTTCATAAGCTGAGTCAGTGAATCTTTATTATATTCTATAGCAGAATTTATTTCCTTAGTTCTGTTTTTCGGACTTATCATAGAAATCGTCCCCATAACTTTTCTGTGTTCAATATCATCGTGATATGTAACACCGCTTATCAGGCTGAATTCCTTTTTCTTTCCGAATGAGAATATACTGGAATCAATCTCATATTCAAAACGATAGACACCATTTTTTATATCACTGCACAAATCATCGAAAACAGGAATAAAACTGCTGTCTATAAATTTATTTTCTATAACAGAATTTCTCCATGTATCAATTTCCTCGTCAGCAATAATCATATCACGATAAAGTTCAAAGAAATATATTTTTATGCGTTTGGTTTCAAAGCTGTATTCAAATGCAAGATTTTTAAACATACTCAGTAAAAATCTGTATTCTGTAACTTTATATTCAGTCGCATATATAAGTCTTTCGAGTGAAAATATATCATGAAGTGAAATATCAATAAAAGTCTTTTCATTATCTGAAAGCAAGCTGTTATATGTCATTGATGCCAGCATATACCTGTAATCATCACGACAGCCTTTCATTCTTATAACAGTCTTTATAGTTTCGGATTTGCCGACAGATGCAACTTTGCCGATAAAATGTTCCCTGTCATCTTCATGAACCGTACGCTTTATGGAATAGAGTACATCATTACCGAAATAATGAAAAAAAGCCTCATCAGCACTCTGCGTATGCAGACTTAAATCAATTGTAACCCTGCCGATTCTGTAACTGTTTTCATTAAGTGCCTCATAGCTGTTCATATCAAATTCACCTGTCTGTTTTTAATTATACTTTTTTCTGTAAGCACTTGGTGTCAGTCCTGTATGTTTTTTAAACTGACGCATAAAATGCTCCTCATTATCATATCCGCATTCTTCGGCAATACGTCCTATATTTAAATTTGTAGTTTTAAGAATATTTTTTGCATAATTTATTTTACAGTTTATAACATCTGAAATACAGGTAATGCCGAATGTTTCACGATATATAAGCTGGAAATAAGAGCGTGACATATTCATTTCACTGCACATCATATCAACCGACCATTTAAGTGCAGGATTTTTATATATTTTCTCCCTTAAATTCATAAGACCTGCATAATGCGGATTAGAAAATCTTGTAAGACTGCTGACTGCAATCATTTCGCTTGTTTTTATAAGCATAGCTTTTAAAAGACAGTCAAGCATTTCATTTCTTTTTGGATTTACAGAATAAAATTCACTGCATATATTTCTGATTATACTGCTTATGAAATCAACATCACCAAAACGAATTATACTGTTAAGAGGAAAGTTTAATGACTTAAAAAATTCCGTATCATAATCAGTGTCAAAATGTATCCAGTCATTTATAAATATATCTCCTGAAGAAAAATAGCACTGCGGAGTATGCTTATCATAGATAACAATTGAATTGCTTTCAGCAATATTTTTTTCCCCGTACAGTTCAAATACGGCGGGTGATTTAAGCACAATAAGCAGATATCCTTCAGTTCCGTCAGGTCGGTTTATCCGATAGCTTCTGTCATGTATTGAATTGTATCCTATATTGAGGATATGCATTTCATCACACCCTTATTTTAATTCTTTATTTAAGTGTTTTCTTTATTCCGTCCTTTGAAATTACAGTATTTTTGAATATTGCTCTTACACTGTCCTTATAGTCCATAGGATTTTTAAGTGCAGGACTGTAATGTGTAAGCCATAACTCCTTTGAATGCGATTTTACAGCAAGTTCTGCCGACTGTGAAAAAATCATATGACCTTTTTTTCTCATATCTTCAGCATTTTCATTATCGCCGTACATACCCTCACTTATAAGCAAATCTGATTTTTCTGCAAACTGCACAAGTTCATCAAAATAAACAGTATCAGTGCAGTATGTAATTTTAAGCGGTTTTCTCTCACCGTCAACAACCATATCAGGCGTAAATATTTTACCATCATTTTCAACTTTTTCTCCGGAATGAAGTCTGCTCCACAGATTAACAGGAATTTCAAGAGCCTTAGCTTTCTGAGGATTAAAAACAGGCTTTTTGCTGAATTTGAATGAATATCCAAGACATTCTATCTTATGCCTTAAAGGCATTGAAGTAATCTTAAGCATATCCATATCAGGAACAGAAAAAGTCTTGGAATATTTTGTACTGAGTTCATATACTTCAAGGTCATAAGGCAGGCATGGACATATACAGCATAAACTCTCTATAATTTTCTTTCCGCCCTGAGGAGTATAAATTCTGAGAGGAGATTTTTTTGAGAAGTTTCCAAGCGAAAGAAGCAGTCCGGGAAGTCCTGAAATATGGTCAGCATGGAAATGGGTTATAAGCAGTACATCAAGCTTGCTAAGCTTGCAGTCAGCATCTGCAAGAGCAATCTGAGTTCCTTCTCCGCTGTCAATCAGTATAGCTTTTCCGTTATATTCAAGGAAAAGGCAGGTAAGCCATCTGTTTTTTAACGGCATCATTCCGCCGGTTCCTGCAAGACATATATCAACCATATGTAAAATCCCCTTTCGGATTAATTTTTTTAAATCCGCCATATATTATTTATAAAATTATTTCATTATAAAGCATAAGAAGCGGTGCTATTCCCTTTGCATCATTTTTAACTACCGGTTCACTGAGATAATATTCAACGCTTCCGTCACGCTCCTGTTCACCGCCAAGTCCTGCTACAAGGCATATATTGCCGATATCATATAAACCGTCCGAATTATATGTTATACTGTTTTTAAATATTCCTCTGAACATCTTCATACCTGCTGTTCTGTATTTTTCATCAATCATTCCAAGTCTTATTCCCTTTAAAACCGCATATGCCACAAGTGCAGTCCCGCTTGTTTCGCAATAATTTCCATTTTCAAGAGGCATATCTATAATCTGAGACAGCATACCATTTTTATGTATATAACCGCATATGCTGTCAGTCAGTTCTGAAAGCATACGTTTCAGCAAAATATCAGCTTTTTCCGATGCCATATTTAATTTTTCATAAGTATCTGCAAGCGAACACATAAACCAGCCCACAGAACGAAGCCAGAAACAAGACGAAAGTCCTGTTTTATTATCTGCCCATTTCATTTTTCTGCTCTCATCATATCCATGATAATAAAGACCTGTTAAGCTGTCTTTCATAATTTTTTCAGCCGTTTCAAACTGTTTTATTATATCATCTGTATTTTGGCAGTCATTATATTTCGCCTCATATTCGGCATAAAAAGGAAACACCATATAAAGACCATCAAGCCATATCTGCTGGGGATAGATTTTTTTATGCCAGAAGCTTCCGCTTATATCGGTTCTCGGCTGTTTCATAAGCTGATTTGAATATATATATTCAAATGCTTTGCGGTATTTCAAATTACCTGTTTTTTCATAGATATATATAAGATTTCTTGCAGGATTTATATTGTCAAGATTAAATTCATACGGGTTGTAAGTTTTTATAGTTCCGTCATCATTTATAAAACCTGAAACAAAATTTTCACAGAAATCAAAGATTTTTTTGTCGTTTCGTGTTTTATAGATATTCAGAAGTGCATTTATCATACAGCCGTCAATATAATTCCATTTATTTTTTCTTCCTGAAATGATATACTCTCCGTTCCATGCGGGATAATCGGGGTTAGTGTTTTCAATTATCCTGTCAATATAATTTTCAAAAAAAACGGCATAATCCATTTTTTACAATACTCCTTAAAAAATTTAATCCACTTTCATCTGAAAAAAATATTTAGCCGGAAAGTCCGGAAGTTGAAATGCCGGAAACAAAATATTTCTGAGCTAATGCAAATATTAATGCTGATGGTATCAGACCTGTAAGCGACATTGCAATTATACTGTTCCATTCATACCCTTGTCCTGTACTGTCCATGGACATTCTGACTGCAAGAACAAGAGGATATTTTTCAACAGATGATATTAATATAAGCGGTTCAGTAAAGTTATTCATTGACCACAGGAATGTAAATACTCCGACAGAAACAACAGCCGGCTTTATGCATGGCACAAGTACAAATACAAGTGTTTGCAGGGAATTGCAGCCATCAATTTTTGAAGCATCATCAAGTTCATGGGGAATATTCCTGAAAAACTGTATCAGCATAAATACAAATATGCCTTCAAAAGCAAAAAGCGATGGAAGTACAAGTGGTATGTATGTATCAAGAACATGCAGCATTTTCCACATTCTGTATGTTGGTATTCTCAGGATTGTTTCCGGTATCATCATTGTAAATATAAGTATTGCAAAAAGAAATTTCTTTGCAGGAAATTCAAATCTTGCAAATCCATATGCTGTTATAACTGATGACACAACAGTAAATAACACCTTTGGAATAATTATTTTAAATGTATTTATGAAATAATGTCCCATCGTATACTGCCCCGAAGTTTTCCAGCCTTTTATATAAGGAGTGAAATCAAAATGTTCAGGCATAAACCACAATGATGAAAATATCTCTGAATTGCTCTTGAATGATGCACCGAAAAGCCACAGCAGAGGATAAAGCATTATAAAAGCTGTTACTGAAAGAAATATATATGCTGTTATATCCGCAGTTTTCTTATGTTTTTTCATCTTTTTCCTTCCATATTTCTGTCATATGAGAAGACAAAATTTCCTGATATTCTGAACATTGCAAATGAAAGAACCGAAAGGAATACAAGCATTGCCCATGAAACTGCACACGCATAGCCCATATTGAAATACACAAATGAATGGTCATATATCATCATTGAAATAAGGTATGTACTTTCAAGAGGACCTCCGTCAGTTATCATATAAGGAGCATTAAATTCCTGAAAAGCCTGTATCATCTGCATTATCGTATTAAAAAACACATATGGACTTATCATTGGCAGAGTAATCTTAAAAAACTTTGTTATACAGTTGCAGCCGTCGATTTCTGCTGATTCATATAATTCCCTTGGCACTTCATAAAGTGCATTTATAAATATAACCATAGTTGAACCAAATTCCCAGACTCTTAAAAGAATTATTGTCATAAGTGCAGGAAACGGCTCTCCGAACCAACTCACAGGTTCAATTCCAAAAAATCCGATAAACTGATTAACATACCCGTCATATGCGAAAAGATATTTCCAAAGTACTGTAACGGCTATATTTGAGCCTAAAATTGCAGGGATATAGTATGCTGTTCTGAAAAAAGCCATTCCTTTAATTTTCCTTGTAAGCAGACAGGCAGCTGCAAGAGAACATATTATTTTCATCGGAACTTCAATAATCATATAAAGCAGAGTTACTGCGAAACTTTTTATAAATTCATAATCTGAAAAAAGCCGTATGTAATTATCAAGACCTGTGAAAGATGGTTTTCCAAGTATATTGCCGTCAGTAAATCCGAGTATAAAAGAATATATTACAGGATATAATTTAAAAGCCACAAGACCTGCAAGCCATGGCAGAATATAAAAAAAACCTGTATATTTTTTTTTTGACTTCAATGTCATAATATAAAATCAGTCCTTAAATTTTTTCAGAACCTTCTGCATTTCATCATACATTTCCTGTGCTGCTTCATCAGTTGTTTTTATACCATATGAAACATTTTCGATTGCTTTATTATAGCATGCACTCATTTCCGAAAGCTCCATATAAGGGCTTATAACAATAGGATTGCATTCATTTATCTGCTGATAAGACTGATAAGAAAGCCCTTCAAGAATATTCTTGCTCTCAAGAGCTTTATATGCAGATGAGCTTTCCGGAATACCTCTTGAAGTTCCGAGTATTTCAGCACATTCCGAATCATTAAGCATGAAATCAAGGAAAAGTGCAGCCTGTTCAGGATACTTTGTATCACTGCTTATTGCATAGAGAACCGAAGGTTTTATAAACCAGCCGGATATTTTGCAGTCCTCAAGGAAAAGCAGATTACCGATAACAAGATTGTCACTGCTTATACTGCTGTCATATTTTCCGACAGCACTTCCCCATTCAAGAATGCCTGCAACTGAACCGTCAATAAATTCAGGTGACTGATAAAGTGCATCGTTTCCGTCCTCATTCATTCTCTGCATAACAGTGCGTATAACACCCTTGTCCTCAAGCATCTTATAAAAATCAAGAGTTTGTGCAATTTCATCAACAGTAAAATTAATTTCTCCGTTATGCGTTAAAAATTCCTTTCCGAATTTCTGCTGGGAATATACAACTGAAAAGTACCATGCTGTAAATCCTGTCTGTATATCAAGGTCAAGCGGATAGCTGTCATGCTCTCTGAAAACTTCTCCTAAATTTATAAAATCGTCCCATGTTTCAGGGATTTCGGCTCCTATTTCATCAAAAGTAGTTTTATTAAAAAAAAGGCTTCTCCCTGTCATAGATATGGGAATAGCATTAAGGATACCATTCTGTTTTCCATATTCAAGAACTTCATCTGAAAAATTCTCAAGATGTATTATATCATCAAGTTCTTCAAGATTATAAAATCCTGTTGCACCATTTGAAAATCTCAGAAGCCAGTCATAATTTATCTGCATAATATCAGGAGCTGTACCGCCGGCCATCTGTGCAGCAACCTTTTCAGTCCAGCCGTCCCAGCCTCCGTATTCAGTTTCTATATTTATATCAGGATATTTTTTTTCAAAAAGTTCAACAGCCCTGATTGTAGCTTCATGACGGTCATCACCGCCCCACCATGAAAATCTCAGAGTACATGAAACATTGTCATCTTCACTTTTATTTTTCAGCGAACATGAACCAAGCATAAACATACAGGTCACAGCGATTAAAATACTGATTAAACGAATATATTTTTTCATAATTAAAACCGCCCGACTTCATAATTATAATAAAATAGCAATTTAATTATAACATATAATATAAAAAAATTCAACAAATATAAATAATTTTCCTTATATATGACATTAAAAATAATTTTTTTGCTTATAATCTTCGCATCAGCCTGTATACTGCAATAAATTTATATATTCAAATCCATCAAGAAGATTGTCAATTATTCCGAAAGCCCTGCTTGTACCCTTTGCAGCACAGGATACCGCATCATTGGCAATCCGGCATTTTATACCGAGCTCCTTATATATCAGCATATCGATGCCTTTAATCAATGCACCTCCGCCTGTAAGCAATGCCCCTCTCATATAGATATCGCCTGCAAGTTCGGGAGGAGTTTTTTCGAGTACGGAGGTTACGGCATCAAGTATATCAAGCATATCATCTTTTACTGCATAGTATGCATCAAGTTCACTTATTCTTATCTGTTCGGGAAGACCGTTTGCAATATTTTTTCCGCCTATCAGCATAGTTCTCTTACTGTTTGGATTAAAGACATTTGCAAGATGTATTTTTATATGTTCTGCGGTTTTCATTCCAATAATCACTTTATATCTGCTTAATATATAACGCATAATTGAAATATCAAGCTTATTGCCCGCAGTTTTTACAGATGCTGAATTTACAATTCCGTTCAGGGAAATTACAGCGATATCAGTAGTTCCGCCTCCTATATCTATAACCAGATTTCCATAGGGAAGCGAAATATCTTCACCTGCACCAATCATAGCAGCAACCGGCTCTTGAATAAGAAATACCTTTCTTGAACCTGCACCGAGAACAGCATCTGTTACAGCACGGCTTTCCACATCAGTTATTGATGAAGGTATGCAGACTATAACACGAGGTCTTATCAGCTGATTGCCTATAATTCTCATAATAAATTCTCTTATTATAATCTTTGTCATATTGTCATCAGAAATAACCCCGTCCTGAACAGGTCTTATCAGATTTATGTATTCCGGTGAACGTCCTGTCATGCGTTCAGCATCATTTCCGACAGCCATTACACAATGTCTTTTTCTGTTATATGCAACAACCGATGCTTCATTTAAAACAACGCCTTTTCTTCTGGTAGTCATAACTATATTTGCAGTTCCCAAATCAATACCAATATCCATATTTCAGGTTCTCCCGTAAAAATATTTTTAATCATTTTCATCTCTGAAAACAGCACCTGCTGAAAGAACAGCCACAATATAAAAAGCACCTTTTGATTTAAGAAGTTCCGAACAAAAATTAACAGTGTTCGCAGTAGTGATAATATCATCACAGAGCATAATTTTACAGTTTTTTAAGTCAATATCATTAATTCCGATAAAATTTCTTACCGCATTTCTTTCATCTGATTTTCTGAAATGCTGTTCAGTTTCTGAATATTTCATATATAGAATATCATTTCTTACCGGAATATCAAGCAATTCAGATAATGTACGTGCAATAACTTCCGCCTGATTATATCCTCTTGCACGTTTTTTTCTGACTGACATCGGCACAGGAACTATAAAGTCCGCATCTGTTCCTTCAGTCATCTTAGCAAGTTGAATTGCTGAATATTTTCCGAAATTAACATTTATACCTTTTTTCATTGAAAGTATGCCGTTTTTTACAAGTTCTTCATAAGGTTTGTATACAAATGCTCTGTCATAAAAAATTTTCTTTTTACATATGCATGGATTTCTTCCGCATTTAAAACAGAAACCACAGTCCTCATATTCAGATATTTCAGCGATACAGTTTTCGCATAGAAGCTTATTCCATTTTATAAATTCATTACAGCACGGACATCTGTTCGGATAAATCATATCCAGCAGAAAACTTTTTATATCATTATATTTCAATTTCATTTTCAAGCATATCTTTCAGGCATGTATATCTCAGAGTACGTCTGTTATTGTCAACCATTCTGTAAATTTCAAACTGTGAGCCAACTAAAATAAGCAGTTTTCTTGCCCTTGTAACTCCTGTATACAAAAGATTTCTGTAATACAGCTTATCAAATCCTTCAAGAACCGGAATAATTACTGCGGGAAATTCACTTCCCTGACTTTTATGAATTGTAACTGCATATGCAAGTTCGAGTTGCTCAAGCTGTTCCGAACTGTAAACAGTTTCCCTGCTGTCAAATTTTATAGTAATATCATGACTTTTCGGATTTACTTTCAGGATAACACCTATATCACCATTATAAATTCCTGTACCTTCTTCTCCGTCATCTTTATGCCATGCAATATCATAATTATTTTTAATCTGCATAACCTTGTCACCTTCACGGAATGTATATATCAGAGAACGGATTTCTTTTACTGAAGTTTTTTTAGGATTCACACTGTCCTGAATACGCTTGTTAAGTTCCACAGTGCCGAGAATACCTTTGCGTGAGGGACAAAGAATCTGTATATCATCAAGTATTGAATAATCATATGCCTTTGGAAGTCTTTCACTGTAAAGGCTTGCTATCAGTTCATATGCAGACTCAGCATTCATTCTCTGAAAGAAAAAGAAATCACTGTTTTTCTGTGCAAGGTCAGGATATTCACCTTTTATAATTTTATGTGCATTTGTAACAATACAGCTTTTTTCAGACTGCCTGAAAATTTCTTTAAGCCGTACAACAGGCAGTTTTCCGCTGTCAATCAAATCTCCGAGAACATTTCCTGCCCTTACAGACGGAAGCTGGTCACTGTCTCCTACCATTACAATGCTGCACGTTACACGAAGCGCCCTTAAAAGGCTTTCAAAAAGCAGTACATCAATCATGGACATTTCGTCAACGACCATAACATCACAGTTAAGGGGATTTCTTTCATTATGAATAAAATGCATATCTCCTTTATCATTAAATCCTACTTCAAGCATACGATGAATAGTTCTTGCATCATGACCTGTAAGTTCTGAAATTCTCTGTGCAGCACGGCCTGTGGGTGCAGTAATCAGAACTCTTTTTCCCATCTTCTCATATATTGAAATAACAGCATTAAGAGTTGTAGTTTTACCTGTTCCGGGTCCTCCCGTAAGTATCATTACACCTTTTGAAAGTGCCTCTGAAACAGCCTCCCGCTGAATTTGATGATATTTTATGCCATTATTTTTTTCCTCAGCATCGATAAGACTGCTGTAATCCTTTTTATTACGGGAAGTTATAGACTTTACAGCTGAAAGTTTGTCGGCAATATAATTTTCCGCACGGTAATAATCATTGAGATAAACATAAACATTATTATTTTTCACATATTCAGTTATATTATTATTTTCAACATCATCTTCATAGACTGAATCAAAATCCTGCTCCGGTATTGAAAGATAATTGCACGAAAGATTAGCAAGCTGTTTGAGAGGCAGGCACGTATGACCGTTATCAGCATTTACTGAAAGCACATATTTTATGCCGGCGGAAATTCTTTTAGGAGAATTATATTCAATCCCAAAAGAATATGCAATCTGTTCAGCCTTTAAAAAGCTTATTCCTATATCATTATCACAAAGCTGATAAGGATTTTCCTTAATCATTTTCATACAGTCGAACTGCCATTTTTTAAAAATACGCATAGTATATTTAGGCTTTATGCCTGTAAGTCTTAAATTGCCTGTAAGTCTTTTAAGATAGATTATACGGTTAAATTCTCTTGATATGTCATCAGCTTTTTTTGAGGTAATACCCTTTATAATATTAAGTTTCTGAGGTTCATTTTCAATAACGCCAAGAGTCATGTCACCAAATTCACTGACAATTTTTTTGGCAAGTGATTTGTTTATTCCCTTTACAACACCGCCGGAAAGGTACATAAGAATTTCAGATGATACCGATGGCATGATAAATTCGACATATTCTGCCTGAAACTGATTACCGAATTTATAATGATTTTTAAAATTTCCCCATATCTTTAGCTTATCATTTTCATCGATATCACCCAGTTCACCAACAACCGTTATCATTTCATCATCTGAATTGAAATCAAATACAATATATCCGTTGCCTTCATTTTTAAACAGTACATTTTCAACAGTACCGCTTATTTCAGTCAGTCCTTCCTCCAAATATTTTCACACTCCTTTTTTATGCATAATAATATTATAACGTTTTTTTACATAAAAAGCAATGCATTTTAATGACCTGTTAAAATTTTTGATAAATCCCCCGGCTTTTCCGCTTTATCAGAAATTTCAGAACGAAAAAACTTCTCAAAATCTCCGGTTTTTCTATTGACAACTACTGTAAAAAATGTGATATAATCACAAACAAACCTATAAAGTCAATTTTAAAGTATCTGTGCGTTTTCATTTGTTGTCAAATGTATCATTGGACACCAAATTCCACTGTTACTGTTGTTCCCACCCCTTCAATGCTTGTAAGAAAAACATTCGCATTGTGATATGACGCACCGTGCTTGACAATAGAAAGACCAAGACCAGTGCCGCCGATAGCTTTTGAATGGCTCTTGTCCACACGATAGAAACGTTCAAAAACACGGCTCTGATGAAATTTTGGAATACCGATTCCCGTATCCTGCACAACAAGTTTCACCTTATCCCTGCTTGACACAATAATAATATCAATCGTTCCGTTCTCTTTATTGTACTTAATCGCATTGTCACAGAGATTGTAAATCATTTCTTCAATAATTTTCTTCACACCGTTAAGCTCCGTTTTATCGCCGATAACACTGATTTTTACTTTCTTTTTATTTGCCTCATATTGCAAACGATTTGCAACATCAACTGAAAGTGCATACAAATCAATACGCTCACTTTCAAACTGCACGGACTTTTCGTCAAGCTCGGAAATTTTGATAATATCGCTCACAAGAGTTATAAGCCTCTGAGCTTCATCATAAATAGACTTAGAAAAATCAATCACTGTTTCCTCATCTGTCCCGCCCGACTTCATAATCTCCGCAAATCCGGAAATTGATGTCAAAGGAGTTTTCAATTCGTGAGAAATATTCGAGGTAAATTCATGCCTGAACTGTTCACGTTTTGCACTTTCAGTCACATCAAGAATCACAATCACCGCACCTATAATTTTAGTATCATAATAAACGGGATTAGCAATCAGATTGTAGCTGTTTTCTCCAATTGATATTCCATTCCCGGCTCTCTCTCCGTTTAATGCCAATTCAACTACATCACGGAATCCCTTTGTTCTGTTAAGTGTAAAAACATTTCCACTGACAGGTTCACTTATATTAAGCAGTTTCAAAGCGGAAGAATTATAGGTCAAAACCTGCATATTCCGGTCTATGACAATAAGCCCTTCGCTCATATTTTCTGTAATAAGACGAAATTCCTCCTGCTTTTGTTTTGCCTCCCAAAGCTGTCTGTCAATAGTTTTTCGCTGTACAGAAATTCTGCCGAGCAGAGGTGCAAGCTCATCGTAGGTAACATTAGATTCCGGATTGTCCAAATCAAGGGAGTTGATAGGCTTGATAATTGTTTTTGAAACCCTCATTGACAGCACGAAAGACAGTATAACTGCAATAATAATGACAATGGCAATAGGCTGCATAAGACCGATAAGAACTGTAACAACAGTATTTTGCGTAGTAGAAACTCTAAGAACATCGCCGTCATCAAGACGAACAGCATAGTAAATTATTTTCTTGGTGAGCGTGTCGGAATATCTTACACTTGTACCATTGCCACTTTGCAGAGCCTGCTTGATTTCTTCACGGTCAGCATGGTTGTCAAGTTTGGAGATATCAGTCCCTGTGTCCGCAAGAACCGTCCCGTCAGAAGAAACAAGGGTAATTCGCTCGTCTTTTTCGTTGATGCTGTCAAGATAAGACATTCCCTCATTCTCAAGAGCATAGGAAATATATGTTGCCTTGCTCTCCAGTTCTTCTTTCAGCTGAATTTCAAAATATTCAAACAGCACACCCATAATCAGTGCTATGCTTGAAATCAGAACAATCAGTGCAACCAGAATAGTGGAGCGAAAAATTTTCTTATTCATTCAGATTCATCGCCTCCGATTTTATAGCCCATATTTTTTACAGTCTTAATCAGTCCGCCTGCCGAACCAAGCTTTACTCTAAGCTTTCGGATATGAACGTCAAGTGTTCTTGATTCGTCATAAAATTCGCCCCAGACAGCATTTAAAAGTATATTACGCCTTACGACCTTGCCGTTCGCTTTTAAAAGCTCATAAAGCAGAGCAAATTCTTTATATGAGAGTACTATTTCTTCTCCCTCAACCTTTACAATATGTTTTTCGGGATTAACATAAAGCTTGCCAATCTGCCAGCACTTTTCTTCATCGGACTTAGTTCTGACACTTCGTCTGAGCAAAGCTCGAACTCTTGACAAAAGTTCGGTCATGCCAAATGGTTTGACAATATAATCATCTGCACCCATATCAAGTCCTGTCACCTTATCAAACTCACTGCCCTTTGCAGTAAGCATGATGATAGGAACATCTTTATTTTCTGCCCTTAGTTTTTTCAGAATAGAAAGTCCGTCTTTTTCGGGGAGCATAATGTCAAGCATTATAAGGTCGGGAGAAGTCTTTTTATACTCTGCCAGAAACTTACTTGGTAATGAAAAGCCTGATATATCGTATCCCTCCTTTGAAAGCGCATAGCATACAAGTTTTCTGATATTGTCATCGTCCTCAACAAAATAAATTTTTGCCATATGTTTCACCTCCGAAATTTCGTGTTGTATTTTATTATATAGAGCTTTTTAATAAATTTATTCGTGTTCACCTGTAATAGAATAAATTACCCACTCGGCAATGTTCACTGCATGGTCGCCGATACGTTCAAAATATTTTGCTATCATCAATAAGTCTATAAGAGCCTCGGCATTGTCATTTTCCGATTTCACGGCATTTATCAATTCATTCTTCACACGCCTGAAAAGCTCATCAACTGTATCATCAAGGGCAATTGCCGAATGTGCAAGTTTCATATCCTTTTTTACAAATGATTCCACACTGCCGTTAACCATTCTTACCGCAGCAATTGCCATATCTGCAATATGAATTTCGCTTGTCATCTTTGAAGCAGTAACGTATCTGCCAATCTCGGCAATATCTGCCGCCTGATCACCGATACGTTCCATATCCGAAATCATTTTCAAAGCTGAAGAAATTGTCCTCAAATCTCTTGCTACGGGCTGCTGCTGCATTAAAAGACGCATACAGAGATTTTCGATTTCACGCTCTTTGCGGTCTATCAGTTTTTCGATATCTATCACATTTTCTTTCATATCTTCATCATTTTCGGTAAGATACTTCACCGTACAGCTGATAGCGTCCTCACAAAGTGCTCCCATAGTAATTAGTTCACTGTTAAGCTGCATAAGTTGACTGTCGAAACGGTTTCTCATTATCCGAACCTCCCTGTAATATAATCCTCGGTGCGTTTGTCCGTCGGGTTTGAAAACATTTTATCGGTGGCATCAAATTCCACGACTTCGCCAAGCAGAAAAAAAGCTGTTTTGTCTGCAATTCTCGCCGCCTGCTGCATATTGTGAGTAACCATGACTATAGTGTATTTTTCACGCAATTCAACTGCCAGGTCCTCGATTTTTGATGTGGAAATAGGGTCGAGTGCGGAGGTCGGTTCGTCCATAAGAAGAATTTCAGGTTCTACCGCCAAAGCACGAGCAATGCAAAGACGCTGCTGCTGACCGCCGCTCATTCCGAGAGCACTCTTTTTCAGTCTGTCCTTACATTCTTCCCATATTGCTGCCTGTCGCAGAGATTTTTCTACGATTTCGTCAAGTCTGACCTTTGATTTTATACCGTGAATGCGAGGACCATAAGCGATATTATCATAAATGCTCATGGGGAACGGATTGGGTTTCTGAAACACCATTCCCACACGCTTGCGGAGAATATTTACATCAATATTATGGTAAATGTCCACGCCGTCAAGAGTAATTTTTCCCTCTATTCTGCACCCTTCAACCAAATCATTCATGCGGTTGAGGGACTTGAGAAAAGTAGATTTTCCACAGCCGGACGGTCCGATTAGTGCTGTAATCTGCTTTTCGGTCAGTCCGATATTTATATTTTTCAGAACATAATTTGTACCGTACCACAAATTCATCTGTTCCGCATTGATAATTTCTTTCATAGTCAGTCTCCTTTTTTCAGATGTTTTGCTGCCCATTTTGCCAACAGATTTATTAAAAGTGCAAGCATCAGCAGAATTGCAGCGATTGCAAATGCAGTATCGAAATCCCCTCGCTCCTTTGCATACATATACAGAGAAACGGTGAGAGTCGACCCTGATTTTCCGGGCATAAAAGCTTCAAACAGTCCGAGAACTTCGTTCGCCATTCCTGCCGTGAACAGCAGTGCCGCACTTTCACCAATAATTCGTCCCACTGCAAGAATGCACCCCGTCACAATGCCGTCAACTGCTGAGGGCAGAACCGCCGTGCGAATCATGTACCATTTTCCCGCTCCCATTGCCAGCGAACCCTCACGGCAGCTGTCAGGAACGGTTTTAAGACTTTCCTGAGTAGTGCGAATAACCGTGGGCAAAGTCATAATCACCAGCGTCAAAGCACCTGCTATAAGGCTTGTTTCCAGCGAACAGAATTGTACAAACACAAGCATTCCCACAAGTCCGTAAATGATTGAGGGTATTCCCGCAAGTGTTTCCGCAGCGAGCTCGATAAGACGAACAATACGCTTATTTTTTGCATATTCATTGAGATAAATCGCCGCACCCACTCCCAGCGGAAGAATGATAATCAGTGTCATAAGAATAATGTACAGCGTGTTCAGAATGTTTGGAAGAATACCGACAGTTTCTTTTATAAGACTTGGCTTGCTTGAAAGCAGTTTCCATGAAATGTTTGGCAGACCTCTATATAATATGCATCCGATTAGTCCCAGCAACAGAGAACAGAGTATTCCAACTGCCGTGTACATCAAAATATTCAATACGGCACACTTTATTTTTCTGCTTTTTGAAATTGTATCTCTCATTTTTTCTTCCTCTTAACTACGAAATTCAGCACAAGGTTGATTGCCATGATGAACACGAAAAGCACCAATGCAACTGAAAAAAGTGCCTGTCTTTGCAGTCCCGATGAGTAGGACATTTCACTTGCAACTGCCGTTGTGAGAAAGCGGACACTTTTAAAAAGTCCGGGCATATTTGCTACATTTCCCGATACCATCATAACCGCCATAGCCTCGCCGATTGCTCTTCCGATTCCCAGTACCGCAGAGGTAAGTATTCCGCTTTTTGCGGCAGGGAGAACGATTTTGAACACCGTTTCGGTTTTGGTTGCACCCAGTGCAAGGGAGGCTTCCTCGTACTCTTTCGGTACGGCTCTGATTGCAGTTTCCGACACCGAGATAACAGATGGCAGAATCATAATTGCAAGTACAATTACTGCCGAAAAAAGATTTGCTCCGTCAGGCAGATTGAATGTTTCCCGCACCGCAGGAACAATCGCAGTCATTCCCACTAAACCGTACACAACCGAGGGAATTGCCGACATAAGGTTAACCGCACTCCGCACCGCAGATGAGATTTTTACGTCTGACATTTTTGCAAGAAACACAGCACACATAATTCCTATCGGCAAACCGATTAAAATTGCACCGAATGTTCCGTAAACGGAGGTCAGTATAAATGGCAGTATTCCATATGAAGGCTGTGCTGCGGTTGATTTCCATTCTGTTCCGAAGATAAAGTCCATAAGTCCGATTTCTTTGATTGCAGGTACTCCGGAAATTACAAGGAAAACCGTTATCAAAAGTACAAATGCTACTGCAATAAAGCCGCAGAGGATAAAGATACCATTCATCAGCTTTTCAAAAAAATCGGCTGTTTTTTTCAGTCTGCCCACATTTCTCACTTTCTTTACCTGCGGCAGATTAAATACATTACTTAGCAACAGGAACCGCACCTGCCTTTGTGATAAATTCGTCAGCCGCACTGCTCATAGCAAAGTTGAAAAATTCCTTTGCCGCACCTGTAAGCTCCTTATCTTTTAGCGTTAAAAGCATAAAATTACGCTGAATTTTATAACTATTGTCGAGTATTGTTTCATTTGACGGTATAACGCCTTCTACACTGACAGTATTAACCTTTTCGCTTACAGATGCAAGCGAAACATATCCGATTGCGTTAGGATTGGAAGAAACCGTCTGAATAACATCGCCATTTGAAGTAAGCTCTTGCGAATATTTGCAAGAATCCTCTGTTCCTGTAATAGATTCAAAGCCGTCACGAGTTCCAGATGCTGCCTCTCTGCCAATGCAGACGATGGGCAAATTTTCTCCTCCAAGTTCATTCCAGCTTGTAATTTCACCTGTGTAAACCTGTGCAATTTGCTCCAAGGTTAAATCTGCTACAGAGTTATCGGGATTAACAATTATTGCAATTCCGTCAATGGCAACAATGGTTTCATTAAGTTTTTCCTTTTCATTGTCTTCCAGATTTCTGCTTGAAAGTCCGATGTCGCAGCGTCCCTCTTGAACTGCCTGGATACCGGAGCCTGAACCAGTAGGATTGTAGGTAATCTTAATGTCTGAATTTTCATGCATATATGCTTCGCTGAGATAGCCGATTACCTTTTCCATTGAGGTTGAGCCGTCAGTTGAAACTGTCTGCTGTATTTTCTCCGCAGATAAACCGCATCCTGTCATCAGTCCTATTGTCAAAACAGCAGCAGACGCAATTGCTGTTAATCTTATATTTTTCATGCACATCACATTTCCTTTCAGAATTGATTTTTGCTTTTAGAACAAGTATAGTATATCACCGGCTATGTTAATTCTGAAAGCATGGATATGTTAATTGTAAGTTAACACAAATTCGATGAATAAAAAATTAAAAAACCTCTCCGAAAATGGTATAATGGGAGTGAAAACCCATAAATACCACAAAGGAGAGGTTTTTCTATTTAATTTTTCAATATGTCAAATCAGCATAATTAATGCTTTGACTAATTTTTTTATTCATCGAATTCACGTCGTTTTAAAATACAAAAAGAGTAAACACACGGTTCACTCTTTTTGCGTATAAAATCATATGAAATTGTCTATCATTTTTTTCAACTTTTCGATGTCAATGGGCTTGGTGATATGACCGCTCATTCCGGCTTCATGTGCTTTCGCCACATCATCGGCAAAGGCATCGGCGGTCATGGCAATAATGGGGATTTTTTTCAAGTCGTCACGTTTCATCGCACGTATCTGCATTGTTGCATCATAGCCATTCATAATCGGCATCTGAATATCCATGAAAATGATGTCATAATAATCAGCCGGTTTCTGAGAAACTATATCGACAGCTTCCTTGCCATTATATGCCATTTCCACCTCCATACCCATCATACCCAGAATTTCAGTGGCAATCTCGATATTAAGCTCATTGTCCTCAACAAGAAGTACACGTTTGCCGGAATTTCCACGCTTTTCCAAAGGCAGAACAAGTGCATTTTTCTTGGAATGTTCATATGTACCCATAACTTCCTTAAGAACATGGGTGAACCTTGACTTCAACAGTGGCTTTTCAATAAATGAATTTATACCTGCTACTATAGCCTCCTGTTCAATTTCGCTCCAGTCGCAGGCGGAAAGAATGATAATGGGAATTTCGTTACCCATCAAATTTCTGATTTCATGTGCCGTTTCGATACCGTCCTTGCCGGGCATTTTCCAGTCAATTATGACAAGAGAGAAGTCATCATCGGATTTATGACGTTCCCGAACCTTTGAAACAGCGTCATCACCATTCAGTACATATTCAGCATACATTCCCATATTCAGAAGCAACTGACATGTATTCTCGCAGGCAGCCTCCTCATCGTCAACAACAAGTACTGAAAGTCCTGAAAAACTTTCGATATCCTCCTGAATGAAGCTATTGATTTTTAGGTAGACAGTGACGGTGAATTTCGAGCCTTTTCCAAGCTCGCTTTCAACTTTTATATCACCATCCATAAGCTTTGCCACATTTACGGCTATGGACATTCCAAGACCTGTACCCTCTGTATGTGTTGTCCTTGAGTCAGCGGCTCTTGAAAAGGGGTCAAAGATTTTCTCAATGAAGTTCTTTTCCATGCCGATGCCCGTATCCTCAAATATGAATTCAAAGCATGCTTTTCCCGAATGTTCTGACTTCTTTTCAAGCATGGAAATCGTAATTTTGCCTCCTTCGGGAGTAAATTTAACGGCATTGCTTATAATGTTGCTGAAAATCTGCTGAAGCCTCTGGTCATCTCCGATAACATACTTATGCTCAATTTTTGTGATATTTACTTTCAGTTCAATGTTCTTTCTCTGCATCTGAGGCTGGAAGATTTTAATAACATTGTCAGCAGTATCCAATAGGTTGAATTCTTCGTCATTCAGATTTATTTTACCGCTTTCAATCTTGGACATATCAAGTACACTGTTGAGGAGTCCCATCAGATGCTTGCCCGAAATTGAAATTTTGTTGAGGGAGTCAATAATACGCTCCTTGTTGTCAATATGCATTGCTGCAATTGTTGTCATTCCAAGAATAGCGTTGATAGGTGTGCGGATGTCGTGGGACATATTTGAAAGGAAGTCGCTCTTTGCATGATTTGCAGCCTCTGCACGCTGTGCCGCAATTGCCAGAAGTTCACGCTGATTTTCCTCCTGACGGAGAACATTTTCAATGCTGCGTATAGACATAGTGGCACTCGTAGGAATACCGTTGCTTCTTTCAGCAATATTTATTGTGACAATGCAGATTTCAAGTTCACCATTGCTGTCCTTGTACTTGCACCTTGTTTCAACTGACTCTTTATCCCTTAGCTCTGTTCTGATATTTTCAATGCTGAGGAACTTCCGTATAGCAGCTTCATCGTGACAGCAAAGTATACCGTCGTCGATAAATTTGGTGATAGCTCTCTGATAATCAGGTTCACGATTTGTTCTTGCATTCTTCGGATAGACAATCTGATAGGTGTTGTTCTTAAGATTAATAAAGAACACCTCACGATATGCTTGCATAGTACTCTCCATTGAAAGCTGGTAAATATGGTTAGTATAGAGCATTTTCTCCTGTTTTTCAATAAGCTGCTGGTTCACCTTTTCACGTTTATAACTGTGAATTGTGAAGTAGAGGATAGCAGCCAGTCCGACAGCAAAAATACCTCCGATTACATAATAAAATGTATCCATTCCGCCGACAGCATTTTTCTGCGGAATTGTGAGGATAATAATCCAGTTGTTATCAAGACGCTGCGTATAGGCATTGCGCATATGACCTCTTGCATCGATATAGTTCTCATAATACCATGTTGACGTGGTACTGTCAATCTTGTCCAGTAAATCTGATGCCCAATTCTGCATCTGTTCATAAGTGTCAAAAACTGAGGTTTCACTGTACATAACCTTTCCATTTGTATCACACAGATAGTATGCAGCATCTTCAGGAAGATTTACAGCAATCCGCCCGTCATGATAGTCATTGAAAAAGACATCAAAAGCAAGAACATCGTTAAAGTTTTCAGCTTTTTGTGAGAAAGTGACAACAATATTGCCTGTAACCTTGTCCGTGTAAGCGTCTGTCATATAAATTTCGCCGTCTGCATCAATGGCATTCAAATACCAGTCAGCACTTGTATAGTCATAGTTTTCATCAAAAATTTTGTCATCGGTAATAAAATTTCCGTCAACGACACCGTAAAAGCGTATTGCATCGGCAGCGTAAAGGCTGTAGAAACAGTCAAGATATGAATAAAGTCCCGGCTCGATTTCGTCAATGGCAGCACCATTTTCCTTCATTATGTTTAAATAACGTATGCTCAGTTTCAGAATAGTTTTATAGGTTTTCAGCTCATTTTCCTCTGTGATGCTGTAGTTATCAAGAAGCAGTTTACTCATGGCCCTTGAATTGCTGACAAGCTGATTTCTCATGACAAGTATCCCCACTGACAGCACCAGACTGAAAACAAGCATAAGAGCAACGTTAAACAGAGTTTTACTCAAAAGGCTCTTTTTTGTTTCCTGACTCATAAATATTTTTCATACCTCTCTAATATGTACTGAGCTGACGCAGGCTATTTCATATTGTTGTTTCCTGATGCTTGCAGTTATGATTGCGGAAAACCATTTCATTCTGTGAATGCTTAAAGGCATTTATAACTTTTGGATTAAATGTGCCGCATTCACCGTTCAGAATCATATTCATTGCAGTTTCGTGTTCATACGCCGCCTTATAGACTCTGTGTGAAGTGAGGGCATCATAAACGTCTGCAACTGAAACGACCTGTGCCCAGATTGAAATTTCGTCACCGACAAGTCTGTCCGGATATCCGTTTCCATCCCAACGTTCATGGTGGTGACGGCAGATGTCATAGCTGTAGTTGTAAACATCGTGGTCCATCATGCCCTCCGGCATACTTTTAAGGATTTCACAGCCCTTTACAGTATGCTGCTTCATGATTTCAAACTCCTCTTTTGTAAGGCGTGACGGCTTGTTGAGGATTCTGTCGGGAATTGATATCTTACCTACATCATGAAGTGCCGAAGCAAGGACAATTTTCTGGATTTCAGTATGTGGCATGGAATATTCGGGATACATTTCGATTACATTCTTTATGATAATTTCAGTGAGATTTCCGATTCTCTTTACATGTTCGCCCGATTCACAGTCACGGAATTCAACAATTGATGCAAGCGTTTCCACAATAGAACGGTTATTTCTGCTAAGACGTTCAAGCTGTTCGTTTACAATGTCCTCAAGGTCATTTCTGTGCATATAAAGTTCAATGATATTGCTGACTCTGCATCGCAGGAAGTTTGTCATAAAGGGCTTTGTGATAACATCGACAGCTCCGATATTGTAAGCCTCCATAAGAAGTTCTTCATTGTTTGCTGCAGTAATGATAAAGACAGGAATGTGAACCAGATATCCGCTTTTGTTCATCTCCCTAAGCACTTCTATGCCGTTCATTTCCGGCATAATCAGGTCAAGGAGCACGGCGGATATACAAGGATTGGAACGAATTATTTCAAGTGCCTGAACACCGTTTGCAGCCTCGAGGATTGTATATTCCTCCTTGAAGCCCTCTGCTAAAACAGCACGGTTTATTTCCATATCGTCTACAATTAAAATAGTGTTTTTCATTTGTTTGTCCTCCTGAAATCAAAACATTAATAAAGATTATTGGCAGTTATTGATGCAGGAAATTATCTGATTCTGAATTGGGAGAATTTCCTCCAGAACGGATTTTGCTTTTTCGGGTTCATTCTGTCTTAGAAGTGCTACGATATTTGTATAACCTGTAAACAGAGGAGTTACCGAAAGATTACCTGTTACACCCTTGATTGTATGGGCATTGGTCAGAGCCTGACTGTAATTACCGGTTTCAAGATAAGGCATTACTTCGAGCTCACCTATATTCTTAGGTAATTTGCCAAGCATTCTTTCATACAGTGAAGTATTGTTCATAAATCTTTTCAGGGCGTCCTCAGTATCGACGCCAAGGTTGTTAAGTTCCTGAAGCAGGTTCATTTGAATTTCTCCTTTAATATGATATATCATAAAGCCTGATTTACAGGCATATATGCACATAGAAGTCTGGTAATTATACCAATTCTTGACGGATTTCTAACTACAGATTGATTAAGAATTAATAAATATGTCATGAAAGCCATTTTTTCATTATACCGGCAAGAACTTCAAAGTCAATCGGCTTTGAAATATGTCCGTTCATGCCTGCACCCATAGCGGCATGGACATCTTCAATAAAGGCATTGGCAGTCATGGCGATGATTGGAAGTGAACTTGTGTAATTTCTGCCCAAAGCACGTATAGCACGTGAAGCCTCATAGCCATTCATAACCGGCATCTGGATATCCATGAAAATAATGTCATAATATCCGTCAACCGAATCAGCGACCATATCAACAGCCACTGCGCCGTTTTTAGCACATTCAATCTCCATGCCTGTCGTCATAAGTATTTCTTTGGCGATTTCCGCATTGAGGTCATTATCCTCTACAAGAAGAGCTCTGCGTCCGAAGAAGTTCATACTCTTAATGCAAGAGTACTCTGAAGGCTTCTTATCAAAAGTATTAACCCTGCCTCCTACAAGCTGACTGAAAATATTGATAAGTCTTGACTTGAAAAGAGGCTTGTTGATAAAGGCATTCACACCGGCTTTTCGTGCCTCCTGCTCAATTTCAGACCAGTCATAGGCGGTTAGAATGATAATCGGCACATTCTCTCCCACCTCCCGACGGATTTCCCTTGCTGTTTCAACTCCGTCCATTTCGGGCATTTTCCAGTCGAGAATAACGGCATAGAAATCATTATTATCGAAATGACGCTCAGCAACACGCTCTACTGCATCTTTTCCTGAGAGTACCCACTCGCTCTTCATGCCAATTTCGTTGAGAATCATACATGTGGACTCACAGCACATTTTGTCATCATCAGCCACAAGCACCGGCAAATCTATAAATTCCTCGTAATTTATTTCGCTTTCGTCCTGAAGCTTGAGCTGGAAAGTCACGGTTATTTTTGTACCCTTGTTCTGCTGACTTTCAACGTGAATATCGCCGCCCATCATGCGTGTAATATTTCTTGCAATGGTCATGCCCAGCCCCGTACCCTGAATGTTTCTGATTCTCTCGTCGTCAGCACGCAGGAAAGGTTCAAAGATTCTGTTTATGAATTCCTCCGACATACCAATGCCGTTGTCCTCGACGATAACCTCGTAAAGACCTGTTTTCTTCATATTTGCCGGCTTTTCGGAAATAGTCAGGCTGATTATTCCGCCGTCCGGTGTATATTTCACAGCATTACTCAGCAAGTTCATGAAAACCTGCTGAATACGCATACTGTCACCGATAATTTTCTCGTGCATAACGTTGTTGATTTTGACTTTCAGATCGTGGTGATGCTCCTCAATCTGAGGCTTAATCATTGTTATAGCATTGTCAAAGAGGTCTGAAATTCTGAACTCATCTTCCACGAGGTCAACTTTTCCGGACTCAATCTTGCTCATGTCCAGAACTTCGTTGATAAGTCCGAGCAGATGCTTGCTTGAAACGGTAATTTTCTGAAGACAGTCGGCAACACGCTCCTTTTCGTTTATATGAGCACCTGCAATAGCTGTCATTCCGATAATTCCGTTCATAGGCGTGCGGATATCGTGACTCATATTGGAGAGAAATGCATTTTTTGCCTGATTAGCACTTTCCACAGCCTGATAAGCCTGTTTGAGTGCTTCATAACTTTGAAGTTCACGTGTTTTCAGGGTAGTTACATCCTGATATGTAAAGAGAATTTCCCCAGGAACACCTTCCTTATGGTTAAGGCAGATGATATTGAGGCTGTTCCATTTCTCAGTGCTGTTCTTGACACGGTATTCATAGCGCAGATTTAAGGTATTTTCGTCAAAACATTCAATAAGATTTTTCTCATCGATAATCTTTTCGAGATATTCGGCAGAGTCGCTGTCATAAGCTTCGTCGATGATATGATTTTTCAGCTGAGTATAAGTTCCGCTGAGAGGTAAGTCCGGATTTGAAGTTTTAGTACCGGCAATAAATTTGTAGGAATTATCGTTAAGACTGATGAGTGCAAAAGCATTGTAAAGGTTAGCAATTCCGTCGATGACGTAGGATTTGTCAATATTCTCCTTAATAAGTCGTTTTTTCTGAATAGAACCTGTCACAAGGACAACTGCAAGACAAATTATAAAAATGGCAATAAGCTCTATAAGCAGCATAACTCCTGCACTGTTTGCCTCTGTTATGAACTGTGTCGTAACTTCTGAAGGGAAAGTTTCAATGAGCATCCAGCCAAGAGTGCCGATGGAAGTCATATAGGCGTTGCCCTTGCCTGCTTTACCTGAATACTGGAATTCATAGTCCGTGCCTTCTTCAAGGGCTTTTTTCAGTTCTTCGCTTGCCTCAGCTGTAAGACCGCCGTTGAAATTCTCCTTCTCAAATATACTTCGTGCAGTAATGCCGTCGTTACAGCTTGCAATAACTGTTCCGTCATTCATACACAGGAAAGTTCGTGAGGTATTGTCAAAGAACGTGTTGTAGAGAATTTCCTCAATCTGTTCTTCTTTATATAATCCCATAAGGACTCCGATTGTTTCATTGTTATAATTGAGCGGAGTATAGAAAATGACAAGTGTTTCGTTTGTGATTCTGGAGTTGAAAACGACATCTATGCCACTATTGCCTTTCATTCCGTCTATATAATAAGACCTGTCTGAAACATCGACTTTTTTTTTCTCAGAATTCATATAAATACCGTTGGCATTTGTAAATTCAATGTAATCAAAGGGTGACATTTCCGTGAGAGTCTGCAAATCCTCCGACGTAACATTGGGAGATTCGAGCATTACCTCGTAGAGGTCGGCTGTCAGGACAATTTCCTGCTGTGCACGGCCGAAAATCTCGTCAATACGCTGAGCATTCTGAGCAGTTGAGTCTTTAAGAGAGTTTACACTGATTGAGGTTGCACGCTTACTGTTGCCGCTTATGAATATGCAAAACGCAAAGGCTACAAAAAATACTGCACTGATAAGGAGTATTGTTTTCCAAAGATTAGACTCTTTCTTATTAGTCTGCATAGATTATTTACCTCTTTTTCCACAATAAAGAAACCTGTTTTAACAAATATACACGGATTTCCGGATATAATTGTTTGCAGCAAGACAAAAAAGTGCGGATAGCCGACTGCCGGACAAAATTCAAATAAAAAGCCAGAAACTGCCAGATAGAATGCGTATATGCTTGTAAATACAGGTTTTGAACATTATTGATTTGTATTTTAAATAAAATTTACTGATAAGTATATGTCTGCAATTAAGAGTTAAATAGCAAATATTGATACATATGCATTATAGCACATAAATTGAAAAAATTCAATAGTAAATGCCATCAAAATTGTAATTTTAAGCAAAAAAATTTTAAAATAATACTATTTTATTTAATGTGTTTTAAAGCAATAGTGCAAATGTGATTCTGCATAAATTTTTCTGATATTACAATCGGCAAAAATTAAAAAATATTCAAAAAATTGCTCATGAAAGATGGTTATGCGATAAAAATTATATCATCTATTGTGTGTTTTATTGACATTCATCAGAATTTGTGATATACTCTGTATTGGCTTAACAGGCAAATACGATGTAGAAGATATTATTGCCGATTTGAATCAGGCATTTGAAAAAGAGGGATTATTTTAACTATGTTAAATCAATTTTCAAGAACAGAACTTATTTTTGGAAAAGAGGCAATGGAGCGGCTTGCGGCTGCCCGTGTTGCAGTATTTGGTATTGGCGGTGTCGGAGGATATGCTGTTGAAGCACTTGCACGCAGCGGAATAGGAAGCCTTGACCTGATTGATGATGACAAAATCTGTCTGACAAATCTCAACCGCCAAATTTATGCGACACGAAGTACTGTCGGACAGTATAAGGTCGATGCTGCTAAAGCCAGAATTAACGATATCTGTCCGGATATACAGGTCAATACTTACAAATGTTTTTATATGCCGGAAACAGCAAATCAATTTGATTTTACACAGTATGATTATGTGATTGATGCCATTGATACTGTAACAGGTAAACTGGAAATTATTCAGAATGCAAAATCAGCAGGAGTGCCAGTTATTTCTGCTATGGGTGCAGGAAATAAGCTTGACCCTGCGGCATTTCAGGTTGCAGATATTTCTGAAACAAAAGTCTGTCCCCTTGCAAGAGTTATGAGATACGAACTAAAAAAACGTGGAATAAAAGATGTCAAGGTTGTATATTCAGAGGAAAAGCCGATTAAACCTATAGACGATATGGAAATTTCCTGCCGAAAGCATTGTATCTGTCCTTCGGGTACAAAGAGAAAATGCACTGTCCGCAGAGATATTCCCGGTTCAAATGCTTTTGTTCCTTCGACAGTCGGACTTATTGTTGCAGGTGAAGTGATAAAAGAACTGGCATTTCGAAAGAATGCGTGACAATGAAAATTTTCATTCATCCACATAGACAAATTTTTCGATTCTTTTCGTACAATATTTCGTTCATAATTTTCGGGCTGAATGTTGTCAATTAGCCCTCGCAAACCACTATTAAAATCCATAATGTGTTTCCCATAAAGAAGATAGTCAGAAGAAAAATTCTCAAAATGAGGAGCACGGTCTTCTTCAATAGAAGATTTTAATTCTAAAATTAATTCAATCCGTTGTTTTTCTTCTACCATTACATCTTCTATTTGATAAGCAAATGGAAGTGCACTAAATTGAAAGGCATGAATACCTGTGAGCACGCTATTAAAATTTTTCATAATATATTCTTTTACATTGTGTAAATTTCCATAGAGAGAAGTACGAATCTCTCCTTTTTTCAATAAAGACAAAAAAGCAGGATTATTCAATAACTGGCATACTACCGCACTAGAATCTGTAATCTGATTCAAAGACAGTAGACCAATTTTTCCAGAAATAAGGGATTGAATCAGCTCTGTTTCTCCCGTTCCAATAGATGTTTCATCATTTACTGAATCAAAATCACTAATATAAATACGTTCTTTTTCCATTTAACTTCCTCCATGTCTTAATAAAAATTGCAACTAAAAACTTCAAATTCTTCTGTATTTAATTTCATTAGTTCTTGGGCAATCTGATTGTATTTTTGATGATACTTTTCGTTATCCTTTTCCAACTGGCATAGAAGATGATAGCCTTGTATTTGTCCCATTTTGCAAAACATCTTTTGAGCCTTCCAGCTACAATAGAGTGCTTCGATTTTCTCGTACACTTTAATCCCCATAAGAATATAAGTGGAATCATTGTAAGATAAATAGAAGCGAGCTTGTTCTACATAAAGCCATGCCATTAAATCATATGAAAAAGTGGATGTTTTTCGATGCTTTGTGATAATTTTACAAAGTAGCTCTAATTGGTGTTCGACATCCTCTTCACGATATAGAGCATTTAATTTCTGAAGAGACTTCTGACTAAGCAATTCTACTTTTACTTCTTTTGAAGTTGTACGTCGAACTGTCTGTAGGTGATAGTAGATAACGTAAGCCTTTTCAAGTGCAGAAGATGAAGTCGTACAAGAAATTTTTGTCGCCTTACTATATAAATTTGTGAAGCTATGAGTATCATCAACCTCTACAAAGAACAAGAGAAGATTCAGCCAATTCTCAATCATACTCTGTAAACTTCCATTAAATTCAACCGATACTTGTAAAAAGAGAACTAATCGTTCAAATTCCGAATCAAGATATTCGTCCTCAAATACCCATTCATTTTTTCTTAAAGTTAAAAACTTCCGAAAAACTCTTTGAATAAGGGGATATTGATTCTCTTCATTTATAATATTGCTTGTTAAAAATGTTTCAACTTTCCGAAGCAGTTCAGATTGATGCTCATTCATGTTTTGGTAAAATTCCTCGCATAAGAGTGAAAAATTTCCAGATTTTGATTTTAACCAGTGTTCAATCATATCCGTATCTTCAATCGTTCTCAATAAAAAGATTTCTAACAAGGAAGAATACACTTCTTCTACACTACTAAACGCATAGATTTCAGATTTTAGTTTTTTCGCAAATTTTTGGATTGCATTGTAAAAATAATTTGTTTGCATTACTTCTCCTTTTTTAGCAACTGCTCTAAGATAGCCTCTCCTTTTAATTTTCCATGAAGACCTGCGGATTCAAATCTAGGAAGGTTCCGTTGACGAGATTGTTCCACTATCTTTTGAAATTCTAAAATGGCTTTTTTTACGGAGTCTACATTCTGCTGTGTTAAATAATAGATTGCTCGATTGAAACGCAGTTCTATTTCAAAAACAAAGATGGAATAGTTTTGGAAAGAACTCCTATCATTAAAAAATTTCCATAGTAATGAAATATCTTGACGATAGTAAAGTGCTAAAACCGATTCAAAAGTGGAATCTTCGAAAAGAAAGTCTTTCGTATTTTGTTCTTTCGCTTGTTCCATACTATCGACATACCAAGCAAGGTAGTCCACTATATCTTCTATTGTCGGTAGTGATACGGTGCTTGGTAGAACTTGAAAATACAACTCGCCATT
>CAYRPZ010000010.1:0-36513 GCA_964426275.1 uncultured Ruminococcus sp. | reverse complement strand
GCAAGCCCGGTCTTCGCAACTGTTTTGGCGAGGTGGAGATTCCGCCCATCTATGAATATGAGGAAATCCGGCAGTTATATTTTCAAGATTCACTATACATCTCCATTTTTTCCCGTCAGACTTTTCAGCTGTAAAAGCATCGCCATTTGATGTTGCATCTGAATAATGAAATTCATGAGCTTTTATTTTATATCCTTTATCAGATATCATTGTATTTTCATTTGATGTAAGTGTTATATATCCAAAACGGCATAGTCTGTCACTCATGGAAGAAGTTGTGTCAAGAATATCAGCCATACTGTAAAATTTATTATTTTTATCATATATGCCTTTCTGAAGGTACATAAATCCGCCGCATTCAGCAAATATCGGCATACCTGAAACAACCGCATTTTTAAGGCTTGATTTGAAACTGATATTTTCAGAGAGCTTCTCAGCATAAAGTTCGGGATAGCCTCCACCAAGATAAATCCCATCAAGATTATCAGGAATTTTTTCATCATTCAGAGGAGAGAAAAAAACAATTTCTGCACCTGAATTTTCAAGCATATCAAAATTTTCAGCATAGTAAAAACAAAATGCATTATCCTTTGCAATTCCAAGACGATATTTTTTCCCATTATTTTTTTTATAATAATTATATTTTAAAGATGATGCACTTTTTGAAAGCTGTATTATGGCATCAATATCAATAGTTTTCAAAGATGTATTCATAAGAATATCTGTTATTTCTGAAAGATTTTCAGCCTCATCTGCTGTTACAAGTCCAAGCTGCCTGCTTTTTATATGAATATTGTCCATCTCAGGAAGATATCCGAAAACTTTCAGTCCAGTTTCCTTTTCAAGAATATCCTTGTAAAAATTATACATAGAAGGTTTTATTTTATTAAGAATAAAACCTTTTATATAATTATTTTTTCTGAAACTTATATAGCCATGAGCCATTGCGGATACAGAAATACCCATTCCTTTTGGATTTATAACGAGCAGTACAGGAGTTTGCGTAATATTTGCCACAGTAAATGAACTTGCCTGTGATGTTTTCCCAATACCGTCATAAAATCCCATAGCTCCTTCAATAACAGATATATCGGCATCTGCTGAAGCATTTGCAATTATACTGCATATTGTATTCTTATCTGAAAAAAATGCATCTGTATGATATGTTTTTCTTTTTGTAACAAATGTATGAAACATAGGGTCTATATAATCAGGTCCGCTTTTAAAGCTCTGAACTTTCAAGCCTTTACTGCAAAGTGCTGAAAGAAGTGCAATCATTACAGTTGTTTTTCCATATCCGCTTCCCGCTGAACTTATCAGTACTCTTGGCACATCAGCTATCATTTTCTTTTTCTCCTTATTAAAATTTTTTCTATTCTATTATATCATAAAATAATATAATATAAAAGAATATTTTTAAATTGATTGACAAATCATATATTTAATGATACAATAAAATTGTTAGCTTTAGCTAACTTTTTGAGAGGTGATTATATTAATGAAGCTTACTGAAGGCAGAAAGGGCGGAAAATATATTATTGAAAGTATTTCCGCCAAAAAGGAAACTGAAAGCCGACTTGAAGCTCTTGGGCTTATACAAGGCTCATATGTCGAAATTATCAATAAAAAACGTTCAGGGTCGATGATTATAAGGTTAAGAGGTACACGCTTTGCATTAGGCAGAGATATTGCTGAAGGAATTGCTGTCGGAACGGAGGTCAAGAATAATGGTTGAAACAAAAGAAAAAAATGTTAATGTCGGATTTATAGGCAATCCTAACTGTGGAAAAACTACTCTTTTCAATGCATATACAGGTGCAAAGCTGAAAGTAGCTAACTGGCCCGGAGTTACAGTCGAAAAAAAAGAAGGTGCCATGTCATACCATAATCATAACTATAAGCTTGTAGACCTTCCCGGAATATATAGCCTTACATCATATACCATGGAAGAAAGACTATCCAGACAGTACATACTTGATGATGAAGTTGATGTAATTGTTGATGTTGCAGATGCTTCGGCTCTTGAAAGAAATCTGTATCTTACTTTACAGCTTATTGAACTCGGAAAGCCTGTTGTCCTTGCACTTAATATGATGGATATAGTTGAGGAAAGAGGAATGGAAATCGATATGCACAGGCTTCCTGAAATGCTTGGAATACCTGTAGTACCTGTCAGTGCAAGAAAAAGAAAAGGTCTTGATATATTAATGCATGCTGTTGCTCATCATAAGGATAAACCTGTTGACCGAACAGAACATCATCATTTCTCGGAAAATAAACTCCATTCTGAATATGTCATAGTTTATAGTGATGATATTGAAGATAAAATTAAAAAAGTTTCGGAGCGTATCAGACAAAATTTCGGAGATTTAAAAAATTTAAGATGGTATGCCATAAAATTGCTTGAATATGACAAGGAAATTATGGCAAAGTATCCTGTTGATATTTCAGATATATGTGCTGTAAGCTGTGAAAAGGAATTTATTAATCAGAAATATGATTTTATAGAGGAAATTATAGATGAGGTTCTTGTAAATAAAGAACAGAAAGCACAGATGACCGATAAAATTGATGCTGTGCTCACTCATAGCATATTGGGTATGCCTGTATTTTTTCTGATAATGGCATTTGTATTCTTTCTGACATTTAATGTAGGAGATTGGCTTGCCGACGGATTCAATACACTGCTTGAAATGTTTGAAAATATAATCAGCAGTCTGCTTACAGACATAGGCGCAGGAAAACTTGCACATTCTCTTATAGTTGACGGAATCATTGCAGGTGTTGGCAGTATTCTTACATTTCTCCCGAATATATTTATATTATTTCTGGCTCTTGCTGTTCTTGAGGACAGCGGATATATGTCAAGAGTGGCATATGTAATGGATAACCTTATGAGTAAACTCGGACTTTCAGGAAGGGCATTTATACCAATGCTCCTTGGATTTGGCTGTACAGTGCCTGCTGTAATGGCATCAAGAGCATTGGAAAATCATAATGACAGAATAAAGACAATTCTTGTAACACCTTTTATGTCATGCAGTGCAAGGCTTCCGATATATGTTCTGTTTTCATCTGTATTTTTCGGAAAATATAAAACAATTGCTGCGTGTTCCATGTATTTTATAGGTCTTATGGTTGCAATTATATTTTCACTTATATTCAGCAAATTTTCAAAATCAGAGGATTCAAACAGCTTGCTTATAGAACTTCCTGAATATAAAATGCCTAACCCAAGAAGTGTGGCAATATATGTATATGAAAAAGTAAAAGACTATCTGACAAAGGCAGGAACTACAATATTTATTGCATCAGTTGCATTATGGTTTCTTATGAACTTTGGATTTTCAGGGCTTACAGACAATGTTGCAGAAAGTTTTGCAGGATTAATAGGAAGGACAGCTGTTCCGCTTCTGAAACCGGCAGGCCTTGGATACTGGCAGATTTCAATTGCTCTTATCTCAGGAATATTTGCTAAGGAAATCGTTGTGTCAAGTACAAGTGTTCTTTTTGGAATAAGCAATATAAACTCCTCTGCCGGAATGATAGAACTTGCCGATAAATTTTCAGCTCTCGGATTTACTCAGCTTAATGCATATGTTATGATGATATTCTGTCTTTTATATGTTCCATGTATTGCATCTGTTGCGACTATTAAAAGTGAAACTAAATCCTGGCGTTATGCATTATTTTCAATATTCTTTCAGACAGCAACCGCATGGAGTATATCGGTGATTGTATATCAGATAGGAAACTTAATATGCAGGATATTATAATAATTTTACTGGTAGCCATATATTTAATATATATCATATCAAAAAAGATTAAGCTTATAAAACAGGGAAAATACTGTTCTTGCAACTGTGAGAAATGCTGTAAAAACTGCAAAAATAATTTTAAAAAGTCATAATGCAACGCCACATATGATTTCTCAAGCTGTCATTGACAGACTTTAATTAATCAAAGAATATATATCAAAAGAATTGACATTAGTAATTAAATGGATTATAATTTAAATAAACGGTTTAATTAAGTTTGTTAAAATTTTTTATGGAGGAAGATTATGAAAAGAAAAATACTTACATTAATTGTTGCAGCTGCACTGATGATAGTAAATATCCCGATTGGCTTCTTAGATAATAATCAGTTTACAGTATCGGCAGAAACTTTAGACGAAGTACCTGATGGCTATACAGGCATATATACAATAGCCGACCTTTATGGAATTCGTAATAATATGTCGGGAAATTATATTCTTATGAATGATATTGATTTGTCAGAAACAGCACCCGGCGGGGATTGGGACAGCGGAAACGGCTGGAAGCCTATTGGCTGCAGCAGTGATGAAAGTTCTTTTATTGGAATATTTGATGGAAATGGTCATGTTATAACGAATATGCATATCTATGGAACTATAAGTGATGATGTAATCGGACTATTTGGAAGCTGTGATGGAGATATCATTCGTACTGCCGTTGTAAATTGCGACATAGATATAACTGTACCAAGAGGTCAGGGCGTTTTAGTAGGAGCAATCTGCGGAGAGAATAATAGCTATATAAGGAAATGCTATGCTAATGGAAAAATAAATGTGAAAATTGACTCCAAGGCTAACAGCAATTACTATTATAATTACTATATAGGCGGAATAGCCGGACACAGCGGTGCACAGAACTCTTTTAATGTGTGTGATATTTCTGTTGAAATTGATGACAGTACTGACAGCAGTATTAAAAACTTAAATAATTTTTATATTGCAGGAATATCTGGTTATAAAGCAGGTATATATTCATCTGATCAGAAATATCTTACATATTTATACAACGTCGGAAGTGTCAAAATCAGTACAAATGAAAATTTTTCAGGTAATTGTTATTTTGGAAGTATAGCTCCATATCCAAGTGTATCCAATGGATATACCAAATGCTGTTATTACCTTAATTCATGTTCAGAATATCCGGCATTCAGCGATTATTTTAACAGTCACTCTTATTCAACTTTCTCAAATATAAGCAGTCTGACAGAAGGACAGATGAAATATTCATCTACATTTACAGGATTTGATTTTGATAAAATATGGACTATTGATTCAAATGCGGAATATCCTTATCCGACATTAAAGGAAGTACCATATGTTTGTTTGAATTCTGATATACTTCTTTCAGGAGATATAAACGGTGATGGAGAAATAACATCAGGCGATGCCCTTAACATACTTCAGGCAGTAACAAATATAACTGAACTTACAGACGAACAGAA
Organism: uncultured Ruminococcus sp.; assembly: GCA_964426275.1. Classification (GTDB taxonomy): domain Bacteria; phylum Bacillota; class Clostridia; order Oscillospirales; family Ruminococcaceae; genus UBA5884. The sequence continues at coordinate 31,254 of CAYRPZ010000010.1, read as the reverse complement.
AGAACTTGCTGACCTTGATAGTGACGGTGAAATTACTTCAACAGATGCATTGATTGTTTTGCAGGCGGTTGTAGGAACAGTGGAATTATCTCAGCAGATGCATTGATTATTTTGCAGGCGGTTCAGATATGGTTATTTCAGGATTTATTTTAAGTAAAAAAATTATTGAACAGACATGACAGATTACACAAGGAATGCTTGATTATGTTCAAGCGCAAATGTTGCAATTGAATACAAATTCACAGAATATCGCTTCACTTCTTGACAATGAGGAGAATAGATTGGCATTACTCGAAAATGCCTAAAAATAAAAAATAATTTGAATTAAGTACAAAAGGGAGTTGCACTCAAAAAGTGAAAGTTCTGTCTGTTATTTGTGAGTATAAATAGCAACTGATTTTTACTCAAAGAAATCTACAAAACATAATAACTAAAAAAAGCCAACAACCTATTTTCGGTATTTTAGGACGTTGGCTTTTTTCTTATTGTATCAACGACAAAGTGAAAATTGAGTTGCTGATTACGATTATAAGTTTTCTTTCAAAAGAGGAATCTCGTTCTGTTTTTGAAAACATTACACGGGGACACCGCAGGTGTATGACATCTGTTTATCAAATATCACGCAATTCAGGATTCGATAATATTACAATCTCAGCAGTATTTTCAGACTCCTTATATCCAAGAAAATCAAATTGTACCATATAAAGTTTTTTGTCTCAAATTTTATCTACAAAATTTTCCTTGATATAATCCAGAACTGTTGGGTTTTATTTCATGAACCATTGACGTGGAGTTTTATCCCCCCCTTGTTAACACCAAAACGAACAAGAACATACATATTATTACGATTTCTGACAAAGCTCTTCAATTGATCAACACGGTCGCTTCCACTTGTCCAACTTGATTCATATGTCGTTCTTGTTGTAATACATTCATAGGCCTATTGTCCGGAAGATTTTTCATCTAATCAGAATATTTTCTGAATGGAGTTTTCTGCTGTGCTTTGTAGCAAATATATATTCTCCACCTATACCCTTGTTCAAATCTACGTCTATCTTAGTAAATCAGACCTGAGTAGCAAGCGCTTTCGTAAATACGGTTTTTGCTGTTGCAAGAGCCAGCTTCGTATCAAAGTGATATTTGTACACATTTATGATACAATGTACTCCTCTTTCATAGAATATTTGTCTGCCCTGCTCCGAAAAGTTTTTCAAGAAAAACCTTTAATTCTCCGTACTGAATAAATTTTATATCTGTTTTGCATTCAGAGCATACAGAATATGAATAATCGTCTTTTCTGCCACAAAAAAAGCTGTATCCGAACCTGTCATTCCATCCGTACAACATACAGTCGAAACTATAATCTTTGAGATTGTAAATTATACCGCATGACAACATTTTCCCTAAACTTTCTTTAAGTGTCCAGAAGTCGGCAAACCGTCTTCCACTGTTATCAGCTGATAATTCTGCTTTTTCTGCTTCCGAACATACCATATCGTATATATTTTGGACGGACTCTATATCGTCCTGAATGTCAATGCCGATTTCATTAACGGAAATCCCGCACATTACAGCTTTTTTGCAATGTGAAAGATTGAAATGTATGTTCATATCTATATACGGTTTGTTTCCTCTGCCGTATCTGAAATACGGTATTTTCAAAATATCATATTCAACATAGAGTGCATACCTGAGAAGAAGATATGAGAGCATACTTATAATCCTGTCCGAATAATTTACGAAACTATCTCTTTTTTCTCTGCGTTCTTTGCTGAGCAAAGAAGTATATTTTTTATAATCGCTGTCAGTGAAAAGCGATATTTCATCAAAAATGTAAACCAAAAAGCTGTATTTTCTCCCATCTTACTGTTCTTATATTATCAGGGGCGGCATTTCGCCGCCCGCCTGCTCATTTATACGTATAACCATGACAAAGAAATAAGCCGCTATTACCATTCTTTAACTGCATACTGCTTATTGTACATATCACAATAAATACCGTTTCTGCTCATAAGTTCGTCGTGAGTACCTTCTTCTGTAATATGCTTGTTATCAATAACAAGTATCTTATCAGCATTTCTTATGGTGTTCAGATGATGTGCAACGATAATTACAGTCTTTCCCTTTACGAGTTCGTTGATTGAACGCTGAACAAGGCTTTCGTTTTCAATATCAAGACTTGCCGTAGCCTCATCAAGAAGAATTATCGGAGCATCTTTGAGGATAGCTCTTGCAACCGCTATTCTCTGTTTTTCACCGCCTGATATATTTCCGCCGCTTTCACTGATAACAGTGTCATATCCGTTTTCAAGGCTAATTATCCAATCATGGCAACCTGCTTTTACGGCTGCGTTTATAATTTCCTCGTCACTTGCATCAGACTTTGCAAGACGCATATTATTGCGGATAGTATCGTTGAAAAGATAGCTTTCCTGAAAAACAATACTTACGGAATCAAGCAGCTGACTGTAAGGAAGCTGTTTAATATCAACTCCGCCTATCTTTATTTTTCCACCCTGATTATCATAGAAACGTGATATGAGCTGAAGTACCGTAGATTTTCCGCAGCCTGAATGACCTACAAGAGCAGTCATGCGGTTCATATCGGCTTTGAAGCTGATATTCTCCAATACGTTTCCGCTGCCATAAGAAAATGTTACATTATCAAATTCAACATCATAATTATCAAGTTTGATTTTCTTGCTGCCTTCGGAGAGTTTTTCAGATGTCATGAGTTCATAGAGATGTTCAATAGAGTCTTTGAGATAAGCAAGCTGGTCAACAAGCATGAATTCTGTAGCAAGAGGAGTATATATTTTGGGAAGCGTTATCAGAAAGATGAAATATGCGGCAATGCTTATGGAGGAACCTTTCCAAAGCATGAAGCCTATTATTGCTGTAAGCGGAATTCCGAGAATAAGTATAGTCGAACATATTGCAAAAAGCATACCCGATGAAGTTTCTTTTTCCATTGACTTTTTCTTCAGCATTTTAAGACTTTCTGAAAAACGAACAAAACTGTTTCCCGTCATATTAAAGCCTTTGAGAAGATTAATATTCTTTACATATTCAATAACTCCTGCATTTACTTTATCTGATATATCATTTAACTCTTTACCGTCTGCAATGCTCTTTTTGTGCATTAAGAAGTAAAGCAGAAATGATAGTACAACCGTAGCTACAGAAATAAGCGTTAATTGCCATGAAATGAATAAAAGTCCTATAAATCCGAGTACAGGCATTACGATTGAGTGAAGTATGGGGTCAAGTATATCAGATATGACAATAAGGATATTGTTATAGTCGTCCACCATATAACCTGTGAATTCGTTTGTGTCTTTTGCACTTATGTTTCCGACAGAAAAGCTGTTGAAAGAGGCAAGAGTCCTGTTTCTGCCGTTGCGGATTATGCTTGAAGCATCATAGGATATCGTTATCCATGATTTCATTCCGAAAATATACATGATAATATATGTAACGAACATAAGAACGCAGTATAACATGAGTTTGTCTTTATCTATAGCCTGTGAATCAAGAGGTTTTATAAGCTCGGCAGCAGTAAGGATTATAAACATATATGGCATAGCCTTTACAAGAGCCGAAACAAATCCCCAGACCATTATTTTACTAAGACTTTTTTTATCATCTGATGAAAGTATTGCATTCAATTTTTCTTTCATTTCCGATTTACGCTCCTTTCAAGTATCCAGTTGCTTCCCTCAAAATATTCGTCCCACAATCGTCGATAAAGCTCTGAACTTTCCATAAGCTGTGCATCTGTACCGGAAGCTGTATTCTTTCCGTCTGATATTACTACAATATTATCTGCATTCTTTATAGTTGAGAGCTTATGCGCTATCATTATGACAGTTTTACCTTTACTGAGTTCAGCAAGTGCCTTGTGAATCAGTTCTTCATTTTCAGCATCGGCATAAGAAGTCGCCTCATCAAGCACAAGTATCGGAGAATTTTTCAGAAACAGACGGCTTATTGCAATACGTTGTTTCTCACCGCCTGAAAGATTGTGTCCGCCATCGCCGATGACAGTATTATATTGCTGAGGAAGCGACATAATAAGTTCGTGAATCTGTGCTTTTTTAGCCGCCTCAATTATTTCCTCCATCGTTACGGAAGTATCATTCATGCGGATATTTGCCTCAACCGTATCGGAAAGAATTAGATTCTCCTGAAATACAAAAGCAATCTGATTATAAAGTTCTTCCGCAGTCATGGACTTTATCCGCTTTCCTCCTATTCTTATATCGCCCTTGTAACTGCTCCAGAATCCTGCAATAAGACGGGCAGCCGTTGTTTTTCCCGCCCCCGAAGGTCCGATTATAGCTGTAACTTTTCCGTCAGGAACAGTCATACTGCATTTTTTAAGTATAAGTTTGTCATCATAGCCGAAATCAACATTTTCAAATGTAATGTCGTATCCGTTCTGTTCTCTGTCAGCGGAAAGCATTTCAGGTTCTTCCGCTGTAAGTATTGCATTTATGTTCTCACTTGCAACGTTAAACTTTGTAAGTGCAATAGAGAGAATAGCAAGATTCATAAGAGGTCCCGCAAGATTTGCTCCGACAATGTAGAAAAACATTATTTTCGGAAGCAGTCCCCAGTAATCTCCTGTATTCCAGTACTCATAAACACTCATCGGAAGAATTCCGAGAAGTGAAGCGGTAATGAAAGTTGTGAAGAAAGTATATCCGAACATTGAATATTTTCCCTGTTCATATGTGGCAGTGTAAATATCTTCAATATCTTTTCTGAGTGCTTCCTCACTTCTGCCCTTGCTGTTGAATATTCTTACTACGGGCAATGCTTTGAAATACTCTACAGCATTCGCAGTAATACTGCCTATTGATGCACTGTATTGCTTGTTAGCCGTCATATATTTTTTGCTCATGTAAATCATGACCGTTGCGACAAGTGCAAAAGGGATTGAGATAATTGATGCAAATGACATCTTTACATCAATCCTGAACATCATGATTAACAGACATACAGGCGTAACAACTCCCGATACCACATCGCCGAGATTTTCGGCAAAAAATCCTTCGATATTTCCACAGTCCTCCGAAACAGCCTTTTTTATTTCGCCGCTTTTGTTCTTTGAAAAGAATCCGAGTTCTACCCTTGCGAGCTTTTCCATTATACTTTTTCTCAGGTCATAGCCGAGAGAATATGCTGACGAATGTGCTATGCAGGAACTTAAAGCCGTTAGTGCCATTGAGGCTATCACGCAGACAATCATTTCAAGACACAGCTTATTTATCAGAGCCGTATCTATATCAGAAACAATGCCGTGCTTATTGACTATTTCCTTGATTACCAGATAGATGAAATAATAGATTGCCATTCTGCCTATAGTGCTTATAATATTGAAAGCAACAGTCAGAAACAGCTTGCCTTTTTGGTTAAGGGCAATTTTTATTACTGCATTCTCCTTTTTTTCCATTTAAAAGTCCTTTCATTCCGTTATATTTTATTTTTAAAAGCTATGAATGAGCATAGTTATGAAATTTTAACAAAGAAATTATATTCTGCTTGATACAGTGCAATTATCAGATTAATGATAAACCGCTGCTGTATCAATACAGAAAAGATTATAAAGCTGTTCCTAAATTACTTTTCAATTTCGGCAGCCATATCCTTGACAGTAGTGCAGCGGAATACAGAATTGATGTTTATACTGTATCCTAACTCCTCAATACGGCTCATAAGTCTTATCGCTTTAAGCGAATCTCCGCCGAGAGTAAAATAGTTATCAGTGATTCCTATGCCCTTTATTCCAAGGTTTTCTTCCCAAAGTTCAACGAGTTTTTGCTGAAGTTCAGTCTGCGGTTTTTCATAAGCAGTCTTTCTTCCCGAATCCATATTCATTACGGGCAGTTTTCTTAAATCAAGTTTTCCATTGTCAGTCAGCGGAAATTTCTGCATCTCCACCACGAACTTAGGTATCATATAATCGGGAATTTTTTCTCCCAGTTTTTTAATAATCTCTGCTTCGTCTATAACAGCACCTTTCAGGCGTGTCTGCGTGAGAATAAGGCTCGTTTGAAGTATATTCCTTACTTTGTCTTCCTGCGGGAACATTAAAGATTCGGTATAACAATTTTTTTGAATACTCTTTCTCCACTGTTCTTCTGAATATGCGGGAAGATCGGTTTTTAATCTGTCGTCCTCATATGCCGTAAGACCTTCTATAAATCCTGCGGTTATCATCTGAGCGGCAGTATTAACAGTCCCTTCAATTATCATCAGCATACCGTTATCGGCAAGAAGAAGCTGTATTTCTTCCATAGCCAAATCAATATTATGCGCATCGTGGAATACATTTGCACCGATGATAAGGTCAAAACCATGTATCGGCATATCCTGTATGCGTGGATGCTTATTTACATCGTATATCCTATAGTCTACAAAATCACAGTCTTCATATCTTTTTCGTGCTTCATCAAGGAACACATCCGAAAGGTCTGTAAACGTATAGCTTATATTAGAAAAATTCTTTATCCGTTGTATAATATAATCAGTAGTTCCGCCAACACCTGCTCCGACTTCAAGTATTCTGAAAATTTTTTCAGGATTTCTCTCGGCAAGTACTGCGGTCAGTTCTGCTGCAATATAACCGTATACTTTTCCGATTATGCTGTTGCGGTAAATGTTTATTCCGTTCTGTATGCTTCCGCCTTCAAAGAAGATTTCAGCCATTGGATCAACTTTTCCAAGAAGTATGTCGGGAAGTTTTTCCCTTATCTTTATTACATATCCAATGGTTGAAGATATATAATCGGGCATTCCATCTGCGGAAATTCTTTCATATATCGTATCGGGTGACTCTAATTTTCCACGATAAAATTCAAATCTGCCGTTTTCGGAATTTATGACTTCTCTGCTTTTAAGCGTATTGAACCACTGTCTGAAATTTATCCGTCTGTTTTCGGCAATGCCAAGTTTTACGCAAATCTCATCAGCACCAATACCCATACCGCTTAATTCTGAAATTCCCAGTTTTTCAAGTGTTTCAGCCATACAGGAAATACAGTATTCTTCAATAAGTCCGCTTATCCGCCTGTAGCTGTCAAGGTCAAAAGCCGATGTTATTTTATGTTCGCACTTCTTCATTTGTTCAAGCGGAATATCAGTAATTTTGGTTTTATCACTTATATTCTGTTCACGTTTTACATATGTACACAGATACTCGCTTCCTGAATCGTTTTTGATTACGGTGGAAACAGAATCGCTTATTCCGTCTATCTTCAGTACATTGCTGTCTATATCTCCAAGTTCAATTCTGAGTCCATTCAGTTTTACCTGAAAATCTTTTCTTCCACAGAATTCCATCCAGCCGTTTTCAGAAATATATCCTGAATCACCTGTGCGGTAGATTCTTCCGTACCGATAATGCTCAATAAATGCAGCATCGGTCTGTGCTTTATCATTCTGATAACCGTCCGCAACGCCTTCGCCACCGATATATATATCTCCTTCAATGCCAACCGGCAGAGGTTCAAGTGCTTCGCTGAGAACGTACATATTCTGATTACGCAGAGGATAGCCATAAGGAATATGTACATCATACTGCATATTCTCATCTATATCATACGCTATTGACCATACGGAAGCTTCCGTAGCTCCGCCAAGACTTACAACTTGCACACCGCTGAAGCATTTTCTCACAGCATTGGGAAGCTGTAACGGTATCCAGTCACCGCTGAGGAGTGCAATACGTATAGGAATACTGCCGTCCTTTCTGTCGACCTCTTCTGTAAGGAGTTCCATAAGAGCGGGAACTGTATTCCATACAGTCGCACGGTCACGGCTTAACTGGCTGACTACTGCATTGACGTTCTTCATATCACGAATCAAAGAAAGTCCTGCCCCTGCATTCAGCGATCCGAATATATCATATACCGAAAGGTCAAACGAAAATGATGACACTGCTGCAAAAACGTCATCAGTACCTATATTATATCTTTCGTTTATATCAAGTATGGTATTTGTTACAGCAGACTGATTTATTAAAACGCCTTTGGGATTTCCCGTACTTCCCGAAGTATATATAACATATGCCGGTGCATCTTTGGCAGTTTCAGTGTACTCAAATTTTCCGCTTGCAAGATTGATACTGTTTTTCAGTACACATTTGCAGCGACTTAATGATGCTATACCCTTCTTTCTTTCTTCGGGCCACGAAGGCTGAACGGGAATATACGCAGCTCCGCAGAGAACAGTGCCAAGTATCATGAACAGCGTTTCAGGTTCTCTTTCTCCTTCAACACAGACGAAATCTCCGCAGCCTATGCCGTTTATTTGTAGATGCGCCGCATATTTTTCCGCCTCTTTGCGTGTCTGCTCATATGTAAACTGTTCATTTTCGGCAAACAGCCATACTCTGTTCTTATTTTCAATGCTGTAAAGACTCTCTTTTACAAGCTGCTGAAATGAAAGTTCCCTGTGTTCCCAACGGGTAGAATTGTATCCGCTGTAAAAATTCTCAATGCCCGCATTTTTCGGGAAACGGTTTTCAAGAATGTTTTCCGCATCTGAAATGAATCCTGTAAAGCATTCAAACATATTATCGAGCAATTCATCTTCATAAAGTCCCAAAGGATAATCCCATACAATATGAAGCTCTTCATTTCTGAGCATAGCCTGACAGTCAAGATATACCTGCGGAGTCCTTGAAGCGGATTTATCAAAAGCATATGCAAGCTTGACATTATTACTCTCAAAAAGAGCACTGGTAAATACCACAGGCATAAGCGGCCGCCCATTCACTTGTTTCTGAACTCTTGAAAGTTCACGCATGAAATCAATTCCGTCAAAATGCAGATGTGTAAGATAATCGTTAAGTCTGCTGTGACTTTGGGAAAGAATCGTTTTAAAATCATTTCCGTCCGCAAAATCATAATCAAGGAGAACTATTTTCGTAAAATCTCCGAGTATCTTATCTATCTGACGATGTATCTGTTCTCTGCTGAATACGGTAAGATTTACGGCAAGCTTCGACTGACCGCTGTAAAGTGAAAGCGAATAAGAATATAAACCGCAAAGCAGTATTGCAGGTGTGATATTCATTTCAGCTGAAAGAATTTTTATTTTGTTCCAGACTTCTCTGCCGAATCTCATGTGCTTTCTGCCAAATTCGGGAGATTTGAGGTTTTCCGGCAATGTTTTGAATTTAATGGACGGTGCAGTCGGAAAATTTTCCACCTTATCCAGCCAATATTTTTTATCCTTTTCAAATTCTTCGGTTTTCTTTGAGGATTCCAGTATATAATCCCTGAACGAAAGCTGCAATTCCTCGCCGTCTGATTTTCCGTTATATACGGATTCAAGTTCGCCCGCCAGCATGACAACACTGAATGCATCCATTATCAGTGCGTCGAAAGCATACATAATGTGCACATTATTTGCTGATGTCCTAAACGCATTCATAGTGAACATGGGCCATTTCCCTATTTCAAAAGCCGTATTTCTCAATTCCTTGTATCTCAGATTCAGATATTTCTCCTGTTCGGCTTTATCCATTCCGCTTATATCGGTTTCCTTAATCTCATAGCTTACATCTTCGGGACGGAGTATCTGCTGTGTTCCGTTGTCGTAAATTACAGCACGGAGCATATCGTGTCTTTTGATAACGGCATTAAGTGATGCCGTAAATTTTTTGCAGTCATAATCTCCGCTGATTTCCGAGAAAAATGCTGTACCGTATCCACCGAGTACAAGTTCTTTGCTTCTGCCTGAAAGATATGCAACTTGAACATTGTTAAGCGGAAATCTTTCATATCTGTTTTCAGTATCAGGAATTATATCATTCACGGGATTTATTCCGTTTTCTGACAAAGAATCAGCATATACTGCAAGTCTTGCAGGAGTCTGTTCCCTGTAAAGGTCAGCGACAGTTATGTTAAATCCATTTTTTCTTAAAAGTGCAGTGAGTTTCATAGCCTTTATAGAATCACCGCCCATTTTTATGAATGAATTGTTCATTCCGAATTTTCGGTCTGTGATAACCATTCTGAAAATATCATATATTTTCTTTTCAGTTTCTGTTTCAGGATAAATAAAATCTTCATCATGAAATTCAGGCTCTTTCAGCATACTCTTATCAAGTTTGCCGTTTGAGCTGACAGGAAGAGAATCCATTTCTATAAATTCTGATGGTATCATATAATACGGAAGTATTGCACCGAGTTCTTCAGTTATGCGGTTCTGACACTCTTTCAGCTTAACACATTCTTTTGTGACAACGTATGCAACAAGAAACATTCCATTGAGGCTGTTGCGATAAGCCTTCACCGCTGCACTCACGACATCGCTGCAATCGCAGAGAGCAGCTTCTATTTCGTCTGTACTTATACGAAAACCACGCAGTTTAAGCTGGTCGTCAAATCTGGAACAGAAATAAATATTTCCCGTATTATCTCTGTAGCCATAATCTCCGCTTTTATAGACCCTTGTACCGTCAGAAAGTGAAACGAATTTTGATGCAGTAATTTCTGCATCTCCGCAGTATCCCAACGCAAGACCCTGACCGTAAATAATTATTTCGCCTATAGAGCCGTCCGGAAGTATATCACCATTGTTATCGCATATAATAACACCTCTGGTCTTTATAGGTTTTCCTACCGGTACCGTATCCTCAAGGCTTTCTGGAGTTACCTCAAAGCAAGTGGTAAAAGTTGTACTTTCAGTGGGTCCGTATCCGTTTATAAGCCTTGTATCCGGACACATATCGAAGAATTTTTTTCCATGATATTCTGAAAATTTCTCTCCGCCCGTGATGACAAACGAAGCATCTTTGAAAATCTCTGCATTCTGAGAAACAAAGTTATTAAAAAGAGTCGTTGTAAGGAAAATACAGCAGCCTTTGTTCTCGGATATTTTTTCCGCAAACATTTCTGTGGAAAGCAAGGTATTCCTGTCAATAATAACAAGTTTCCTGCCGTTGAGCATTGCACTCCATATTTCATAAGTTGCAGCATCAAAAGCTATTGAAGAATTCTGGAACTGACACGTTGTTTTTTCAAAGTCTATATAATCAGGCTCAACATTAAATCCGAGAATACCACCGTCTTTTATAATAACGCCTTTCGGCTTTGAGGTAGTACCCGAAGTAAACATGATATTAGCAATGCTTTCCGAATTTCTTTCAGCCCTGAAAACGGCATCAGACGGAAGAGATATATTTTCAAGTCCGACTATAGATACTTTTACACTTTTAACGCTGAATTTGGGTTCTTTATCTGCGAATACAAGTATTACCGCAGGTGATGCGTCTTCAATGATGTCTTTAAGACGCTTTTCAGGCATAAGTAAATCAAAAGGAATGTAACAGCAGCCCAGTTTAACTATCGCAAGCATGGAAATAACTGCTTCGATTGAAGGTGTAATGTCCATTGCTATTCTTTCGCCTGCTGATATTCCCTCCTCTGTATGGAGCTGCCATGCAAGATGGTCGCTGAGTTCGTCAATCTGACGGAAAGTCAGCACTTTTCCATTCATTTCAATTGCAGGCTTATCTGCATACTGAATGACAATCTCTGAAAATCTGTCAGTCAGTCCTCCCGATTTAAAGGATTCAATGACTTTTGCTTTTTCATTTTCTATTTTTTTGGCAAAATCAGCAGTGATATTCTTTATTTCGGACGGCACATCAACGCCGAAATTGTTTACACATACAGTCTTGTAAAGCGATGCAAGTCTTTCTATGCTTTCCCCTGAATATATACTGCTATCATAATTAAATCTTATCCTTATATTATCCGGCTTTGAAACTTCAAGAGTGAGAGCATATTCCGTTCTTTCCTCAAGATTGAAATTAATTACCCTGAAACCTGTATTTTTTTCGATTTCACCAAAATCCATTTCGGGAAAATTATCATAAACAAACAAGTGATCAATAATATATTCACAGTCAGGCACGCTCTTCTGGATTTCTCCCAGACCTATCCAAGAATTTGACATTGACTCTATAAAATTTCTGCTGAAAGTCTGTAACTGTTCGCCTATACTTTCATTGTTATTATAAGAGAATGAAACCGGTATTGTATTTATCATCGGACCGAGTATTCTTTCGGAATTCTCTATCTCGGCAGGTCTGAAAGCTGCGACCGTACCGAAAATCACTTTATCTGCTGAAAAATTTCTGCATAAAGTCAGTCCCCAAAGCCACTGAAGGTATATATTTAAAGTGGTATGATTATCTGCGGCAATCTTTGAGAGCTTTTCTGTTTCTTCTGCGGAAAATTCAATATTCATAGAACAATGTCCGTTATTTCTGAGTTTATCGCTGCTGAACTGTACAAGCTCCAGCTTATGTGCATCGGATGCGGATTTCAGGAGTTCGCTCCAGTATTTGCGGCTCTCTGTTATGTTCTGATGTACAAGCCAATCCTGATAAACCGAAAACGGCACATATTCCATTTCCGCACCTACGTCCCTGCCCGCCTTTCTGCCGTAATTGTGCATTATAATATCTGCAATCATAGCTGCACAATATCCGTCAAGCAGAATATGATGGAAAGAAAATAATACTGTACTTTCTCCGTCCACCTGAATAAGGTCTATCTTAAAAAGCGGGTCTTTCTGTAAATCGAATCCCTTTTCAAAACATTCCGTATTCAGTTTTTCAGTCAATTTATTCTTTTCCTCTATGTTGCCGGCTTTATAATTTCTGAAAGGAATCTTCCTATTATCCAATACAACGCTCTTTGGTTCCTCCAGTTTTTCGTAAATAATATTGGTGCGAAATATTTCATATTTCTCAGACAGGTCTAAGAGCACAGATTCAAACGCTTCAACGTCTATATTTCCTGAAATATCAAATTTTTCCGTTCCCATGTAGGAGGACTTGTTATTTGTAAGCATATACTGAAAAAGCATACCCGACTGTACAGGAGTAATAGGATTAATTTTAATTATCTTCAAAGTCAATTCCTCCCAATATCTCATAGATAGAGTTTAATTCTTCGTCTTTTTTGAGTTCAAATCCCGAAACGAGCTTTTCCAAAACAGACAATATTTCTCTTTGCAGCTTTTCGATTTTTTCTCCGCTGTATTGTAAAACATCATAATTTATACTGCATACGAATTTCCCGTCCTTAAAATACACGGCACAGTATGCAGGAGAAAAACGTCCCGACTTTTTGCCGCTGAACTGACCGAAAGCGGTTATATTACAGCTGCGGAATTCCATTGCACTGTCCATGTTTCCGATATAGTTCCATGAAAGTGAAGAAGGGGCTTTATTCAGAACCGTATCCTCATCGTCTTTCACAGGCTGACTGAAAAATTCATGGAAAATGCGGGCAATTTCCCTGCACTGCTCTCCGTTTATCTCCGAAAGGTTGATATTCCTCGAATAACTAATCCAGCCACACGTTCTGTTCCATTTTCCCGATAAATCACGCCCTATCCTTTCAAGCTCGATAATCGGCGACAAAAGAATATCTGCACAAGCCTCACGCATAACGCTGAGAAGTACACATTCTACTGTAACACCCCATTCATGTGAAATTTGTGTTATTTTATTGTAAATGGGTTCTTTCGATATTACCGTCTTTTCTTCGGAAAGATATTCAGCAGAACTATCCTCCTCGAATATTTTCATATCTGTGGACGAACTCTTTTCCTCTTTATGCTTTTCCCATGCATAAGCCGCATAGAGCATATCCGAATAATCAGCTTCGCTGTCATATGCATCAAGTATGCCGATAATATTCTGCATTGATATCGCATCTACAAAAAGATGATGTATTATAAGTGCAACATTTCCCGATTTATCGTAAACAATGCAGCACGTTCTGCCGTCTTTAATGCTGATATTGTCATACATTGCCCTTTCGCAGTTTTCGGGTGTGAGTTCCTGCACATCAAGCGAAATAACCGCAGGCTTTTTATCAGACATTTCAAAATATGCTTCATCTTCTTTGAAAATCATATTGTAATTACAAAAAAGTCTGCTTTTAAAAAGAAACTCTGCCGCTTCATCGGGAGAAGGGAATTTTTCATTCTTCGGCGACAAAATAACATATTCACACCATTCGTTTCTGCCTGTTCTTATATTCCTGAAAAACCATTTCTGCTGATTGGTTATCGGATATGCTTTTTTCTGTTCGCCAGTCAAACCGATTTTTTTATCTTCATTCTCCAAAGGCACAACAGCTTCAGTTATACCTTCAAGAGTAGGGTCATCAAAAACGTCCATCAGGCTTATGGTATATCCTTTCCTTCTGAGGAGTTCCATCATTTTAAGAGCCATAATTGAATCTCCGCCAAGGTCAAAAAAATTATCATCAGGATTAGTGTTTTCTTTTCCGAAAACATCTTTCCAGATATCTGTAACCGCCGTCATTTTATTTTCCAATTTTTTCAACTCCTTTTATTTATTCAACGAGCTGATATAATCCATACATTTTTCCGCAGTATTTTTTGCATCAAGCGTCACAAACATATGTCCGTTATCAAACTCTGTCAGATTTATCTCTTTATCAGTGTATTTCTTCCAAAGAAAAAGTATATGTTCTGGAATAATATCTTTTTTCCCATAAAATACAGCAATATTTTTTTCAAATTTTTCTATTTCACCCTCAAATCTATAATTCTGCATAAGAATGTAATCGTTTTTTATAATATTCAGAAAAACATTTCTGATTTCTGGCATATCGGCAATCTGTGAGGGAATTCCACCGCCATGCTCAATATACCTGATAAATTCTTCATCACTCATTTGGCTTATGTTTTTCCTTGGAAAGTTTTTATTCCTGATATGCGGAGGAACGTTTCCCGAATATATGATACCATAAGGAGAATGGAATTTTTCCGCTTTGATTTTCCTGTATACTTCATACGCCACATATGCTCCCATACTATGCCCAAACAGAACATATTCACGTTCCGAACCATATTTTTTTACAAACTCAAAAGCCTCCTGCACAAGTTCCCGAAAGTCCGAATACTGTCTTTCACGCATGCGCCGTCCGTGTCCGACAGGTTCAAAGGTATGGAGTTCCGTATCTTCTCCAAGATACGGAACCCATGATTTATATGCAAACGACGAACCTCCCGCAAATGGAAACGCTATAAGATTTATTTTCATTTTATGTCAGTCTCTTTGTTTCAGTATCATGTTCATGGGAATTCGTCTGAGTTTTGACCTGAGCAACAGAGTTATAACAAAATATACCGCAAGACCGAATACAAGAATAATAACGTAAGTAATCGGATAAAACTTTACAGGCACAAAACCTACAAGATTTGCATTGAGCATAGGCCATACCGATTTGAACAGAACTACATCAAGCGGCAGTGAAACCGCAAGAGATATTATTATCGTAATAAGGAAACTGTTGAGATAGAAATGATTGTTTTCCTTGTTGGTATATCCGAATATCTTCATAAGTGAAATAGAATATGCACTTTTTTCAATAATCATCTTGAGAAGAATGAACATTACAGCTGCAAATACAACAACTGCCATAAATATAAGCATCATTATCATCGTCTGCATCATGCTGTCCATTTCTTCGGCAGCAAGTTTATTTACACTGTGAGTCATCTTTTCAGCAACATAAGCCTCGGGTATATCAAGTTCTTCATCGGAAACAATTGCATTATAGTATTCGTCCGCATCGTCTTCTTCAAGAAGTTCATTAAGAGCAGTTCTGTCCATGAAAGCAGTAAGTCCTACGGGGTCATGAACTATGTCGATTACTTTAAGGGTAAAGGATTTTTTCAATTCTGTAGAATAAATTTCAAAGTCATCGCCTTTTTTGAGTGAAAGTTTTGATGCTGTACTGTCAGAAACAACTATCTCGTCCTTGCTTGTCGAGATGCTTTCAACGCCTTCTCCTTCTCCGTAGCCGTATACATTGAGTTTCATATTGATGCCTGCATAAGTAACCTGAAAACTTCCAAGTGTTATTTTCTGATAATCAGTATCATCGTTTTCAGGCTCGCATGGTGCTTTCAGTATATAACCGTACTCATACATACTGTTCTCATCAACATCTTTAACATACTCCTTGAGAGTATCTTTCATGCCGAATCCCATTACAAGGAAAAACATTGCAATGAATATTCCCAGAAAAAGAACAAGCTGATTTTTAAGACCTCTGAGCATGATTCTTATGTACATTTTTACAGGGAAAGATTTCTTTTCAAGCTTTACTTTGCGGAATCCTTTTCCTGACATAGTTTTTCCACGCATAAGCTTTATCGGAGTAATATTGAGTCTGTTGCTGAGCAGAAGTCCGTTTGTAATCATCTGGATAACGAAAGGCATAACGCAACACAGTATTATAAGATAAGCATTTATCTTTCCTGCAAATGAAGAAAGCGAATAACTGCTGTATGTAGTCTTTCCAATAGTTTCAGAAATACACAGTGCACCGACAATCATACCCACAACAGATGATATTAATGTTACAATAAGAGGAAGTTTAAGATAATGCCTTACAATCTCGCCTCTTGTATATCCCATTGAAAACAGTGTGCCGATAAATGTACTGTCCTTTTCAATTGAAGCTGAGGACATAACGTAGAAAATAAATGATATGAGGAATATGAAAACTATTCCGATAAGAATTACTTCCGCTTTCATAGTAGCAGTTTTGTTGTCTATTGACTTGATACGGGGATTATCTGTTCTTTTCAGAATACTCATCAAAATGCTTTCATCTTTAAGGTAATCAGATATGGAATCAATATCGTCCTCGTCTGCAACGGTGAAGCTGTACTGTATTGTCAGTTTGTCATCGGATATATTCTTAAATGCGTCCTCTGAAACAAATCCCACTCCGAAAACGTCAAAATTAGATACTCCCGATGTAACGCTTTTCAGTACATTATTGTAATCAACTACATTTACAATTCCGCTGAGTACATATTCTTTTCCGTCAATGTCAAATTCGTCACCGACTGATATTCCCTTTGCAACTGCGGTCTTTTCTTCAAGAACAATCTCATTTGTTTTTTCAGGAAGATTTCCTTCTGTTATCGTAAGCTTGTTTACGTCTTTTCTGACTTTGAAAACACGCAGTTCATACTCTTCGTCTTCAAAAGCGTGAAGGTCAGAATAACTTGTATTTTCAAGCAGTTCAACCCCAAGGTCTTTAAGTTTTTTTTCGTTGTCGTCAGTGAGTTCACTTACAAGAGTAACATTTGCATCTTCAATACTGCATTTTTCCCTCTCTGATTCAATAGTATCAAGAACACCGTCGGTAGATGAAAAAAATGCCGAAATCATCGTAATTCCAAAAAACAATATCAAAGCAACCAGAAAATATCTCATGAAATTTTTCTTAAACTCTCGTTTAATTCTCTTATCAATAGGCATTACCATTCCACCTCTTTAGCTGACAGGGGATTGGCGTTGTGAGTATCAAGCGCAACCTTTCCGTCTTTTATCTCGATTACATGGTCTGACATATCTGCAATTGCTCTGTTGTGAGTAACAAGTATAACAGTAGTATTTGACTTTTTATGAACGTTCTCGATTACATTCAGTACATCATGTGCAGATTTATAATCCAAAGCTCCCGTAGGCTCATCACAAAAAAGTATTTTAGGATTCTTTGAAAGAGCTCTTGCAATACTTACTCTCTGCTGCATACCTCCAGAAAGTTCATCAGGAAACTTGTTCTTGTGTTCCCACATATTGACGCTTTCCAGCATAGCCTTTATATCGGTCGATTTATCGCCAAGCCAATGACATACCTCGACATTCTCGTATACGTTGAGATCTGATACAAGATTATAGAACTGATAGATAAATCCGAAATTATTTCGTCTAAATGCCGTCAGCTCTTTAACAGACAGTTTAGTGATGTCGGTACCGTTGATTTCAATACTTCCCGAATCAGCCGAATCCAGACCTCCAAGCAGATTCAGCAGAGTTGATTTTCCAGAACCTGAAGGACCGAGAACAGTGAGTATCTCACCGTCTTTTATCTCAAAGTCTATGCCTTTGAGTATTTCAGCGGATATTTTTCCGCTTCCGTATTTTTTTCTTAGACCTGTTACTTTGATTGACATAATTATTTCCTTTCTTTACTATTGTTCCAAAGACAAACAGAAGAATATATTTTCTGTTTATCAATGGATAAAAGTTATTTTAACCGCAGTATTGAATTTCAAAACTGCAATTACAATCTTAAATCTGAAAGTATAACTGTATGCGTTAAAAATAAGTTTCTATACGCTTTACCACAGCCGCAGGGTCTTCGCTGAGATAAAAATGTCCTCCGCCGAATAAAACCTGTTCAAAAGATTTTACAGTAAAGTTTTTCCATTCAAGTGCCTGACTTATAAGTTCGCTGTCATCTTTTTCGCCGTTGAATGTTATAATCCTGCAATCAAATCTGATGTCTTTCTGAGCATCGTAGTTATAAGATTCAAGTAATGTCCTGTCTGTTTTCATGACCGACATATAGTAGTCAAAAAACTCCTTTTCAGCTACAATATCCCTGCTTATATAACCCAGTTTGCAAAGACTTTCTATCGCCTCGTCATCGCTCATATTAGATACATCGTGAATTAACCCTCTTGAAGGAGCCACAGAAGAAGATACTATTATCGCTTCTGGTAAAATTTCTCCTCTGCGTTTCATTTCCTTTGCAACCTCCCAAGCCACAAGGCTGCCCATGCAATGACCGAAAAGTATATAAGGTTTGGAACTTAGGGTTTCAAGTTCATCATTTACAAATTCATATGCAAGCTTTTCGATAGATTCAGGGTAAGGTTCAGACCTTCTGTTTTCCCTTCCCGGATACTGAATCGGAAAGATACAATTATTTGCTGCAAGGCTCTTCCATCTTGCAAAAAACGATGCTGAACTGCCCGCATGAGGAAAACAGAAAATGTTTCCGCTTTTTCCTTCGCTTTTCCCTGCATATCTGAACCAAACGTTTTTCTTCTTTTCCATATTAAACATCTCTCTTAAAATTATAGTCGTTATCAGGCTGTGACAAGCTTTCGGCGAACATTGACAAGTGCCTTTTTCACCTCTGAAAAATCATTTATCAGATAAAAATGATTTCCCGTAACTTTAATATATTCAATATCGCCTGTAAATTTTTCTGCCCATTGTGTAATATCTCCGAGTATCTGTTCCTGTTCAGAATAAATTACCGCAGTGGGAATTGAAAGCTTTATATCACAACAATTTTCATATCGTTTAAGAAGCAGGTTATCACTGTTCATTTTTTCTATTACCGCATCAAGATATTTGTCCGGCAGCATACTGAGCGTATTCATGCCGAGGTCAGCAGAATAATTCTTTGCCTTTTCCCTGTCAAGTTCTGAATCAAGCTTTGAAAAAATCTCCCTTGACGGTGGAAGCATTCCCGAAAGAACTATTCCGATTTGGAACGGTATAATTCTTTCACTGAGAACTTTTGCAGTTTCGTATGCCAATACCGCTCCCATGCTGTGTCCGAACAAAATAAACTTTTCGCTGTGCTGTATCTGATGAATAATCGATTCTGCCAATGATAATATTACCTCACTGAAAGGAGTTTCATTATCAAATTCTGAATCAATTGGTATTATTTCCGTATCTTTTCCGAGCATATCGGCATATCTGAAATAGAAAGCACCGTTTCCTCCCGACCACGGAAAACAAAATAATTTCACTCTCTCACCTACTTTTAACCTATAATTTACTGTTTATTTCATCTATTGCAGATGCTGCCGAGCGTACAGTCGGATTTTCAAAGAGATTCATAAGAATACTGTCGAATGCGGATTCATCTTTTATAATCTCCGCAAGATTTCCCGCAAGCTGTGCCATTACAAGAGAATTTGCTCCGTATTCATACAAATTCATATCAGGGTCAACGCTCTCAATTCCGAGCGTTTCTTTGACAATTACACTCACCTTTTCTTCTGTAGATGTCATCGGTCTTGCAGATCCAGATGAATCTTTCCTGTTTTCGGAAAGTTTTTTAAATGCCATATTATTCAGCCTGTGCATATCCGTCTTTCCGTTCGGCGAAAGGGGTATTTCATCAATAAACACAAAGTAATCGGGTATCATATAATCGGGAAGATAATCTTCCGCATATTTTCTGAGAACTTCCTCATCTGTTTTCTGATTTGCCTTGATAAATACAGTCAGCTTGACAACTGAATCAGCCTTTGCAAGAACAACTACTGCATTCTCAATGCCCTCATATGATGCAAAACAGCTTTCTATTTCTCCCAGTTCTATCCTGTGACCTCTTATCTTGACCTGCGTATCAATACGCCCAAGAAATTCAATTTCATTGTCTGCGTTGTATCTTCCCATATCTCCTGTTTTATAAAAACGCTTTCCGTCCGAGGAAGTTACAAAAGATTTATCCGTTTTTTCCTTATCGTTGAGATAGCCGACCGCAAGTCCGCAGCCTGCTATGCAAATTTCGCCTGTTACGCCTACAGGACATATGTTGAGGTTTTCGTCCAGCACATACATTTCCTGATTGAGAAGAGCTCTTCCGTAAGGTATACTCTTCCATTCAGGTTTAAGTACCTTGTACTCATGGATATTTGACCATATTGAAGCCTCTGTAGCTCCGCCCATACAAGCAATGCGTGCATTGGGCATATACTCCTTAAGATTGTTGGGAAGGTCAAGCGGTATCCAGTCGCCCGAAAGCAGAACTGCCTTGAAGTCCTTATACTCCGGCTGCTTATCTGAATTCAAATAAGAACAGAGCATCTGTGCAAATGCAGGAACAGAATTCCAGAGGGTTATATGGTACTTTTCAATGAGTTCAGACCAATGTGAAGGATTTGAATATTTTTCTTCTGTAGGATATACAAGCGTTCCGCCCACCGAAAGCACTCCGAAAATATCATATACGGACAAGTCAAAATTAAGCTGTGAAAGTCCGAGAATACAGTCATTGGAAGATATACCGAAACGCTTATTTATATCTTCTATCGTGTTCACTGCACCCTTATGCGTTATAACAACGCCTTTCGGAGTTCCTGTCGAACCTGAAGTATGTATGATATAAGCAACATCATTTATATCACCGTCCGCACGAAGAATATCAGGTTCAGCTGCATCAAGAGTATCAACATCAATAACAGTATGATTTTCAAGTTTTTCAGTACAGCCGCAAACGGAAAGAATAATATCAATTCCTGCATTATTGAGTATCATATTCCGCCTGTTTACTGCGTGTTTTGCATCTATTGGAACATACGCACAGTTTTCGGAAAGTACAGCGATAACTGCAGCAGTCTGCCATGCCGACTTAGGCATTACTACAGCAACATTGCTGCCTGATTTAATACCATTCTTCCTGAGTGCAAGGGCAATTGCAGCCGCTTTTCCGAGAAGTTCGCTGTAACTCCATGAATTGACTCCATCTGTAACTGCAAGTTTATCCGGATAGAGTTTTCCGCTTTCGAGTATTCCTGAATGAAGAAGATGTTCGGGAAGTTCCGAAAAATTATCCGCATCGGAAAGAGTTTCTTTTTCACTAATCTCAACAAGACTGTTTTTATTCCAGTTATCTGCGGATTCGGAGAGTGTTTCAAGTTTTTTTCTGAAAAGTCCGAACATTCTTTCAGCAAGGCCATCAGCAAATATTCCCTTTCTTACGTCCCAGTTGATGCGAAGTCCGAACGAACCGTCCATCACCTGACAGTCAATGAATACCTGCGGTGTCTGACTTATTCCTCCACGGTATCTGCCTCTCATTCTGCCAGATTCCTCACTTTTTATAATTCCTACGGAACTGGTAAAAACATATGGCATAAGGAATTTTTGTTCAGGTTCAAGTCTTATTTTTTCTCTTATAACGTCAAGACCTGAATACAAATGATTATCAAGAGCTTCAAAAAGTGTTCTGTTGGTTTCAACAGCCCTTTCGGCGAATGTCTTTTCGCCTGTATTGTCCATACTGATAAGACTGAGGGACGTAAAATCTCCGATTATACTTTTAACCTGCTCATCGAGCGGCATTCTGTTGAGTGTTGTTAGATTGAGTGAAAATTTCTTATTTGTACTGAATCTTTCCAGAACCGAACTATATACTGTAACAAGAGCCGCTACAGGAGTAACTCCTATATTCAGAGCCGTCGACTTGAATCCGAGCCACTGTTCTTCGGGCAGTACCATTTCAAAACGCTCAAACTCATACTCATAACTTTCCTGCACGGGAAGCTGAGGTGCAGGCGGTACATCGTTTATACGGTCTTTCCAGTATTTTTCAGCCTGCTTATATTTATCAGTATTTATAACATTCTTATACGCTTCCATATAGTCTTTGAATGTAAGAGTAAGTTTTTTTTCATTTTCAGCATCTTCAAAATAATACTTCTCAAAAGTGCTGAGCATAATCCATATACTTGTCCAGTCAACAATAAGCATATCAATTGAAAAATGCATTACTGTAAATCCGCTGCACTGTGAAAGCTCAACGTCGAAAAGCGGGAATACAGACGTTTCATAGAGTTTGTTTCCAATTCTCTGCTTTACGTCTGCAAGTGCATTTTCAGAATCTTCTGCCGATAAGCCTGTAAAATCGTTTTCCTTAACCTGAAACTCGTCCCATTCGGGGAGTACCTTCTGCCAGCCGTCACGAGTGATAACCGCATGAAGCATATCATTTTCGGAAATTATCCTGTTCCATACCTGCTGAACCTTTTGCCTTTCCAGTCTGTCATACTCAAACTCCATACAGATATGACAAGCTACTCCGCCGTATTCCATGCTTTTAACACGTCCCATGAGATATGCTCCCTGAACTCCCGAAAGAAGGAACTTTTCATAGCGTTTATCTTCATCATGTTCAATTTTCAAATCATTTTTTCGATTCTGAAGTTCCTCTATGAGGTCACTTTTTCTATTTTTCAGAACGACTTTGATATCACTCGTCATAACTCCCTGAGGTGCGGAATATCTGAGTTTTCCGTTTTCCGTCCAAAGTCTGATGCTCATTTTTTTAAGAGCATCAATTATTTCATTTGAATTCATATTGTCATCAATATTAAGCATAATTATATTTCTCCAAACTCTATATCTTCATTTTTTCCTTCATCTATCAGCTGTCCGATTTCTCTTATTGTCGGGTGTGCATATATCTGGGATAAACCTATATTTATGCCATTATCCTGCAATTTGGCATTGAAAGTAATACCGCCGAGAGAATCAATTCCCGCATTGATAAGATTTGCAGTTACACTGAGATGACTGTTTTGCAACACTTCTTCAAGTATTTTCGACAGTATGATTTCTGTTTCGGTTTTCGGAGGTTCATAATTCTCTGTGTCTTGTTTTTTTATTTCAACGACAGGAAGCAGCTTTCTATTTATCTTTTTGTTTGAAGTGTACGGGAACTGTTCCATTACAACTATTCGGTCAGGTATCATATAGTTCATAACTTTCTTTCTGAGTGTTTCAAACATTTCGTTTACATCGGGATAAAGATATTTTTTATTCGCAGCAGCCGTTATAACACTCTGACCGCCATTAAATCCGTTGCTTGGCTCTATTGAAAATACATCTGAATAACCAGCTTCACTGATAAGCTTTTTCCACTGTCCGCATTCAAGCAACGGAGAATTCTGTTTTAGTCTGAATTCATCATTATATGTGGAATAAGTGTCGATAAGTCCCATTGATATTTTATGGAATTGTCTTTTCTGGGTCACTTCAAGTATAATTATAGCACCGCTGCTGCTGAGGAGCGTGCGAAGATTGGAAAGTGCTTTTCCTGCATCAGCACTGTCATGAAGTGTATTCCCCGAAATTATAAGGTCATAGGTTCCTGCCTGATACCCCTGTTCAAGAACAGACTTGTCAATATCAAGCAGACTGTATCTGACATTATCATACTTTTCCAGATTTTTTCTTGCTATATCATGGAAAATGGGTGAAATATCCGTAAAATCATAAGAATAATCCAGACCTGAGATTTTTTCCAGTATCGCCTTGCTGTTTGCTCCTACTCCCCCGCCGATTTCAAGTATCCTTACAGTACGATTTTCGGAGAAATTTGATACAAATGACTTTACCGTTTCGGCTGTTACATTATTATAGTAATTGCAAACGGGATTATTGCCATATAGATTATCTGCAACAGTGCTTTCGCCGTTCTTAAAGAAAAGTGAAAGAAAATTTAATTCGCCTTTTATAACCGAAATAGCATTTTTCTCGCAACTTGACAAAAATCCGAGAGCTGCGTTCCCGAAATTCATTTCTTCAAAACAAAAATCCTTTATACTGCCGTTGTCTATATGTATGCCCGTTATGAAATAAATTCCGTCTTTCTTTTCAAACACTCCCACATCTGCAAGCGAATCCGCCCACTGAGTTACTATTTTGCGGAATTTGGGTTCAATGCTGTTTTTATCAATAACATCATCAATGCAGAACTCGTTTCCCGTTTCAAGTTCGCTAAATATCCTTTCCATAATGCCAAGGCTGATTTCATCAAGATGATTCTGCAATTCTTCAAATTTTTCGCTTGTTATGCCTGATATTTCATAATCATGTTCAGCGGCATCTTTGATATAGTCCGAATTATGCCGAGTTTCGCTGCCGCTTTTGGGAGTTACATATGCAATAAGTTTTTTGCTGCCGTTGACTTCCTTTACATCTGCAACCGCATCTGATACATTGCTACACTGACTAAGACAACTTTCAATTTCTCCAAGTTCAATACGATAACCGTGAAGTTTCACCTGAAAATCCTTTCTGCCAAGGAAAGTCACCCAATTTTTATCGGAAAGCAGTCCGAGGTCACCTGTTCTGTATATATACCCTAAAGTATCATGAATAACGAAACTTTTATCAGTACGTTCCTTATCATTAAGATAGCCTTTGGCAACTCCCCTGCCACCTATGCAAATCTCTCCCCTGACATTCGGAGGACAGATATTATTTTTTTCATCAAGTATCCATATGCTCTGATTTTCAAGCGGATAGCCGTAAGGTATTGAATTCCAATTGCTTTCGACATTTTCAACAGGATAATATATAGACCATATACTTGCTTCCGTAGCACCTCCGAAACTGTATACTTTCGCATTTGGGAAATGCTTTTTAACCTTGTCAGGAAGATTAAGCGGTATCCAGTCACCGCTGAGTATTACCGTTTTGAGAGACATATTTATAAAATTATCATCAATGTTGTTGATAAGCAGTTCCATTATTGAAGGTACTGTATTCCATATAGTTATACTGCCGTCAGACATCATTTTTTTAATAAGATGCATATCATAGGCAGAAGGAGCAAGTTTCAGCTCCGCACCCGATGAAGCTGCCCCGAAAATATCATACACCGACAAATCAAAGCTGAATGACGATATTCCTATCAGCTTGTCTTTATCTGTTAC
Source organism: uncultured Ruminococcus sp. (assembly GCA_964426275.1). Lineage (GTDB taxonomy): Bacteria > Bacillota > Clostridia > Oscillospirales > Ruminococcaceae > UBA5884. The sequence continues at coordinate 5,910 of CAYRPZ010000010.1, read as the reverse complement.
GGAAAATCTTTCGTTTATATCGAGGATAGTATTGCATACCGCATCATGAGTAATAACCACACCCTTCGGCGTTCCTGTACTGCCTGACGTAAAAATAACATAAGCTATATCATCAGGCTGTGACAAATCAATAAAACCTTTCCATTCTTCATTCTTAAGTATATCCGCTACCTTATTGTCAGTAAGTATAAAACTGCTTTCCGACTGTGCCTTAATGAATTCAAGACGCTCATCGGGGCAATTGTGTGCTATAGGCACATAATAACAGCCTGATTTTATAACACCAAGAATCGCCTTTACTGCCGATACCGAACGACTCATTTTTATAATAACGGCATGATGCTCGGGACAATTTTCAGAAATGTATCCTGCAATAATATCGGAATCCCTGTCCAATTCCCTGAAAGCACATGAGTTTTTCACATCGGATACTGCTGTATTTTCAGGGAACTCAACCGCTTTATCTCTGAAAAGTTTTACAAGCGTTGTCTTTTCTCTTTCACGGAATGAAGTATTGTATTGCCTTGCCAAGCTGTCATATTTTTCCTGAACATCAGAAGTATCTCCTGTGATTATACTGCAATATTCCGCCTGCATATTCTTTATATCCTCACTATCGAAATATGCTGCAAGATAATCCCAATGTATAACCAATCTGCCATCTTTCAACGAAATCTGATTATCGAGCATTATCTGAGGTGTCTGACTAATCTGATAACGTTTTTTGCCGAGCCATTCCCATTTACTGCCCGCAACGTCAAAAAGCATACAGGTGCATACTGCGGGAAACGGAAAACTGTTGTCACAGCCGTGCATATATGTATAATCACGGATAATCTCCGAACTTGCAACCGAATTATGTTTTTTCCTCTTACTGATTTTCTTCTGAATTTCAAGTGACTTTTCTTTCAGACTTTTATTATCAGTGAAATCAAAGTCAACGAGCATTATTTCCGTAAAATCCCCGATTGCACTTCGCAATTCCTTACAATTTCTCTTTCTGTTGGAAACTGTCATATTCAGTGTTATTCTGCTTTGTCCGCACCATCTTGAAAGAAGTTTTGCATATGCAGTTGTGAGATATACGGAAGGCAGTATTCTTTCGGGAGCAAGTTCACTTTTTACAGCGTCCCATCTGCTGCTGGATATAATGGTTTCAGACGTATCAAATGCCGGTTCTTCTGAATCAACAACTTTTTCAAACTGCGGACCTGAAGGCAGTTCTTCCAGAACCGCATTCCAGAAAGCTTTGTCCTCCGCATAGCTTGCCTGAGATTTCAATTCTTTTTCCTTTATATAGTCTTCAAAAGCCGAAACGGGAATCACTTCAACCATATCGCTGCTGTCGTAGTATTTATAAAGACTCTCAATCAGCAGCTCGGTACTGAGTCCGTCCATAATCATCATATCGGACTCAACTATCAGCACATTTTCATTGTCACCCATACGGTATATACTGAATTCAAACATCGGCCATTTGTTGAGTTCAAACATTCTCTCAGAATAGAATTTCCTGAAACCGAGAAACTTTTCTTTCTGCTGTTCTTTGGAAAATGACCTCAAATCTGTAATTTTTATCTTATAATACGGAACTTCCTCCATAAAGCACTGCATTCCGTTGTCTGTTATATATGACCTCAGAGATGGCTGCTCTTTTATAGTGTGATTGAGAGATTTTTCCAGTTTTTCTATGTCCAGTGAAGTCGTGCATTCCATATAAAAACGTGTTGAAACTCCGCCGAGAAAAGTGCTTTTATTTCTGCCGTAAAAATACGACCTCTGAACATCGGATAAAGGTAATAATTTGTTTTCCATATTAGCTCCTAACCATATCAAACTCGATTATAAAACCACGCTGTCAAGCTGTTCCTGAACGCATCTGCAAATATACTCATATTGTGTTTCACATATATCATGACCGCCCCTTATCATTTCGCTTCTGAATGTTCCAAGCGTGAAATTTTCCCATGCCTGATTATCCTCCAATGACATGAAATCGTCTTCCGTTCCTAAAAACGCAGTAATATCGGCATCTATCGGAGTAGTTCTTTCATATCTGTATTCTTCCGCAAGTCTGAAATCATTTACAGTTACTTTTCTGTAGTATTCCATTACAAATCTGTTATTATAAAAAGACTCATCGAAATTCATATACTTTCTCAGAAACCTCTGAAAACTGTCAGAATCAAGTTCGCTGACAGTTTTGCCTTCAAAATACATCGGATTGAATATATTCGGTGCAGGCAGACTTACTGAAAAAAGATTTGCAGGATATATACCGTATTTTTCCTTTAGGTACAATGCCGCTTCATATCCTATAACACTGCCTATACAATGTCCGAGAAACGCAAATTTCTTTGCCTTCAGTAAATCTATACAGCTTTCGCAGAATTGTTCCGTAAGCTCATAAAGAGTGTCGGGCATAGGGTCTTTTAAACGTTTTTCACGCATCGGATACTGAATCGGATAAATGTCTATATTCTCATTTAACTTATCTCTCCATTTATAATAGGAAGATGCCGTGCCTCCCGAACACGGAAAAATAAAAAGACTGATTCTGCTGTTTTTGCTTTCACGTTCATTGCATATCCAGTTATTCATATCTTTATATCCTTTCTAATATGTTTTTTTCAATATGCTGTTTATGTAATCAACAACCATGTCAACGTGTTCATTTATAAAAAAATGACTACCGGGAAAATCCATGATTGAAAATCCGCACGGCGAATACTGTTCCCATGCTTCGAGGTCACTTTTGGAAAGTTCGTCCTCTGTACCGTTCAGAACGGTACAGCCGCAGTTAAACTGAACAAATTCATTCATCTGATAAGTTTCTGTTATCTGATAGTCAGAACTTATTATTGGAAAGAAGTATTCGACAAAAGCATGATTTTCAAATACCTCGGCCGGAGTACCGCCAAGCCTCATTATTTCCTTTTTTATGCCCTCAATACCATGTTTGTGATGCTCTGTATGATGCTCCTCATCATTACTCAAATGAGGAGCATAGTTTCCCGACATAAATATATGTACAAGATTATTCTTAAGTTCAGGTTTTCGATTTATCCTGCGATAAAGTTCATATGCGATAAAACAACCCATACTGTGTCCGAATATCGCAAACTTATCGTCAAAGCATTTTTCAGAAACAACATTATATACATCTTCAGCAGCCGCTTCTATTGATGAATAAAAGTTTTCCTTACATCTGAAACCACGCCCCGCAAGTTCGGGAGCAACTATTTCCACACGGGGCGAAATATATTTATTCCACTTAGTAAATACCGATGCTGAACCTCCTGCATACGGCAAACAGATTATTTTCATATAAACTCCTTTAAAAATCCTCTCACTGATATTACGCTAAAAATAACATTATATTATCAAATCTTATCTTGTAATCAGTTCCTGACCCTGAGCAAAATCAGAATTTCCGAATCCGCCGATTAAATCTCGAATTTCCCTTCATAAAGCCAGCCGCAGTGAATTTCTCTTTCATCGCATTTTTTCTTGTAAATATCCATAATGTTATCCGGAAGAATCTCATTTACCTAATAAACACCTTTGGGGTCATTATTGTGAAGCTGATAATATTTCACAGCCATAAGTCCTATAATATTATCGCTTGAAACATCGTACCAATGAAGTTCGCCGATATTTTCCGAAGAATACCTCTTGACCACTGAATACATTTCGACGCTAAGAAAATGCTTGAGAAAAACTTTTCCTTCAAAAAGTTCATGTTCGCAGTAATCCACGTCATTGAACACGAGAGCATCTGAACCGTCCACATATTCAAGAAGCACATATACGCAGGTCTTGAACAGTTTACGATAATGTCACAGCCTTCGCAGAAATCTGCCAATTCTTTGTTATTATTTACATCAAAGTGTTTCTATGTGAAATTTGAAGGGTATTTGCTGTAATCTGGTTTTCTTCTCTGTCCGCCCTGTATTTCATATCCGCTTTCTGCAAGTATGCGCAGACTGTCGGATCGATTCTTCCTCCGCATCCTATCATACCGATTTTTTCATCGTCTTTCATAATATTTTGTCTTAATCTTACTGCTTTTTCAAATACTTTTCATCAATTGCTTCAGCAATGCTTCTTATGGTCAGAGCTTCAAAGAAATCGTCAATATTAACTTCGGCAACCTTCTCCGTAACGAACATATATATCTTCATAGCTTTTATGGAATCTCCGCCAATTTCAAAAAAATCATCATCAATTCCGAAATCATCACGTTCAAATACTTCAGCCCAAATATCAAAGACCTTTTTTTCAGTATCAGTCATAAAAACCTCCTTAAAAAACTTCATTGTTAGCGTCGGCTAACTTAGCGAGATAATTTAAACCGAATATTAGAAATTTCCTGTGGATAATAAAAAGCTCTCTTTAGTTAGCTGAGTCTAACTTTATGTGACTAAATATCAGCAATCATCTAAAAGCGGTAGGGATTCAAATGAAATAAGAATTTTGCAGGCATTATTCGTTATTTAGCCGTTAAGTCTATTTTGCCTGATTTCAGTTACTCAGCATATAGTTATCATAGACTAACTGCGTATATAATTATATCATATCGTTTTCTGTATGTCAAGAGGATTTTCCAAAGCATCATTGAAATCAATTTTCAAGAATTCCTCACAACTTTTAAAATCATCTGAGGTTCAAGTAAGCACTGAAACATAAAGCCTGTTTGGATTCCGTTTGGAATTTGAATTGCTTTATAAGATTGATAGTGGCTTTTCTCAAAATTACAAATACCAGCAATTAAAGAAAAGCGAAGAGCAAATCTTTTTCTTCGGTTTCTGTATCGTTCTGAAAGAATATGAAAATGCTTAACAAACCTTATTAAATATTCTATATAAATTCTTTGTTTGGATACTATTTGTCAGTGGTTTATTTTTATAACGTTTTTTTGCGTTCAATTGGTGTTTATGTTGCATTAATAAGAATTATTTCATATTCTGCATCACTTTTTAATAATTTATTTTTTCCAGGCAATGCAAATGTTCCATCTTTTATCAGTGTTTCTTCCACTAATTTGATACTATGTGATGCATATTTGCTTTCTGCTATTATATTTTTTTATTATTTCATATTTTTTATTATACTGCTTTTTTATAATTTCGCAATAGGTCTATTATATCATAATTAATTCAAAATATTAGTTACAAAATGATTAATATTGAAAAAGCTATTGAATATTATTTCCAAAGGTGTTATAATTAAGGAACAATATAAAAAATATATGCAAAGGGGATTATTAAAATGAGAAAGTCATCAAAAGTTATAAGTATTCTTGCTGTTGCCCTTGTATCTGCTTCAATGCTGGGATATGCAGATACAGTGAATATTTCAGCAGTTTCAGCAACTCAGGGAACAGTTGATTTTATATCTAATGTTGGTACAACTGTAAAATACACAGGTGATGTATATACAACAAGCTACGGCACAGGTAATCCTGTAAAGGTAAGCGGAACTTATACAGTAAGTTCGATTATTTCAGACACATCAAGAAAATGCAGAGTTCAGCTTAAAGATACGGGTTGGGTTATGACAAATGATATATCAGCGTATGCAATTTCAAAAGATGATAAGGGTACAATTGTTGTGGTTCAGAATAAGTATGTTTCATCATCTGAAACAACAACTACGTCAACATCGAATGTATCTGCATCTGTAAAAGTCGGTGACACATTAAAATATAGCGGAGATGCATACTTTACAAGCGATGGCGGTAAATCTGTAAAAGTAAATGGCACATATACAGTATCAGCAGTAAAAGCAGAAGCAAAATATAATGTACAGCTTAAAGGAATAGGTTGGGTATCACTTGAAAGTACAACTGATACATCATCAACATCTGCTGCAACAACTACATCAACAACATCTGTAAAAGTCGGTGAC
>CAYRPZ010000009.1:0-42130 GCA_964426275.1 uncultured Ruminococcus sp. | reverse complement strand
CTGTATTCAGAACAAGAATTGAACTCCGCCAGATTGGTGTGCGTGATGAGGCAAAAATGCTTGGCGGTATAGGAATATGCGGGCGTGAATTTTGCTGTAAGAGTTATATGGGCGAATTTCAGCCTGTTTCAATCAAAATGGCAAAGGAACAGGGACTTTCACTTAATCCCACAAAGATTTCAGGAACTTGCGGAAGGCTTATGTGCTGTCTGAAATATGAACAGGAAGGATATGAAGAACTCCTCAAAGTTACTCCAAAAGTCGGTGCATATGTAAAAACACCTGTCTGCAAAGGATATGTTGAGGAAATAAATCTGCTTACCGGAAAACTTAAGGTAAAACCTGAAAATGATAAGGAAATGTCTTTCTTCGCTGAATGCAAAGATGTAATAATAATAAAGGATTCAGAAATAAAGCTTAACCGTGATGAAATCAAAGCTCTTAAAGCCCTTGAATAAAAAAAATCAGCTGTATTGTTTTTTTAAAATCAATACAGCTTTTTTATTATATAAATTGTAAAAAAACTCTTAACATTTAAAAAAAATATTGAAAAGATTCCACAATTAATTTATAATGTTATTATAAGTGTATTTTTTTATAAATTTATGGGAGGTTTTAAAAATGGATATTTCAGTAAAAAAATCAGTTGCAGTAATATCAGCAGTTGTTCTTACTGCATCAGTATGTACAGGAATAAATATATTAAACAGTTCTGAAGCTTCATCTTCAGCAAGCGTTTCAGTTTCAGCCGCTGAAGCAATGCGTGATATCACATCTCAGGAACTTATTGAAGATATGGGGCTTGGCTGGAATCTTGGAAATGACCTTGACTGCTACGGTTCATGGGCTTCAGGCATGGACACTGAATGCTGCTGGGGAAATCAGAAAGTTACAAAGGAAGTTATTCAGAAAGTAAAACAATCAGGCTTTAAAACTATAAGAATACCTATAACATGGGCAACACATTTTGACGAAGACGGTGTAATTGATGAGGAATGGATCAGCCGTGTTCAGGAAGTCGTTGACTGGTGTATTGATGAAGGTCTTTACGTTGTTATTAATATACATCATGACGGAAACGGTGACAGCAATATTGACTGGATCAGAAATGCTCAGTATGACTACGATTCAACATCTGCAAAATATACAAAAATCTGGGGACAGATTGCAGACCGTTTCAAAGATTATTCAGATTACCTTCTTTTTGAATCTATGAATGAAGTTGAATTTAATGACGTTTCAAAATCCGATGCCTATGAAACTCTCAATAAGCTTAATCAGGATTTTGTCGATACAATAAGGTCAAGCGGCGGAAACAATTCACAGCGTCATCTTATAATTGCAGGCTACATAACAGATATCGCACAGACCTGCGATGTAAGATATAAAGTTCCTGAAGATGAAATGAACAGATGTATAGTGTCAGTACATTACTATACACCGTCACCTTTCTGCGTTGCAGGCTCAAGCGATACATGGTGCACACCCCAGTCAACATGGGGTACTGATGCCGACTATGAAGAATTGGAAACCAACTTCAAGAAAATGTATACAAACTTTGTCAGCAAAGGAATTCCTGTATTTATCGGTGAATATGGTGTCCTTACAGAACAGAAAAACAATAAAGATGCTGAAAGTATCGTAAAATATCTTAAAGCAGTTGCTGAAACAGCTGTAAAATATGGAATGTGCCCTGTACTCTGGGACAGCAGTGTAGGCGGAGATATGAATTTCATCGACAGGGCTTCCCTGTCATTCAATGATTCAAATATTGAAGCAATGTACAAAGATGTTTCTGAAAGAATTGAAAGCGGAGAGCTTGCTAAGGAAGATATTCCCGCTGATGCAGGATATAAGGAAGTCGAAGTATCTCTTACAGACGGCGTTTCTGTTGATGTTTCACAGTATGATAAAAAACCTGTGGGAGCAAAAATTTATCTCAGCTGCAGTACAGACTGGGATAGTTATGGCGGAGGTGCTGTTCATTATGATGACGGTACAAGCAACTGGGTATATCAGGAGTATGGCTTTAACAGCGTTTATGATGTAATTGAAATGAAATTCGATGACACGGTAATCTCCAGTATGGAAAACGGAAATGCAAAACAGCTCGATTTCTTTATCTGGTGGACAGCACTTGACAATGAATCTGATGAAAACAGCGGTCATTCATCTGAACTTTCATTTAAGGATAATAAAGTTGTCCTCTTATTTGAAGATGACAGCCTGCCTGATGAAACAACTGCAACTACTACGGAAAAGAAAGAAGAAACCACCACCGAAGCACCTGCAACCACTGTGGGAAAGGAAGAAGAAACCACTACCGAAGCACCTGCAACCACTGTGGGAAAGGAAGAAGAAACCACTACCGAAGCACCTGCAACTACTGACAACGTCACAACAACAGACGATTCAGGAATTGAGGCAACTCTCCTCGGAGATGTAAACTGTGACGGGATAATTGATATCCGTGATGTTACAAATGTAAAACAGTTTGTAGTAAAGCTTGTTAAACTTGATGAACAGCAGTCAGCAAATGCAGATGTAATTAATGATGGTACAGTTGATGTGAAAGACCTCGGACAGCTTATCAAGTATATTATCAAGATAATTGATAAATTCTGATTAAAAATCCTTACTCACAAATAAAATAAAATAAAATATGGTCAGGCTTTTTCAGGTCTGACCATATTTTTTATCATCTGAAATAATCAGCAGGAAAATCATTATCACTGCATTTCATAAGCTCTGACATAACACAGAATCCATATGCTCCCGTATCAAGCACAGATTTTAAATTATTCCTGTTAATACCGCCTATTCCAAATACAGGAACAGATGAAACCTTTACAATTTCTGAAAGATATTCAAGTCCTCTCGGTTCAAGATTTTTTTTGCAGTCAGTCATGAAGATATGCCCTGCAATTATATACTCTGCTCCCAGTTTACAGGCTCTTTCAGCTTCAGCGGAACTGTGAACCGATACTCCTGTATAAAATCTTTCTGCAAGTTCAGGATTTTCCTCAAGCATTTTAAAAGGAATATGAATATTTCTTATACTGAGTTTTTCAGCAGTATCAACTCTTGAATTTACAGCCATAGCAACATTATATTTTTGGCAGATATTATAAACCTGCTGTGCAAGTTCTGTATAGGAATTGCAGTCCATATCCTTTTCACGCAGAATTATCATATGAGGCTTATGGCTTGCTATAAGTTCAGTTCTTTTCAGAAAATCACCCGAACAAAGCTTTCTGTTTGTAACAGCTATAATCATTATTTACCTCAGCCTCCTCCTACAAAGCTGACAATTTCAATTACATCATCATCTTTAAGGATTACATTGTCATACTGACTTTTCGGGCATATCTCACCATTTAATTCAACTGCTACTCTTTCGGCTCTGAAGCCCTGTTCTTTAAGCAAAATACTCACAGTCATGTTTTCCCTTGCTTTTAATTCTTTTCCGTTTACCTTCAAAGTTTTTCACTCCTTATATAATCATTTTTTCTTATTATTATTTTTAAAATCCTTTTTCTGTTTTATAAGTTTTGAATCAGATGCCTCTGAATGACCTTTTACAAATCCCTTTGCAAATGTAACCATTCCATATATAAGGAAGAATACAAGCACTGCACCGCCAAACACCGCAAGTATCTTTGTGATTACATCGGTCAAAGAAAAAGATGATTTTTCATCTTTTTCTGAATTGTCATTATTCGTTCTGCTTGTGGTATCAGTTCTTACAGTTTCAGCGGATTTACTTCCTGATACAACTGCACCTGTTTCAGTACCGTCAGATGATGATACAGGTGTAAGATATCCTGCAAGCCATGCAAGCGGAGCATTCCAGTTTATAGTACATTCATTCGTTGACCATGCCTCTATATTATCCATATAGCATAACTGCGGAGCTTTTTCTCCGCTGTGCCAGCCCGAACCTTTGACCCACGGATCCTGAAGTCCTGAATTAGGTCCTCCGACAAGTACACCTGACGGTGCTGACGGAAATGATTCATTAACTGAATTTGACCACCATCTGTGGTGGGGATATAATGATGCGTGATATCCGTATCCTGTTACATATGAATAGTCAAGAGGATTTCTGCCGAGGAGATAGTCCATTGCAGATACAACGCCGTTGAGATGCATGGAATCTCCTGTCAAATCATATGCATAAGCCATAATAATTGCATTATTTGCCACAAATGAATTTGAACCCCATGGATATCCTGTAACAGCAGTGCTTTCATCTCCTGCATCAACGGCAACACTGGATTGTTTAAGAGGTATTCCATATCCCTGACTCTGCTCAAGACTTATATAGTATTCCGATGCTGAAACAATATTTTCTTTAAGGGTTTCAATCTCATTGTCATCAAGACCGCCTTTTACAAGTACAAGTGAAAGTGAGCCAAGAGAAGATGTATTTCCCCAGTCCATGCTTCCAACAGAATTTATATCCTCACCGCCCGAAAGTTCAGTCTGAATTTTAAGATAATAATCCGAATTTTTCAAATCGCTGTAATATGAAGTGTCATCTGTTGCAAGATAAAGTTCACAGGCTGCCCAATAAAATTCATCATCAACATTGTCATCACCATATGCCCCGCCGCCTATAGCTTCATCAAACGGAGCATACATATCAGGGTGAGCTTTTGCCGCCTCATATGCATTTTTTGATGCAGTCAGACATTTTTCAGCAAATTCGGGGTCAATATCCTTCCACAGTCTGTATGCCTGAGCCATAACTGCTGATAAATTAAGCGTAGCTGCTGTTGTGGGAGGCTTTAATATTCTTTGTTTTGTATCATCAGCAGGAGCAACAGCAAGAGCAGTCCATTTGTCATCATGTATTTTATGATGAACCATTCCTGCATATTCATAACCTTCAGGCACAATCATTTTAAGCATAAATTCAAGTTCATATCTTGCTTCATCAAGAATATCGGGATATCCGTTTCCGCTTTCGGGAATATTAAGAGTATTGTCAGCATAGAGAGAGGAACGGAAAGCATCATCACTGTAAAGAGCCGTTTCATACTGGTTCTGCATAGTCCATACTGAAATACCTCCGTTTACAACATATTTTCCATGGTCGCCTGCATCATACCAGCCTCCCGTTACATCAAGGGTATAGGAATCCGTATAGCCCCATACAAGTTCAGTTGCGGCATTGTCGGGATTATGTCCGGCAGGTCTTGCAAGTGAATCTGCATCACCTGATGAAATATACTGACTCTGTATATCAATACCGCTTCTGTTCTGATAGAAATAATTCAGAGAATCCTTCAGCATATTGCTGTAAAGGTCATCTGATATATCAAACTGCCATGATGAAGAATTTTCTGCTGTAAGAGTATATCCTGTACCTGCTGTATCGAAATCCGAAAAATCAATTATGTGAACATTATCGCCCGAATCCTCATCATATCCCATAGGAGTCGTCTGTCCCGAATATACAGTATTGCCTGATGAATCCTTTAATTCAAAATCAACCGGCGATGAAGAATCGGAAACAAGAGTTGCTTTTTTATTAAGATTGGTGAAATATCCGAGCTGATTTACAAGAATGCCTGCACGTTCCCATTCACCTTCTTCTTCCGGTGCAGTATACTGAGGGTCAAAAAGTGACATATCGTCAAATGTGAAAACAGTACCGTCAGGTACATTATGACCGCCGATATGAAATGCCCATTCAACCTTCGCAGAGCGGTTTGCAGTAAATGTAATATCAACAGTAAAAGGCTGATTTGCAGTAAGCTGAGTTTCAGCCCAGTCATTATATGCACCGTGCAAATCCTCCTCATACGGTTCGTCCATATCACCTATCTTGGTATATATGGTACAGTTATTGCTCGCAGTAACAGTCGCCTTTGCAGTATATGTATGACCTGACTGGACTTCAAGTCCCCTGTGTCTGAACTGAACGTCCCATCGGCAGTTTGTACCGGCTTCAGAGTCACCGCCTGCCTTGTTAACAACTATTCTGTAAACACCGTCTTCTATTTCAAAATCAGCATCGGCAGGGGCAGTTTCAACAACAGTCCATGGCAGTCCTACACCATCGTCAAAATCTGTTGCACCAAGAAGCTCATCTGCATAAACGTTCTGAGATAAAGAAAACTCAGCAGAAAATGTACTGCATACAAGTATAAGAGAAATTACAAATGCAGATATCCTTCTGAATTTTACCATGTAAAAACTTCCTTTCTTCAAAAAGCTGTTTTTTATCTTTGCAGCATAATATGTACTTAATTTTATTATAACCTGCCGTACAAAATAAGTAAAGACGAACATTCAAATTCGGCAAAAAACATTAATTTGACCATGCATATCCTCTCATTACAGGCAGGTTCACTATTATATATATTTATTTTATTCCATATTTTTTAATTTAAATGTTTTTTTTAAATTATATCGACTTTTTCATTCTGATATGATATAATATAATATATAATATAGATTAATAATTCAGGAGATTTATATTTTATGCCACAGAATAGAAAAATGAAAAGACGACTGCGAATGGACAGAGTTGCAGGTGCCGCAGCAATATTTATAATTCTATGTGTTATAATCGGCAATATCGGAAGCTGTTCACATAATCAGAACAATGACCCGACCATACCGACTGACAATACAGTAACAACAGATAATATCCAGACATCTGAAACAGTTGCTGAGGATACTGAACTTGTTGTATGCATTGATGCGGGACACGGCGGAGATGACCCCGGAAGCCTTGCATCATATACAGAAAGATATGAAAAAGATGATAACCTTGCAATTGCACTTTCTGTACAGAAACATCTTCAGCAGATACAAAATGTTGATATAAAAATTATTATGACAAGAGAAGACGATACTTTTATATCACTTGATGACAGATGCACTATCGCAAATCTTGCAGATGCAGACCTTTTTGTTTCACTTCACCGCAATAGTGCAGAAAACGCAAACGGAGTAGAAGTCTGGGTACATAATGAAGAACCACAGCCCGACTGCCGTCTTGCCTATAATATTCTTGTTGCACTTGAAGATATCGGCATCTCCAAAAATAAAGGAGTACGTTTCGGATTTATCTCCGACCCGAATGAAAATTATCAGGTAAACCGTGAAACCGATATGCCAAGCTGTCTTGTTGAACTCGGATTTATGGACAGCCCTGAAGACAATAATCTTCTGGACACTCATCTTGATGATTATGGAGATGCAATTGCAAATGCGATTATTAAAACTGCAAAAGAACTTGAGCTTAAAGGTCTTGAACCCGATAACAAGAATGTTGAACCTATAGAAACAGAATATTATAACTATGAAGTTTCTGACTATGTGCCTAATCCCGATATTGGCGAACATTAAATATCTGAAAAACTAAAGGTTTACAGGTTTATAAAAAGAAAAAACGGCAATGAAACAATCATTGCCGAAAATATATGATGATGATTAAAATTACGTTTTCAGTTTCACAGGCAGAGAGCTTTTACCTGAGAAACAAAAACATTTTGCTGTCGTCATGTACAGAAATTACAGCCCGGTATTCTATTAAGCTCTCGGTCTTTATTTCTGTACTTCGTTTGATTCAGAACATTATTGTCCTTTGAATTCCTTTGTTCATGCCTTAATCTATATTAATCAGACTGTTTTCAGCCTGTAAATATAATATACAATATTTCAGATAAATTTGCAAGAGTTTTATTGTATGAATTGCACGAACAAACATTTCAAAATTTTAGCGATTTCACCAAAAATTTTAATAAAAGAATTGTAATGCACAGTTTACATATATTATTATCATCACAAAAAGCATACAGTAAATCATTATATGACAAAATCTATGCCCGAAAAGATTATAAAGTTCTGAAAAAAGTCGGTCAATATCCTGACGATGTATTGATATAAATGAATAACTCCCTTCAGCTGAAACCACGTATTTCTTCATACAGATAAAAATATCATATTCAGATATTAGAAAGGTGGTATCTTATGAGTGCTACTATAAAAGATGTTGCAAAGGAAGCCGGTGTTTCAGTTGCAACTGTTTCAAGAGTTCTCAATAAAAGTGCAAATGTTTCTGAAGAAACTGAAAAACAAGTTAATGAAGTTATAAAAAAACTTAATTATAAACCTAACTTTCTTGGAAGAAATCTTAGAAAATGCGAAACAAATATAATCCTTGCCATAGTTCCTTCAAACGGGCATACTTACTACAACGATGTAATTAAGGGTATGCAGAGCAAAGCATCTGAACTGGGATATGATATAGTCGTAAGCACGGAACGCAGACTTCTTAATATGCTGACAAACCGCATAGTTGATGCCGCAGTTCTTATGGGAACAAAGCTTGAACCTGAACTTCTTGATGAACTGAATGAACATTACTGCATATCATTATGCTGTGAACGTATCCCTGACTGCAATCTTCTGACAGTAAGCGTTGATGATGCAAAAGCTGCCTATGATGCGGTATCATGCCTTATATCAAAAGGTCATCGCAATATTGCAATGATATCAGCGGACGAAACTGCATATTCATCATCTGACAGGGAAAAAGGATATATGACAGCACTTAAAGAACATGACCTCGAAATGAAAGACGGATATCTGTTTCAGGGAGGATATGACTATAAAAACGGAGAATATGCCCTTGAAAAGTTTATGAAACTGCCGGAAAAACCGACTGCTGTATTTGCAGTTTCTGATATACTTGCAATCGGTGCACTGAAAAAAGCTCATGAAATGGGAATTAAAGTGGGAAAAGAATTTTCTGTAATGGGGTTTGATAATATTTCAGCAGCTGAAATGTATATCCCAAGTATTTCAACAGTTGAACAGCCTTGCTATAAAATAGGAAGAATGGTTGTTGAAAAAACTATTGAGAATCTTGCAAAAAAAGTTAATTGCGGGCGATATATAGCAGAACATAAAATTATTCTCAGAGAATCAACAGGTGACTGATACCGCTTATTTTTACAGAATTTTTATTTGTCAAAATTGTTGACAAAATTAAAATATTATGATATCATTAAAAAAAGTTAATAGATTAAATCATTGACGAGGACGGCATACCGCATGAATTTTCAAACAGAGAGATTTCCTCACCGGCTGAGAGGGAAATTGTAAAAAAGCGGTTATGCATACCACCTCTGAGTATGTCCAATAAACATCGGTTTTTCTCCGTTATCAGAAAGCTTATGAGATATGCAGTATATCTGTATATGAATAAGGGTGGAACAGCGTTGAAATTAATCGCCCCTTAAACAGAAATGTTTAAGGGGCTTTTGTTGCTTTATGGGAGTTTATATGGATAAAGATAAAATAAAACTTGATGACAAAAAACATAAAAGGAAATCTGAAAAGTTCAGTATTATTCCTGAAATTATTGATGTTTTGGTAGAAGTCATTGAATTTGTCATTGAAGTATTCACTGACATTTAAAATATATAATATATTATTCTGAAAGGAAGATTTTTAATAATGATTAAACTTACACTTAAAGACGGTAGTATCCGTGAAATTGAATCCGCACAGCCTGCCTCCGAAATTATAAAAGGTATCGGAATGGGACTTTACAAGGCATCATGCTGTGTTAAAATCAATGGTGAAGTCAAGGACTTGAGAACAGTTATTGACAATGACTGTGAATTTGAAGTTATGACATTCGATTCAACTGAAGGTAAAAAGACTTTCTGGCATACAGCTTCCCATATTCTCGCACAGGCTGTAAAAAGACTCTATCCGAATGTAAAGCTTGCCATAGGCCCTGCAATCGACAATGGATTTTATTATGATTTTGAACTCGAAAAGCCGTTTACCGCTGATGAACTCGAAAAAATTGAAACCGAAATGAAAAAGATTGTTAAAGAGGGACTCGCTCTCGAACAGTTTGAAATGTCGCCTGAAGATGCAGTAAAATATCTTAAGGAACAGAATGAACCTTATAAAGTTGAACTCTGTGAGGAACACGCCGGAAACGGTGAACCCATTTCATTCTATAAACAGGGCGAATTTACAGACCTCTGTGCCGGTCCTCATCTTATGACTACTGCACCGGTTAAAGCATTCAAGCTTCTTTCATGTACAGGTGCATACTGGAGAGGCTCGGAAAAAAATAAAATGCTCTCAAGAGTATATGCTACTGCATTCCCAAAAGCATCTGAACTGGAGGAAAATCTTAAACAGCGTGAAGAAGCTAAAATGCGTGACCATAACAAGCTCGGACGTGAACTTGAATATTTTACAACAGTAGAGGCAGTAGGTCAGGGACTCCCTATAATTCTCCCAAAAGGTGCAAGAGTTGTACAGCTTTTGCAGAGATGGGTGGAAGATGTTGAACAGAAACACGGATACCTGCTCACAAAAACACCTCTTATGGCAAAGAGAGAATTTTATAAAATATCAGGACACTGGGACCATTACCTTGATGGTATGTTTATACTCGGTGACCCCTATGACGAAACAAAGGAATGTTTTGCCCTGCGTCCTATGACTTGCCCTTTTCAGTATCAGGCATATCTTAACAGACAGCGTTCATACCGTGATTTGCCGATGAGATTCGGTGAAACATCAACTCTTTTCAGAAATGAAGACAGCGGTGAAATGCATGGTCTTATCCGTGTAAGACAGTTCACTATTTCTGAAGGACATCTTGTACTCCGTCCCGACCAGCTTGAAGATGAATTTAAAGACTGCCTTGACCTTGCAAAATATATGCTTGACACAGTCGGACTCCTCGATGACTGTACATTCAGATTCTCACAGTGGGACCCTGAAAATCCTAAAAACAAATATGAAGGAACTTCTGAACAGTGGGACGAAGCACAGTCTGTAATGGCAAAAATTCTTGACCATCTCGGAGTAAAATATGAAATTGGTATAGATGAGGCTGCATTCTATGGCCCTAAACTTGACATTCAGTATAAGAATGTTTACGGAAAGGAAGATACTCTTGTAACAATTCAGATTGATATGCTCCTTGCAAAGAGGTTTGGTATGGAATATGTTGATGCTGACGGAAAGAAGAAAACCCCATATATTATCCACAGAACATCTCTCGGCTGTTATGAACGTACTCTTGCTTACATGATAGAGCATTTTGCAGGTGCATTGCCGTTATGGATTGCTCCTGAACAGGTTAAGCTTATGCCTATTGCAGACAGACACTCTGACTATGCATATGAACTGAAAAACAAGCTTGAAAAAGTGGGAATACGCTGTTCAGTTGATGACAGAGCCGAAAATGTCAAGAGAAAAATCAGAGATGCACAGATGGAAAAAATACCATATATGCTTGTTATGGGCGATAAGGAAATTGAAAATGGCACTGTTGCAGTGCGTTCAAGAAAAGGCGATACAGTTACAATGACAGCTGATGAACTCATTGCAAAACTTCTTGATGAAATTGAAAGAAAAGTAAAATAGTTATTATTATGATAAACGAAAAAATAAAGGCTTATATTGACAGTCTAAACATTGAGGATATTCCATGGCATAGAATGTTTACAGCTTATGGCACTGCTGAAAATTATCCGACAGCATTATCAGAACTTGGAAAAATATCTGATTATGATGAATGGAAAGAAATTTATTACAGTATTTCAGATTTTGAACATCAGAGTACGATGTGCCAGCCTGCACCATTTGCACTTGTATTTCTTGTAAGAATATTGGAAAAACTCATTGAAAGCAATTCAGAATTATCCGATATCAAAGCAGAAAAAATGCTTGATTATTTTATTTATCTTGCAGAAGTATGCTATGAATGTGAAAATCTTGAACATTCTGAACCGCTTGAAAATTTCTCGGATATGCTTGATGAAAAATATTTATTGTCTGAATATGTTGATGATGACGAACTTGAAGAAGTTTTTGAAAATCCCGATTTTATACCAGATGATTTATTTTATAGCTTTTATTACTATTCTGAAATAGTTCTCTCACAGATTCCCGATATTCTCAATAAAAATAAAAAATTCGCTGATAAATGCGAAAAAATAAAAAATTATTTATAATCTGAATACAAGAGGCGGATTGAAAAATATCCGCCTTTTATCATACATTTATGGGGGTGAAAAATTTTGAAAAAATATACTGTTCTTATTCCTGCAATGCTCGATTTTCATTTTCCACTGCTGAAATATGCCTTCTGTTCAAAAAAATATGATGCTGTCATTCTTGAAAATGAAAAGGATATAATAAAAACAGGTCTTGAATATACTCATAATGATATGTGCTTTCCATGTGTTCTTATAGTCGGTCAGATAATTAATGCACTTAAAAGCGGTATTTATCAGCATGAAGATATAATGCTCATGATTCCGCAGGCGGGAGATGCCTGCCGTGGTTCAAACTATATTCATATGATAAGAAAAGCACTTAAAAAATCAGGATTTGGAGATATACCGATTATATCCCTTAATTTCAAAGGACTTGAAAGAAAAAATAATCTTTCAGTAACCCCCTCCATGATTATGAGTGCAGTATCAGCAATAATGCTTAGTGATTTACTTATGATTCTTAAAAATCAGATACAGCCTTATGAGAAAATTAAAGGCAATGCTGAAAAATATGTTGATAAATGGCGTGAAATAATTAAAAAAGAAAATAATTTATCATTTTTCAGAATGAAAAAACTTTTTAAATCGATTGCAGATGATTTTAAAAATATAGAAATGCATAAAAAAGATATTCAGAAAATTGGAATTGCCGGGGAATTGTATGTTAAATACTGTCATCTCGGAAATAAAAATCTTGAGAAAATTTTGCAGACTGAAAACTGTGAATATATGATAAACGGCTTTTCATGGTATATTCTTTACTATATTGATTCCCACCTTACAAATGAAAACTTCCCCGTTTCATCAGGCTATAAAACTGCACTCGATTTTCTTGAGAACTTGCAGAAATCAATGGTTAATAACATTAAAAATGCAGGCTTTGTATGTTTTGATGAATTTTCAGTTTTTAAACAAAGTGCATATGGAAATGTGAACTTTAACGGCTGTATCGGTGATGGCTGGCTCATAGGCGGTGAAATATGCGGTTTCTCATATATCGGATATAATAAGGTTTTATGCATTCAACCGTTTGGCTGTATGCCGAATCAGGTTTTCGGAAAGGGAATATATTCATCACTTCAGCGTAAACTCAGAAACAATGTTCAGATTATAAGCATTGATTACGATTCCGGACTCCCTGAAATAAATATTCATAACCGTATAAAACTTGCACTCGACTTATAAGTAATAAACTGGATGTTTAAATTGTATACTTGCATTTTTTTTAACATTGTTTTTGAACTAAATATACAATTCAATGAAGTTTTTTTAATCCCTTGACTTTATATTTTCCCTATGATATTATTTTTTTAGAGATAATTCTGTTTTTATGAGGAGGGATTATTTATGAACAATATAAAACGTAAATTAAAGGGATTTACACTTGTTGAACTTATAGTTGTAATTGCAATTATAGGTGTACTTGCATCAATTCTTGTACCGGCAATGATGGGATATGTTAAAAATTCAAGACTCAAAACTGCTAACGCAAATGCCAAAGTAGTATTTAATGCCGCAAATGCATATTCAACACAGATGCAGATTCAGGGAAAAACTGTAACCGAAAATCTTGTTGTAAATCCTATAAACTGTTCAATGGACAGTGATGCAAACAGTAACGAACTTCGCAAATCGATAGTTGAAGCTCTTGGTTCAAACGGTTCGGCAAGCGGCTGGGCATATCTCGGCTTTGATTCTGACGGAGATGGATTTAAATTTGCAAGATGGACTAAAAGAACAGATGTTGATGACATTGTAGGTCAGTATCCTAATCCACCTGAAGATTATAATAACTGCCCTGATTTTAAAGCAACAACTCTTTCATAAATTACAGAGTATTTTACAACCTCGGGCTGAAATAATTTTAGCAAATTGCAGTTAATTTATCATATATTTTGGGATAAATCAACAAAAAAATTTTTGCAGTATTGACAAACAAAGTATATATGCTATAATAATTATATAATACTTATTTATGATACTACCGTTTCAGGAGGTATAATATGCATAAAAAATTTTTAAAAGGATTTACGCTTGTTGAGCTTATCACTATTCTTGCAATAGTTGCAGTACTTACAGGTGTTCTTATACCATCAGCAAGCTATTTTATAAGAAATGCAAAGCTTAAAACTGCTAATTCACAGGCTAAAGTTGTATTCAATGCAGCTTTGACTGTTTCTCAGGAATATGAGTCTAAAAATCTTTCAATGCTTAATACAAATGATGGAAACCCTTATAAAACAGGCTTGCCTGTTTCAATTGATTATTATAATAAAAATTCTTATGATACCCTTAATAATCTGGCAAAAACATTTGTCGAAAGAGTAAACCAAAAGGTTATGGAAGTTCCGGATTCAGATGAAGATGTATGGGCAGTAAGATATGAGAAACAAACAGGAGATTTTCCTGTGCTCGTAGCAGCCTGCTATGCAACTACTGAACAGGACAGATATGTTGGCGGATATCCTGTTAATACTTCTTCAACAGGCTACAGTAATTACCGTTCACTTAGTTCTGATGTCAGTGGCTGGCTTTCTGAAGCTTCAGGTTCATAATCAATACAGCAATTTTATAATTACAATAATATCAACCGGTCGTTGAAAAACGTCCGGTTTTTCATTTCACAATCCGGAGGTAAGTGTCAAATGGACAAGCTATATCTTGTAATTCCCTGTTATAATGAAGAAGAAGTTCTTCATGAAACTTCCGTTCAGCTCTTTGAAAAAATACAGTTTCTGATAAAATCAGAAAAAATTTCAGAGGAAAGCCATATTGTTTTCGTAGATGACGGCTCAAAGGATAAAACATGGAAAATTATTGAGGAACTTCATCATCAGAATAAAATTTTCCAGGGAATAAAACTGTCAAGGAATAAAGGTCATCAGAATGCTCTGCTGGCAGGACTTATGACTGTAAAATCAAAATGCGATATTGCTATTTCGCTTGATGCGGATTTACAGGACGATATAGATGCAATTGATACCATGATTAAAAAATATACCAATGAAAACTGCGATATTGTATATGGTGTAAGAAGTGCAAGGAAAACCGATACATTCTTAAAAAAAACAACCGCTGAGGGATTTTATAAAATTATGAAGACAATGGGTGCAGATATAACATATAATCATGCTGATTACAGACTTATGAGCAGACGTGCATTGGAGGCACTTGAGAATTTTAAGGAAGTAAATCTGTTCCTGCGTGGAATAGTACCTATGATAGGATATAAAAGCGATAATGTATATTATGAAAGAAAAGAACGTTTTGCAGGGAAATCAAAATATCCGTTGAAAAAAATGATTTCATTTGCATGGGAGGGTATAACTTCTCTTTCAACAAAACCTATAAAATTTATTTCAGGTCTTGGAATGTTTATATTTATTGTAAGTATAGCTATGCTTATATATTCACTTGTAAGACATTATACCGGCGCTACGGAAATAGGCTGGACTTCAACAATTGTTTCAATATGGGCAATAGGAGGATTACAGCTTTTATCAATCGGAATAATCGGAGAATATATAGGAAAAGTTTATCTTGAAACAAAGGAAAGACCTAAATTTATAGTTGAAAAATATCTTGATGATAATGAAGACTGACTCTGATAAAACATAAAAGACATCTGAAAAAATCAGATGTCTTTTTTTAAATTCAGATAATCACTTATTATCCTGAAATGTGAATATATTAATAAAAAGCAGAAAAAATAAGGCATATATATCTTTGCATTGACCAAACTGTGTTTACAATATTTCGGAGAATTAACGGAAATTATAAACCATATTACCGTGTCGATAATCCATATTTTTTCTTTACTGATATGATAACTTTTCACCAAAATAATACTTCACGTCCAAATGTGATTATTTTTTCGGATAAAAACTATTTTGTTAAAGTAATTATATACAAACAAATCTCATTTTTTTAGAACATTATATGCATATTATACTTTAATTGCATTTTAAGTAATAAAAACATCATTTTAAGAAATTTTTTAACTTTTGGCTTAATATTATGATATAATAATAAACAATGCAAGCAATAAATATAACTTGGTAAACGTAAAGCAATTGTTGTATTTATTGTAAAAATAGTAATTTTCATGATTTTATCAAAATCATGTTGAATATTTAGAAAAATTTTTTGTAATAAAAAATTTTTCCTAAATATCTCAAAAACTTAACACTCCTGATTTTTCAACAAAGAGTTTTCTTCTCGAACCTCATGGTATATGAGTTGAAACAATCCAATCCAATCAATAATCAATTTATAAAAACCGGTATCCTATTAGCAGGGGATACCGGTTTTTATTTTACTTTTAAATTTCCAACAAAAACTTACTTTGGCTTTCCTTTTTACAAGATAATATACAATAGTCATCATATATTTCATTTCTCTCTTTCATCAATTATATATTTTCTCATTGCGAGCAGGGCGATTATGCTTAGTATAATGCTTATTATCGCAACCCATGCAGTTACAGCATTCCTGAGAGAATATATCTCTGACAGCGGTATTATCCCGAAAATTATTTTATCATCATAAATCCTGTATCTTACCATGGCTTTCTCACTATTGTAATATGAATAAAATGTCAGCTTTTCTCCGTCAAATTCCTCCGCAGGTATCTGCACAGCCTTATTTATAAAGCTTTCATCTGTATGGCTCAGATATGTATATGAATTAATATCAATAACCCCCATACTGCCCATATTCAAAAGAGTATATCCTTCAGCCACTTCTGATATATCAAATACCCCTGCTGTCTGTTCAACATTCTCAGCAGTGAAAAGTATCTGTATAATTCCGGTGCTGTCAGCTCTTGATGTTCCGACTATTACCTCATCGCTTCCGTCAGAATCCTTTCTTATAATTGCCTTTGTATAATTTCTGTCTGCAATATTTTCAATAAATATCTGCTCCGCATATTCTCCCTTGTAATATGATGTACTGTATTCAATAATCCCCTTTTCATCGGTAATACTTATTTCATCGGCATTTATAGCAATTCTAAGCTCTTCAAGCGTATTTTCATCGGATATTGAGGATATACTCTGTGACATAATAAGAGCAATCATTTTTGCCCTGTACTCATAATTTTCGCATATTTTATCTTTTATATCCTGTTCCTTTTTATATCCCCTTTCAATCTGCTCTGCCATTTTATCTATGCGTTCATCAATAATATATTTCATCTGTGACCTCTGCACCACTCCGACAGAATAATATGATGCAAAAGTGCATAAAACAGATGCTAAAATCATGCATATCAGCATAAGAGTATAAGGACGATTTTTTTTCATATATGTTCCTCTGAAATTTTAATCTTTTCTCGCATTATATGTGTTTCCAAATCGGCAAAGCGTGTGGGTATAGGTATATGGCTTTCCGCTTTATCAGTCATATTCATGATAATATTGGTTGCTGTATTCAAATCGATATTATTTCCGCATGATACAAATACAGGCTTTATATTATCAGCAGTTCTCAATGCCCTGCCATATGTTTCGCCATCTATGATTATATCAGTATATGCTCCTGCATTATTTTCAGGCATTATAAAATCTGTATTATTTACTCTGTAATATGTCTTTGCAACCCCCAGTGACGGGCGATTTAAAAAGAATGATGCAAATGCTGCTATACCCATATGGCGTGGGTGGAGATATCCATTTCCATCAAATACGAATATATCAGGAGTATTCTCCAGAAGTTCAGCTGTTTTAATTATAAGCGGAAGTTCACGGAATGACAGATATCCTGCTATATACGGGAATTTTATCTCACCACTGAAATATTTTTTCTCAATAATTTTATGGATTATATAATCAATTACAACTATACAGCATACTGCATATTCTTTGCCGTCTTTCTGCCAGTATGCCAAGTCAACGCCTGCAATTGTTTTTATATCATCAATATTGAAATTATTTTCAAGGGATATTTTTTCCTTTAGTTCATTCTGAATATCATTGAGAACATTTTCATCTGATGAATAAAATCTGTCATTCATAAGGTTAATATCAATTCTCATCTCTTTACTCCCACTTCTTTATTATTTCCAAGGAGTTCCTTTTCCTTTTCATAAAGCTGATTATAAAGCCTGTAGAGTTCCTGAGTTTTATTTTCAATATAGTAATAATACACTATATATGGAATTACAAGCCCTAAAAGAAGTATAAAAAGCGGTATGGCTAATGTACATTCAGGTTTCAGAAGTATAACTGCTGTCACTATGAAAAGCAGTATGCATACAAGCATTGTTACAAACCAATGAACAATTCTTTCATGCTGAATAAACTGTATCTGCACAAGATGTTCCTTTCTGTATTCCTGAATTGTTTCAGCATCAGGATTTTCAATATATTTTTTAGTTTTTGCAATATAATCATCAATGTATTTTTTCATGATAAAAACCACTCTTTTCATATATTATTTTATTTATAATAACATAATTTTGCATATATTTCAAGACAGAAAAAAGCGGATTTTTTATATTAAAAAATCCGCTTTTATTTACTTTAAAAATCTTATTTTCTGTCCTGCTTTCTGAATATTTTATAAAATGTAAGAACAACTGCTAAAACTGCAACTATTACTGCAAATCCGATAAGACCTGATGAAACTTTTTTTGTTCCTCTGTATCTTTCAGCAACCATTGATAATAAATCTGCTTCACTTTCAGCTTTTTCCTCATCTGTCATAATCACTACTTCTGTATTTTCAAGCATATCATTATTTTTATCATATCCTACATTAGTTCTGTAAAGCCCGTAAACAGCAGTTGATTCCAGACCATCCTCATCCATTGATGCCCAGTTAGCCTGTGATTTATGGCAGGCAAATGCTGATTCTGCAATTTCATATGCTGTTTTTCCGTCTGCCTTGGAAAGAGGCTTGCTCCAGTCAAAAGTTATAGGCTGTACAAGATATTCAACATCTCCGCTGTATCCGGTTGAAATAAATTCCTGAGTTTCTGAAACCAAAGTTACTTCTGTTTCATTGTCATAAGCATCTGCAGATATTGTTTCGGCATATTCATCTGTTTCATCAGTAACTTCCTCTGTTATTTCCGATTCACTGTAAATTGCACTTGCATTTCCATAATCATGCAGATATGTTTTCGGAACGTCCCATACACCATATTCCTGAGCAGATTCAGGATATTTGCTCTCATCACCTGAAATTTCCGATGCAGCGGCAGTTGCTTCGGCATAAATCATATTAATGCCATTTCCGCCTTCACCTTTCAAATCCTGACCAACAACAACCTGAGGTTTAAATCTTCTCATAAGTGAAACAACATATTCTGTAACCTCGTCCTTATCATAAACCATCTGGGCTTCATCATATGTATTTACTTCACAATCATTGAAATCTCCGAAAACAGGATAATTTGTAATTCCGCATTCCCAGAGAGCATTTAAAATTTCATGAGGACGATAATATTCAAGCCACTGATTTACCATATAGGCAACCTGTACATTTGCGCCCTGTTCTATTGCATAATAAGGGAGAAGCCCTCCGAAATCAACGACTTCATTGTTTCCTCTTGCGGGAAGTACAAGTATATCAGCATTTTCACAGGGAGGATTCCATGCCTGAACCCATTCAGGCTTTTCACCTTTTGTAAAAGTGTATATATCACATATTGTAGACGATGACTGAGGCAAAGTTATTGTAATTTCATTTGCGGAAGCTGTAAGCTCAACATATTCATGGATAAAACCATTCTGACCATATGTATAAGTTTGACCTCCGTATGAAACAGTCCACTCTGTAACGGGAGTATCCCAGATTATATAAAATGAATAGATACTGTTTTTATCATTATTTATTTTAATCTCTGCACCTGCATCAAATTTTATTTTTGTGGAACGGTTTTTGTCATTAAGCAGTGTTGATGAGCTTACAATTGTTTCAGGAACTGTAATAATACTCTGCTTGGTTATATCATTGTCAGATGTTTTCAGTTCTTCAGCATCTTTGACTGCTGATTCAGCATTATATTCTTCAGATGCAGTCACCAAAGGAATGCTGTCGGTTTCCGTATCGGTATCAGTAACATCTGCCGTTGTAGTTTCTTCATATGACAAAGCAGAAACTGCCGGAACATCATTTAAAAAAGAGGCATTTACGGCAGTCATGGCAAACATCATTGATATAAACCCACATAATAATTTTTTTCCAGTCATTTCAAACCTCTTCAATCTATAAAAATTTTGTATTACAAGTTAATTATACTATTTTTCGACATAATTGTACATATGATAATATATTTTGTAACCAATTGGTTACTTTTTTTACTGTACAGCGGCTTCTTCAGGCAATGAAGTCACATCGGCATATTCTATTGCATCAGGTTCAAACACTGCATTAAAAAGATTTTTTGCATCACGGTATCTGTCCTCCATCGTTTCACTGCCGAATATAAGAGCAATGAGTTCAGTTCCGTCTTTTGAAGCTGTAGCAGCATAACAGTATCCTGCCTCATCAGTAAATCCTGTTTTAAGACCTGTGGCGTATGGAAAATAAAATTCTGACTGTTCATTTATAAATTTATTGTTATTCTCCCATGTATATACAGGACTTCCGTTTTCAGGCGTAACAGTATATGTAATGGTTGATGATGCTGTTGTAATTTCAGGAAATTCCATAGCTTTGATTACAATTTTAAGCATATCCTCAGCAGTTACATAATGATTTTCCATATACCAGCCGTCAGGGTCGGCAAAATGCGTATTTTCCATTTCAAGTTCTCTCGCCAGTGCATTCATAAGACCACAGAAATATGCAACTGCCTGTTCATCAGTCATATCAGCATTTCCTGAAACAATTCTTGCAGTATTCACAGCAACAGTATATGCCGCATCATTCCCTGACGGAAGAAGCATTGCATATATAAGTGACTCAAGACTAAGCTGTGAGCCTTCAACAAGATATGCAGAGCTTGAATCTTCACCGATAAGCTTGATTTCAGTTCCGACTGTATAAATCGTATCAGGACTTACATTCTGAAGTGCAACAATTGATGTTATAAGCTTTGTTGTGCTTGCAGGATAACATCTGATATCAGAATTTTTTTCAAAAAGAATTGTATTTGTTGTCTTGTTATAAAGTATTGCAGATTTGGCAGAAATCCTGTCTGCATCAGGAACATCAAGATATTCATGATTATAAAGCTCCGTAGTGACTTCAGTTGTTTCAATAAATTCAGCAGATGTCATTTTTGCAGCTTCTGCGGCAGCCTGAGCAGTTTTTTCATTATCATTTTTATCCATCTGATTATAAATTGCATATATAACCCCATACATTACCATAACGGCAAATGCAGCTGCAAGTATGATGCTGAGATGATTAGGCTTTGTGCTTGTTTCAGCAGCAGATTCATTATTTTCTGCTGAATAATTATTTTTCAATACTGTTTCCTCCCTGTAAAAAATTCTTTGTTTTTACATATATATAAACATAAGTGACAGATGAACAATAATAAGAAGTATCATTCCGACAGAAGTAAACATTACCGGAATGCCTCTTTTTTTCTGAGCATCTGTTGTTTCCGGCATTTTTTCACTTTTTGAAACAAGAGAATATATAAGAACAACTGCACCTGCTATAATAAAGAATATTACCCAGAAACCATATATTACATTTCCAAGATTTTCATTGATTTCAGCAATAAGCGATATAATTGTATTTGTTGAATTTACAATAATATGAAGTATTATTGACGGAACAAGGGAATTATGCTTTACAGTAACATATGCAAGGAATATGCCAACCATAAAAGCAAGTATAAACTGTGGTATATTTTCATGCATAAGTGCAAATATCAGAGCTGAAACTACTATTCCGAATTTCTGGCTTACTCTTGAAAGATTTTTAAGAACAAATCCTCTTAATACAAGTTCCTCTGTAACAGGTGCTATTATGCAGGTATAAAGAATTGTTGCAATCATCTTTGTAACACTTGAAGTTGTCGGAGTATCTTCGAGCATTTGATATATATCGACTCCGAAAACTTCATCAATGAGAGGTGCTGCAACCATATTTGCTATAAGTGCTGATATCATCTGAAGAAATATTGCTATAACTGAATATTTCAGCATAAGCTTAAATGTAAGGTCTTTTGTCTGAAAAAGCGATGAACGTTCAATTCCTGTCATTTTACATCCTGCCATAAATACAATTATATTTACCAGCATATAGCAGAATCCTGTAGCAGCCATATTAATTGAAGAATTTGTTATTTTCTCCATAACGATATCAGAATAGTTGCTGAGTGTAACTGTAGCTGTACCGTCCGCTGCTGCTATAATCATTTCTGCAATGAACATAACTATAAATGCAAAAATATTGACAAGCACAACCTGTCCTGTCATAAGAAATCCGACCGAATTAAAATAATGCCTTATACGTTTTTTTTCCGCACCTGACGGAATATCAGGGATTGTGCAGTTTTTCATTGCAATCTGAGGGACTATATTCCTGTAATCCTGATTATATCCTTTAAATTCCGTCTGATTTTTAAATGGATTAAATCTGTCATTTATATTACTGTCAGTTATATTAACAGCGGAATTATTATATATGTAATCTGCCATAGTAAAAAAATTTCCTCCTATAAAATCTGTATAAGAATATTATATATTATATTTAATCCATAGTCAAACATTTTCTTTAATAATTGTTGAAAAACATATGCAAAAATCATTCCTTTATGCCTGAGCATATAGCGATTTCCACAATTTCACTTTTGTAGAGCATAAAAACTGAAACTGTCATAGCTGCTTTGTACCCTTTTCATATTCTTTTCAGATTAACGGGGAATTTTCCCTTTATAAAAAAATCCCCCGTTAAAAATCTATTCATCAAGTTTAAGAACACTCATAAATGCCTCCTGAGGTACTTCTACCGTACCTAACTGACGCATACGCTTTTTACCCTCTTTCTGTTTTTCAAGCAGTTTTTTCTTTCTTGTAATATCACCGCCATAACATTTTGCAAGTACATCTTTTCTCATAGCTTTTACAGTTTCCCTTGCTATAATCTTTCCGCCGACGGCTGCCTGTATCGGTATTTCAAAAAGCTGACGCGGAATATTTTCCTTTAGTTTTTCAGCAATCTTTCTTGCCCTGCCGTATGCTTTGTCTGTATGAACTATAAATGAAAGTGCATCAACCACATCTCCGTTAAGCAGTATATCGAGCTTTACAAGCTTTGACGGTGCATATCCCATCATCTCATAGTCAAATGATGCATATCCTCTTGTACGGGATTTAAGAGCATCAAAAAAGTCATATACAATTTCATTGAGAGGAATCTCATAATGGATTGATACTCTTGTATCATCAAGGTATTTCATATCCTTGAATACACCTCTCCTGTCCTGACATAAATCCATAATGTTTCCGACAAATTCAGACGGTGCAAGGATATCAGCACTTACCATAGGTTCTTCAGCACTTTCAATAACCGATACATCAGGATAATTTGTCGGATTATCAATATAAACTGTTTCGCCGTTGGTGAGATTTACCTTATATATAACTGACGGTGCAGTTGTAATAAGGTCAAGATTATATTCCCTCTCAA
The DNA here is from genome assembly GCA_964426275.1 of uncultured Ruminococcus sp. Taxonomy (GTDB): domain Bacteria; phylum Bacillota; class Clostridia; order Oscillospirales; family Ruminococcaceae; genus UBA5884. The sequence goes on along the minus strand of CAYRPZ010000009.1, from coordinate 18,473 downwards.
GTCTTTCCTGAATTATTTCCATATGGAGAAGCCCTAAAAATCCGCATCTGAAACCAAATCCAAGAGCAATTGATGTTTCGGGTTCAAATGAAAGTGAGGCATCATTAAGCTGCAGTTTCTCAAGTGCATCTCTTAAATCACTGTATTTTGCACCGTCTGCCGGATAAATGCCGGAAAATACCATAGGATTTACTTTTCTGTATCCGGGGAGAGCCTCTGCACATGGATTATTGGCATTTGTTACAGTATCTCCCACCTGAGTATCACCTATACTCTTGATAGACGCTGAAATATATCCTACATCACCTGCATTCAGCATACCTGTATTTATATGGTTTACAGCGTCCATATATCCTGCCTCAACAACAGTAAATTCTGCTCCTGTAGCCATAAGCTTTATGGTATCGCCTGTTTTTACAGAGCCTTCCTTAATTCTTACATATATGATAACACCCTTGTATGCATCATAATAGCTGTCAAATATAAGAGCCTTCAAAGGTGCATTGATATCTCCCTTTGGTGCAGGAATATCGGTTACAATTTTCTCAAGAACTTCTTCAATATTTATACCCATTTTGGCAGAAATTCTCGGAGCGTCCATTGCAGGTATGCCGATTACATTTTCAACTTCCTCGCATACTTTTTCAGGGTCTGCTGACGGCAAATCAATTTTATTAACAACCGGTATTACTTCAAGGTCATGTTCTATCGCAAGATAGGTATTCGCAAGGGTCTGGGCTTCAATTCCCTGTGATGCGTCAACAACAAGTATTGCTCCTTCACAGGCTGCAAGGGAACGTGAAACTTCATAATTGAAGTCAACGTGTCCGGGAGTATCGATAAGATTGAAAATATAATCCCTTCCGTCATTCGCCTTATACGCAAGACGAACTGCACGGGCTTTTATAGTAATGCCTCGCTCACGCTCAATGTCCATATTATCAAGGAGCTGTTCCTCCATGTCACGTTTTGCGACAGTTTCGGTTTTTTCAAGAATACGGTCGGCAAGTGTCGACTTGCCATGGTCTATGTGTGCAATTATACAGAAATTACGGATATTTTCTGCTGACAAAATAATCACTCCAAATCAGATATTTTTTAACTATTATAACATAATAAAAATATTTTGTAAATAAAAAAACAGCCGCACAAATTAAGAAAAATGTGCGGTTATCCAATTTAAAATTTTAAACCGACAACCATCTGCAAGAAAAATAATGCATCAGCAGAAGTTACTTTGCCATCTCCGTCAAGGTCAGCAATTTTTTCTGTTATTCAGTGAGTTCAGCGTTATTTGATGCAATTTCACCGTCATTATAAAAAAACAATTAAATTTCACAAAAAACAATTATTGTAAAAACTATAAATTTAAGGATATAATTACAATAATTATTTATATTTTTTCACAAATTACTTTTTCGGCATTTAAAGATTGTGTTATTGTGCATAAATTTTTTTCATGTTTTAGTATATTTTAACCAATAAAATTGCATTTTGTTTAAAAAGTCCAAAAATTCATATGGACATTAATTATATTTTGTGTTATAATAATATTGGTGCTTATTTTATAGAAAGGATAAAGACCTATGCTTCATGAAAAATCATGCGGAGCAATTGTTTATCGAAAGTCACACGGCAACATACAGATTCTTCTCATAAAACACGTCAACAGCGGTCACTGGTCATTTCCCAAAGGTCATACCGAAGGTGAAGAAACTGAAGCTGAAACTGCCCTTCGTGAAATAAAGGAAGAAACAGGCATTGATGTTATTCTTGATACAAGTTTCAGGGAAACTGTATCTTATTCTCCGAAAAAGGATACTCAGAAAATCGTTGTTTATTTCCTTGCCAAAGCCCGAACAATCGATGTTCTCCCGCAGGAAGAAGAAATATCAGAAATAAAATGGGTCGACATCAGCCATGCAGCAGCAATATTAACTTATGAAAACGATAAAACAATTGTAAAAAAAGCTAAAACAGCTATTAAAGAAAGAATTATTTAATTTCCGCAGGGACGTTTTTTATCATGCGTCCCTGAATTTTTTATTTTAAAAGAGAGGATAAAAAATGCAGAATGTTTTTCCATATTCAGATGATAATAAAAGATATCATACACAAAACTATTTTCTGAATCATAAATTCGGAAAAAAAGTTATAAAGCTGTCCATTAATGCAGGATTTTCCTGCCCTAACCGTGACGGTTCAAAAGGCAGCGGAGGCTGTATATACTGTTCATCAAGCGGAAGCGGTGATTTCGGGGGCTGTCCTGCTGATGATATCCTTACACAGCTTGAAAAACAGAAGAAAATGATGTCATCAAAATGGCATGACGGCTTTTATATACCATATTTTCAGGCAGGAACCAATACTTACGCTTCCGCTGAAAAACTTATAAGACTGTATGAAACTGCTTTGAAATTTGAAAATACTGTCGGACTTGCCATAGCCACAAGAGCTGACTGCATATCCGATGAACTTATTGACTATTTTGCGGAATTATCAGAAAAAACATATCTTACCATTGAACTCGGATTGCAGTCAATACATGATGTCACTGCAAAAAAAATAAACCGCTGTCATACTTATTCTGAATTTCTTGAGACTTATTATAAACTGAAGGAAAAAAATATAAATGTATGTATCCATCTTATAAACGGTCTGCCCGATGAAACTCCCGAAATGATGATGCAGTCAGCTGTTGAAACGGCTCGGCTTCACCCACATAGCATAAAATTCCATATGCTCCATATAATTTCAGATTCCAAACTCGGCAGAATTTATATGGAGAATTCTTTTCCGTTGCTGTCACTGGAGGAATATGTCCGGATTATCTGCAATCAGATTGAAAAAATTCCGTCTGATATAATAATTCAGCGTGTCACAGGTGACGGAAACAAAGATACTCTCCTTGCCCCTTTGTGGACTTTAAAAAAATTTGTGGTAATGAATGAGATTGACAAGGAATTTGCAAGGCGTGATTCATGGCAGGGGAAATTTGCAGAATTATTATAATTCTCCCTTATATAAGGAAATTTTCTCAGCATCGATAATTTCTCCTGCGGTTCACCACTTATTATTGCTGATAATGAAAAAATATCTTACAGGTCACAATAACAGATTTTTTTGCATCAAATAATTCTATATTCCAACCGCAATTTTTATTTTTCTTAATAATATATCATTTCTGTCTTGACATTTTATTATTTATTGATTATAATAAAAGTTAAAAGGCATTGTTGTTTCAGTGTCAATTATACTATCGGAGGAATTTTAAAATGGCTAAAATTTATTACTCACAGGATTGTGATTTAAACAAGCTTAACGGCAAAAAAGTTGCTATCATCGGCTATGGTTCACAGGGTCATGCTCATGCTCTTAACCTCAAGGACAGCGGCGTTGACGTTGTTGTTGGTCTTTATGAAGGCTCAAAATCATGGGCAAGAGCTGAAAAAGCAGGCCTTACAGTTATGACTACTGCCGAAGCTGCAAAAGCTGCTGATATTATCATGATTCTCCTTCCAGATGAAAAACAGGCTGCTGTTTATAAGGAAAATATTGCTCCTTATCTCACAGAAGGAAAAACTCTTGCATTCGCTCATGGCTTTAACATTCATTTCGGCTGCATCGTTCCGCCTGCAAATGTAAATGTTATTATGATTGCTCCTAAAGGTCCGGGTCACACTGTACGTTATGAATATGAAGCCGGCAAGGGTGTTCCTTGTCTTATCGCTGTTCAGCAGGACGCTACAGGCGATGCTCAGGAAATCGGCCTTGCATATGCAGCAGGCATCGGCGGTTCAAGAGCAGGTGTTCTTGAAACAACATTCAAATGCGAAACAGAAACTGACCTCTTTGGTGAACAGGCTGTACTCTGCGGCGGTGTTACTGCCCTCATGAAAGCCGGTTTTGAAACTCTCGTTGAAGCAGGATATGACCCACAGAATGCTTACTTTGAATGTATCCATGAAATGAAACTCATCGTTGACCTTATCTATCAGGGAGGTTTCCAGAGAATGAGATATTCTATTTCAGATACTGCTGAATTCGGTGACTATGAAACAGGCAAGCGTCTTATCACTGACGAAACTAAGAAGGAAATGAAGAAAGTTCTTGAAGAAATTCAGGACGGTACATTTGCTAAGAAATGGATTCTCGAAAATCAGTGCGGTCGTCCTCATTTCAATGCTTGCAGAGAACAGGGCAAGGCTCATCAGCTCGAAGCTGTAGGTGCTGAACTCAGAAAGCTTTACAGCTGGAACGGTGAACTTGACGACTAATTACATAGCTTTAATAAATTAAAGAACATTCTGTTTCTTTATAAAATTAACATAATAATATCAGGGAACGTTGTGTTTTTCATAAAAATTGCGTTCCCTGTTTTATTTGAAAAAGGAGTAAATATGAAGAAAAATCTGCCGTCACTGATATTATTAATGCTCTGTGCAATATCCCTTTCAGGCTGTAATTCAGACAATAGCTCCTCTGATATATTTATTTCTGAATTTGCTGAAACCACATCTGTTTCTGAAAGCACAGTAATCTCTGATACAGCACCTTCATCTGATACAACGCTTAATTATGATACTTCTGATACTTCCGATACTGCAATATATGCAAGTGATGAAATTTCTGATTTGGAAACTATACTTGAAAATTCAGATATATCATCAGAAAATCAATCTGATGCTGAAGAAACAGATGATAATATAATATTCTTTTCTCATGAATTTGATATGCCTGATACAACAGATAATTATGACGGCTTAAAATTATATTATAACAGTGATGAAATCCCTGATGAATGTATCACACAGACTGCTCAGTATTTTAAATCAATGCAGAATAAAGATTCTCTTGCATATCAGTCTTTTCTTATACCAATGTACAGAGATTATCTTACTGAGTATCTTTCTGAATCAGACTATGATATTAATACTCTTTTGAATACTTATTATGATAATATATCTTCTGTTACAGACGGTGACTTTACATTTTCAAAAATTGAAATGAAAAGACTTTATGAAGAAGATTATGAGGAACTTAATATTCCCGATTATATAACTTCATATAAAAGTCAGCTCGATGAGATATCAGAAGAAAAAGACGGTTCTCATATATCCGAAACATTCGGGGAATGTTTCTCTGTAGTCTTTAATCTGTATGCAAAGTCACAGGGCAATGAATATAATGTCATAAATTCAAATATTATTTCATTCTTTGAAGCTGACGGAAAATACTATATAATGATGGCTTAGTCAGACCGACTGCCATTCGGATAAATCGGTTAATTTTACAGATTGTTAATATCTGTTTATCTATAATATGATATAATTATATCAAAAATTTTAAGGCGGTGCTAATTTTGATTGAAACAGCTGAAGCAATGGTAAAATGTCTTGAAATGGAAAATGTATCTGTGGTATTCGGTTATCCGGGTGCCGCCATATGCCCATTTTATGACTATCTTTATAAAAGCAATATAAAACATATACTTGTAAGACAGGAACAGAACGGCGGTCATGCTGCAAACGGCTATGCAAGAATTACAGGAAAACCTGCTGTATGTATTGCAACATCAGGCCCCGGTGCTACAAATCTTATAACTGCTATAGCTACGGCTTATGCCGATTCAGTTCCTCTTGTCGCTATCACAGGTCAGGTTTCTACAGACCAGATTGGACGAGATGTATTTCAGGAGGCTGATATAACAGGTTCTGCCGAACCATTCGTAAAACACAGCTTCCTTGTTAAAAATGCTCAGGAACTCCCTGAAATATTCAAAAAAGCCTTTCATATCGCAGGTACAGGCAGAAAAGGCCCTGTCCTTATAGACGTTCCTTTTGATGTTCAGAAAACTCCGATAGATTTCTGCTATCCCGAAAAAGTTGAAATAATGTCATATAAGCCTACTATAAAAGGAAATTCATTCCAGATAAAGAAAGTTGCTGAAGCTGTCGAAAATTCTCAGCGTCCGCTTATATGTGCAGGCGGCGGTGTATTCTCAGCAGATGCCTGTCAGGAACTCCTTGAATTTGCTGAAATGCTCGACATTCCTGTAGTAACTACTATGATGGGAATAGGTGCTGTAAGAAGTGACAACCGCCTTAATTTCGGAATGATTGGTATGCATGGCATACCGCTTGCAAACAGGGCTGTTCATAAATGCGACACTCTTATACTTATCGGTGCAAGAGTCGGTGACAGAGCTATAACTTCCCCAAGCTTCGTTGCAGAAAATACTAAAATTATTCATATCGATATTGACCCTGCTGAAATAGGTAAAAATATCGAAACAAATATTCCTCTTGTCGGCGATGCAAAGTATATCCTCAAACAGCTTATGAATACCATAAAGCCTGTGAAATTTACTCAGTGGCTTGAGGAACTTGATGCTGAAAGAAAAACTCCTGAATTTAAAACTCCTGATAATGGTTTCATAAACCCTAAGGAATTTATATCAAAACTCACTGACAAAGCCCCCGAAAATACTGTTGTAGTTGCCGATGTCGGTCAAAATCAGATATGGACTGCAAACTATTTCAAGGTTAAAGGCGGTCGTTTCCTTACAAGCGGTGGTATGGGAACTATGGGGTATTCTGTTCCCGCCTCAGTCGGTGCAAAGCTTGCAAATCCTGAAAATCATGTTATTGCTGTATGCGGTGACGGCTCTTTCCAAATGCAGATGATGGAACTCGGTACTATCATGCAGAATAATATCCCTGTTAAAATAATTGTTATGACCAACAACCGTCTTGGAATGGTAAGAGAATTACAGACTAAGTCTTACAGCGACCGCCAGATTGCTGTACATCTTGACGGAAGCCCCGATTTTATAAAGCTTGCTCAGGCATATTCAATACCATGTGCAAGAATTACAAAAACAGAAGAAATCGATGATGTGCTTGACAAAATGTTTAATGCTGAAACTCCATTCTTTATAGAATGTATGGTTTCACCTGATGAAAGCACATTGGAATAAAAATTTTAAAGGAGAAATTTTTAATATGAAAAGAACTATTTCAATACTCGTTGAAAATCATGCTGGTGTACTCTCAAGAATTACCGGTCTTTTTTCACGCAGAGGCTTTAATATTGACAGTCTTGCAGTAGGTGTTACTGATAATCCGTCTGTTTCAAGAATTACTATCGTTGCAGATGGAAATGACTATACTCTTGAACAGTTAGAAAAACAGCTTAACAAACTCATTGAAGTTATCAAGGTTAAAACTCTTGAAAAAGATGAACTGCTTGCCCGTGAACTCCTCATGGTAAAGATTTCAGTTACTGCCGAAAAACGTTCTGAAGTCCTTACAATCTGCGAAATTATGGGAGCAAAAGTTGCTGATATGTCAATAAATACAATGACTCTTGAAATTTCAGATACATATTTCCATCTTACAAGATTTGAAGAAATGATTAGACCTTATGGCATAATTGAAATGGTAAGAACAGGAACTATCGCAATTCAGAAAGGTTCTGAAACTATTACAAGTAAAAATAAGTAATCTATACCATTATAAAAAAACAGGCGGAATTTTGTATATAAAAATTCCGCCTTTTTTAATATCAATTATTCAATTATCCCATATTTCAACTTCCATGCAATAATTCTTATAGCACTTGTATTGACCTTTTGTTCTGATATCTTGCCTGTTTCAGCAGCCTTTACTGCGGCAGGAATGGCTTCAGTATATGCAGAAGTACATATGATATCATTCCCTGCCTCAATAGCTTTAAGACAGGCATCAACTTCACTCATATCATTCTGTACAGCTGACATTTCAAGGTCATCTGTAAGTATAAGTCCGGTAAATCCAAGCTTTGTTCTCAGTACATCATGTACCTTCCGAGAAAGTGAGGCAGGATTTTCTGTATCAAGACAGGATATTATATTATGATTTACCATAATACATGGTGCATCTGCTTTTATTCCCTCAAGAAATGGTATAAAATCGCATGAAGTAAACTGTTCATATTCTCTGTAATCCACCGATGAAGAATTATGAGTATCGCTGTTTGAACCATATCCGGGGAAATGCTTAAGAACACAAGTTACTCCTGATTCATTATATGCCCTTACACTTGATTCGATATATTTTCCTGTTTCTTCAGCATCTTTTCCGAGTGTTCGGGAATATATATAGTCAGAATAATTTACACTTACATCTGCTACAGGTGCAAGATTTACATTAATTCCAAGATTTTTAAGGAATGAACATTTATCATTTGTATCCCTTACAATTTCTTCAATTCCGCCTATCTGATAAAGAGTCTGCGGAGAATAGAAAGGCTGTGTACGGAACTGAGAATATTTGCTGATTCTGACAATATCTCCGCCCTCCTCATCGCATGACAATGCCATATTAAAATCTGAATTATTATGAAAATCCGATATTATGGATTTAATTGATTCAGGTGTTTCATTTTCAAAATGATTTGCAAAAAGGATATATCCTCCCGGCTTATAAAGCTTTATATACTCAAGTGCAGTCATTTTATCTTCGGGACATCTTATCCAGAACATCTGACCGACTTTCTGCTGTGTTGTCATTGAATTTACAATTTCCTCAGCACGTTCATAATATTCACTGAAAATATCATACTGTGAAAGGTCAGGGTATCTGTCATACAAATCAAGTTCAGTTACGGAAGTTGTTTCAGCATATGTTTGCTGTACAGTCGTTTCATTATAAGAAATGCTTGTTTCCTCGGTAAAATCACTTGTACACGCTGACATTGAAACAACTATTGAAAGAGTTATCAGAATTTTAAACAGTTTCATATAAAAACACCTCTTTTCTGTAAAAAACAAAAAGGCGGAAAAAATATTCCCGCCTTTACTATATATCATACAAAAGTTATTGATTAAACTCCATATTTGTTTGTAGAAACAGGAATTCCTACACCCATAGTTGAAGTAACTGTACATGACTTGAGGTATGTTCCCTTTGCAGCAGCTGGCTTAGCCTTAACAATAGCTTCCATAAGAGTTGCAAAGTTTTCATCAAGCTTTTCAGCACCGAATGATGCTTTTCCAATCGGGCAGTGAATGATATTTGTCTTGTCAAGACGGTATTCAATCTTACCTGCTTTAGCTTCTGTAACAGCCTTTGCTACATCAGGAGTAACAGTGCCTGCCTTAGGGTTTGGCATAAGACCTCTTGGGCCAAGGATTTTACCAAGACGACCTACAAGTCCCATCATATCAGGTGAAGCAATTACAACATCGAAATCCATCCAGTTTTCCTTTGTAATTCTGTCAACCAAATCCTGACCGCCTACAAATTCAGCACCTGCTGATTTTGCAGCATCATACTTGTCTTCCTTGCAGAAAACGCATACTCTTACATTTTTACCAGTACCGTTAGGAAGAACAACCGCACCTCTTACCTGCTGGTCAGCGTGTCTTGAGTCAACACCAAGGCGGATATGTGCTTCTACAGTTTCATCGAACTTAGCCTTTGCATTTTTACACACAAGGTCAAGAGCTTCAACGGATTCATACTGTTTTGAAAGGTCAACAGCCTTTAAGCTGTCAACGTATTTTTTACCGTGTTTCATTATATTTCCTCCTATAAAGTGGTAATACTGAATTGCTCAGACGCAAAACAGTTAGCGGAAAGCGTTCCTCCCACCATTCAGAAGTCAGAAATCAGATAGCTGCAGAGGGATTTTATAATCATCCGTACATTCATTTTCCTTATTCGTCATTCTGTATTAATATTTTTATAAAAAACTACAAATCAATTAGTCAACAACGGTAACGCCCATTGAACGAGCAGTACCTGCAATCATGCTCATAGCTGCCTCAAGGCTTCCTGCATTGAGGTCAGGCATTTTCTGTTCTGCAATCTGCTGAACCTGAGCCTTTGTAATTTTAGCAACCTTAGTTTTATTAGGAACTCCTGAACCACTCTGGATATTACATGCCTTTTTGATAAGAACTGCTGCCGGAGGGGTTTTTGTAACGAATGTAAATGAACGGTCAGCGTATACTGTGATAACAACAGGGATAATAAGACCTATATCATTTTTTGTACGTTCATTGAATTCCTTTGTAAATGCCATAATATTAACGCCATGCTGACCAAGAGCAGGACCAACCGGCGGAGCAGGAGTAGCTTTACCTGCTGCAATCTGAAGCTTAATATAGCCTACAACTTTCTGTGCCATATTGTCTGTACCTCCTATTGTGGTGAAAGTCGAGATAATTAAAAATATATTTTATCTCTCCCACGGGAACGATTATCAGAAAAAGGATTTCTGCGTTCCTGAAAAAATGCGGACTAATCCAGCTTTACAACCTGATTGAGATTAAGCTTAGCCGGAGTTTCACGACCGAACATTGAAACAAGAACATCAACAGTATTTTCCTCTATGTTAACGTCCTGCACTATACCGATAAAACCGTCCATTGCTGTGCCTGAAACACGCACACTGTCGCCCTTTGCGAAGTTAATTTCAACAGTTCCTGAGCCGATATCGACACCAAGAGCTTCGACTTCTTTTTCCGTAAGCGGAGTAGGTTCTGAAGCAGGACCTACAAATCCGGTCACACCTCTTGTATTTCTTACAATATACCATGTATCATCAGTATATACCATTTTTATAAGGACATAACCCGGAAAAACTTTTCTTTCAACTTCTTTGGACTTACCGTTGGTAATTTCAGTAACCTTTTCAGTAGGAACTCTGATTTCAGGTATCATATCATGAAGTTTTCTGTTTTCAACAACTTTTTCAATATTCTGAGCAACTTTATTTTCATAACCCGAATAGGTATGAATTACATACCATTTAGCTGTATCTGACATTCTTTATAATTCCTCCTCTGCGTCCGGTCGCTGTCATGGCATCATCAGCCTTTTGAAACAACCCACTGAAGTGCCTTGAACAAAACTGTGTCAAATAAACCGAGGAAAGCTCCGAAAACTATTATAGTAACAAGAACCACCAAAGTATTATTAACCACCTGTTTTTTGGTTGGCCAGACAACTTTTTTGAACTCACTTCTGAGGTCTCGGAAGAATCTTGTTACTTTATTGCCTGACGCACCCTTTTGTTTTTTAGAATTTCCTGATTTTTTAGAATTATCTTCCTTTTTTGCTGAGGTCTTGGTTTTTTTTGAATCATCAATCTTTTCAGATTTAGTCTTTTTAGCCATAATCCTGATGACCTCCGCTTACTTAGTTTCCCTGTGCAGAGTATGTTTTTTACAGAACTTGCAATGTTTGTTCATTTCAAGTCTGTCAGGGTCATTTTTCTTATTTTTCTTTGTGTTGTAATTACGCTGCTTGCATTCAGTACAAGCCAAAGTTACTTTAACTCTCATACTTTTCGGCACCTCCTGACGAAATACTGTTTCCGTACGGCCTCCGGACTATGCAAAGCTTTGACGGAAACCAGACGTGTTTGCCTCCCTCTGTAAATTCGGGGCAGGAAATATGGAATAAAAAACCACAAAAAATAAACCCCGTAATGAGGTATATTAATTATAACACAGACAAGCCGTCAAGTCAATAGTTTTAAAAAGAAATTCCTTAAATTTATAGAAATAAGACAAAATTTCATTATATTTTTACATACAGAGTGCTTTACGTCTTAAAGGAATGAAATTGAAATTATTTTCCTTTGCATATCTTTCGGCTTCGGAATTTTTTTCTCCTGATATTGTAAATCCGTATATTTGATAAGGTGTACTTTCTTCATTTTCACCGTAATATCCTAATGCATATTTACCTATATGACTTACACTTGATGGAATTTCGATGCTGTTTATTGAATTACAGTTAAAAAATGCATAGTCGCTTATTTCAAGTATTCCGTCATCGAGTTCGGGGTCTATAAGATTTTTGCAGCCATAAAACGCCATATATCCTATTTTAAGTACATTTGATGGTATAGTTATATTCTCCAGTCTTTCACAGTATGCAAATGCAGCAGTTCCTATCTCTTTTATTCTTGAAGGAAAATTTATTGATTCAAGCATTGAACAGCAGTAAAATGTTTTCATTTTAACTTCCTCAAGCCATGACGGCAGAATTACTTTTTCAAGTGATGTACAACCGCTGAATACATATTCTCCCAAAGTTTTTACACTGTAAGGAAAAAGTATTGCATCTATACTTGTACAACCGCTGAATGCACCGTCGCCTACACTTATTACACTATCCTCAATTCTCACTTTTGAAAGCTTTTTACAGTCTGCAAATGCATTTTCACCTATTGATTTTATATTTTCTCCCAGAATAATTTTTTCTATATTGGCACAGCCTTCAAATGCTCTGTCACGGATTGCTTTAAGATTTTCAGGAAATATTACTGATGATATGTATATATTATTTGCAAAGCAGGCTTCATCTATATACATAATACTGTCGGGAATTTTATATTGCTCATATCTTCTTCCCTCCGGATAACGGCATATATGCTTGTATTCCCTGTCAAAAAGTATTCCGTCCATACAGGAATAATTCTGGTTGGCATAGCTTACATAAAATGATTCAAATGATATGCAGTGGTCAAATGCCGATGCTGAAATGCTTGTCAGACCTGCCGGAATTTTTATTTCCTTAAGCTCCTCACAGCCTCTGAATGCATATCTTTCTATAACTTTCACAGTTTCAGGTATTGAAACGTATTTAAGATAAATGCATTCATCAAATGCCATTTCCGATATTACAGTAAGCGGTATTCTTCTGCCATTATTTTCAACGAACTGATTCAATGATACTTCCGAAGCCGATTTGTCACAGCTTACAGCACACGCCTGTGAATTTATTATCTTATATTTTACAGAGCCTTCATTATTTTTCTTTTCATTTGTTATTATATCAAGTCCAAGCGGTATAAACGGAAAATCATTCTCCACTGCATATGCGTGTGCAGACGAGTTGTAATAACCTATTACCGAAAAGCTTTTGCATCTTTCATCTCCGTATCCCATAGCCAGATTTTCTATCTTTACATTTGAATTTGGGATTACAATTCCGCCAAGTTTCGGACATGATGAAAATGCATTCATATGTATTTCCTCAATAAGCGGGGATATAATTACATACTGAAGTGAACTGCATGAAAGAAATGCATCTGATTCAATTGTTTTAGCACCTTTTATATAAACTGATTTTAACGAATGACACTCAGAGCATACTGACTTTGGAATATATTTTACACTCGGCGGAAATTCAATATATTTTAATGAATTGCATCCGCTGAATGCATACTTTTTTATTGTTCCCACACTTTCAGGAATTGTAATCTTTTCAAGTGATGTACATGACCTGAAAGCATTTTCACCTATTTCTGTAACTGCATCAGGTATATTTATACGTTTTAATTTTTTACATTCAAGAAATGTATTTTCCTCAATTTTATATATTCCACTCGGCAGTGTAACACTTTCAAGGTCTTCACAGCCACTGAATACTCCCTTTCCGATTTTCTCAACTCTGTTTGAAATTATAACACTTTTCAGATTAAAATGATTTGCAAAGGCATTGTCTGCTATCTCACAGACATCATATCCGTCAATTCTTGCTGATATAAGCAGTGATGTAATTTCATACTCACAATCAACTATTACTGCCTTTCCGCCTTTTATCTGATAATAATAATTCTCAAATTTGAAAATGCCTGTTTTCTCGCTTTCGCCGTCATGGTTTACAAAAAATGTTATTCCGTGTTTTTCCGCATATTCCTTTGCAATGCTTTCTTCAGGTGCTACAATCATAAATTTTTCTGATGTAAAATAAAGATTGTTTCTCTGAACATACATATATCCGAAAGCTTTTTCGCCTATACTTTCAATATTTGCAGAAAGTGTTGCTGTATGAAATTCACCGCAGTTTAAAAACGCATAATTTCCTATTGTTTTAATTGACGGCGGAAAAATCACCTTGCCCAGTCTTTTGCATTCAACAAATGCCTTATCTCCTATTGAAACAATATTTGAAGAAAAAATCATATTCTGAAGATTAACACAGAATGCAAATGATGCCTTTCCAAATTTTTTTACTGATGCTGGAATATCTATATTCTGTATTTCCATACATTCAAAGAATGCACCGTTTCCTATAGATTCAATATTTTTAGGAAGTATAATGCTTTTTAAACTGACACAGCCTCTGAACATATTATCTGATATTTCGTTTAATGATTCGGAGAGAACTATTGAACTAAGGGAAGTACAGTTCATAAAAGCACCTCTGCCCACTTTCTCCACACTGTCGGGAAGTATTATATCAGTAAGCTGGTTACAGTCGCTGAATGCTTCATCTCCTATTATTTTAACACCATTGGGAATTATAACTGTTTTAAGACTTTCACGCAGACAGAATGCGTGTTTTCCTATTTCGGTAACAGGTACATTTTTATATACTGACGGAATTTTTATTTCCTCCGCATCAAAATCACAGCTTTCAACAATTGCTCTTTTATCTTCAATTCTGAAATTAATGCTTCCCCTGTTTCCGGTATTTTTATTTCGTTTAATCATAGTTTATGCTGTACCTCCCTTATAAACCAACTATATGCTGAAGAATTAAAAGAGCATCATATGAAGTCAACATATCATTCATATCCATATCAGATGCAGTTTTCTGTTCAAAGTCAGGTTCTGAAATTTGTGAAACATACTGAACAACATTCAGTGCATCATATGCAGTCAGCTGTCCATTTCCGTCAGAATCACCCATAAGATGAAAGTCTACACCGCTGTTTTCAGCATAAAACTGAGCCTGTGTGTCATAAAATCCATACAATGTAAAATCGCTGTATATTTCAGGTGCAGGATTAAGAATATAGCCGAATGAATTATCTCCGATAAAATCAACATTCTCAGGTATAACTGCATATTTAAGACCTGAACAGCCAAGAAATGCGCCTGAACCTATTATTCTTACAGAATCGGGAATCTTTACTGATGTTATTTTGGTATCAGATACAAATGCTCTGTCGGATATTGTTTTTACACCATCAGGAACTATAATTTCAGAGTCATCTCCTTTATATTCATATAATATTCCGTTTCCCAGAACTATATATTTATCAGTAAGCTTTGAAAGAAAGCTTGTTGCATAAAATGCATTTTTCCCTATATATGCCACATTGTCGGGAATATTTATATATGTAAGATTATAACAGTATGAAAATGCATTTACATCAATAATTTCAAGTGTTTCCGGAAGCTGTACATTTTTAAGGGCTGAAAAATTTAAAAATGCTCCTTCTCCGACAGAGGAAACTCCCTCATTTATAATAATTTCAGTTACGGTACTGCTGTATGAAGAATATGGCTGGTTCTTTACATCTCCCATTTCTCCCGTACCTGATATTGTCATTACATTTCCTGATATACTCCATGTAATATTGCTGCTCAGTGTTCCTGATGCCGTTTCATCAGCTGATACTGATTCAGGAAATATATATAATACTATACACATTATTAATAAAAATAAAGAATATTTTACTTTACTTAGCATAAATAACATTCCCCGCAGAAAATTTTTTTATTATAATATAATTATAGCATTATTTTTTAAGCAATTCAATATATAAATTAAAAACAGTGTAAAAAAGAAATAATCCGCCCTACTTCCGATAAGGCGGATTTTTGAAATCTATTTACAGTCTTAAAGTCAGAACTGTGCGGTATCTTTTTAACTGAAAGCAGTAAATTATTGTGTGATATCTGCTTGTTTTCTCACTTCATCAAGATTAATTTCAAGGAGCGATAAACAATACACACCGTTTACATTTGGAAAAGGCATTCCTTTTTCAGTTCTGTATATTTCATTTATTCGATTATCATTTTTAGGAATTTGGTCAATGGTAACAATTCCGATATAATATGCTTGTTGACTATCAGGCAGCATTTCAGATATTCGTTTATAAAAATCGTCACTGTATATTTTAATATCAGTAGTATCATACACCTTATGATATGATATTGTACCTACTTCCTGACTATAAAAATTCAGCAGTTTTATATCTGAATTGTATGATGATATTGCATAACATACAGCACTGCTAATCACCAAACAATCATCAGTATTTATATTTTCTTCTATATAATCTGCCATCTGTTTTGATGGATTAAACTGATACCTGTAATCATTATACATATAGTATATTGCTACTGGGATTGTAAATATATTTATAAATGCAAGTATAAGATATATTGCTTTATACTTATACTTATCCAATTTCAATAAAAATTTAGTCAGTTTAAATTTATGCAGAACTTCATCATTTATATTTTTGTCAGCATTCTGACTGAATGCAATCCAAACAAAAAATAAAACTGTCAGTACAAAAATACAGGCTCTATTTGGATTTGCATACCACAAAACACAATTTACAACAATTTCAAAAAATAGAGAAAATAACACCATAGAAATAATGCGGTTATGTTTTCTAAGCAAAAATAAAATAATAAAAAAACAAATTACAGTGATTATATATAGAATAACTTCTATGATAAGTATAATATTTGAAATCATATTATCTTCCAATGCCATCGTATAACCGGTAAATAAATAATTAGTAATCGTCATAGTTTCAAATATACTGAATATATTACGTATTCCATAAGCATAGAAAGCTGTTTCATTAGAAAAGGCTGAATTTCTTATTTGAAGCAAAAAAACAATAACACCAAATCCTGCTGTTAAAAGTCCGATTATTTGTCTTGATTTATACTTTTTATCAAATTTCGGATTTCTTAAATTATCAAACAAATCAATCAGCATATATATGCCGAGTATTCCAACTACCCCACACATCATAGCATGAGTATTGCAAAGCAATGCAATCAAAACACCGTATATAATTGGCTTTTCAAACCGTTTTGGATAAACTATGGCGATTAGGAATAAAATCACAGGTATAAGACAATAAACTCTTGAAACTGTAACATTTATATAAATAAATCCTGATGAAAGCACAGTAAATAATTTCAAGTAAAAAGGAAACGGCGATTTAAAAATAAGCAGAAATACTGCTATGGACATAAAAAATACACTTATAAAGCCTAATACCTGAACAGGAAGTCCTGAATGAGCAAACGGATATAATATAAAACTCCACAATGAAGAATGTCCTTCATATTTCATCATTTCAATAATTTCACTTGGCGTTAAATCTCTTGCAATATTCCAAGCCTGACCCTCATCATTCCATATCTCATGTTTAAATGACATTAATAATGTAAAACACACATAGAATATAAATAATATAATAGAAGGTATATTTTTTTTTAAATTTTCTTTATACATAAAAAACCCCATAAATAAATAAAAACTCCCGAAAAAATTCCAGGAGTTTTTACTTATGTAAAAATCAACAGATAATTAGCTAAGATGGAAAGTGATAGCAGCACCTGACTCATCTAAAATAGATGAACCCTTAACTTCAGCACCCGGTTCAGGATAACGACCGATAACTGTATCACCAGACTGCTTATGCCATTCAGCAAGAGTAATACCGCCATTCTGAATATCAACATATGCTTCACCAGCACCAGTACCGTTATCAGAAAGTGCAGCTACTACTGATTCAGTAATATCGTCACCGGAACCATTTACGCAGTCAATAGTTTTTGTTCCGTCACTAAGAGGTTTGCCCTGTGTTTCTTTGTCAGCAGCAAGGCTTGAAACTGTTGTAAATACAAGTTTAGCGTTTGAATTAGCTGTTTTAAGTCTTGAACTCTTAACGTAGCCCATCATTGAAGGTACGAGAATTGCAGCAAGTACACCGATAATAGCGATAACAACGATAAGTTCAACAAGGGTAAAACCTTTCATTCTCTTTTTCATAATAATTTCCTCCTAAAAATAAATATCTTTTCTGTTCCATTTCCGTACAGAACAATCTTCTAAATCTGACGTCACGATTTATTGCTTTAGCTTATGTTAGTATTATATCAGCATTAAAAGGGTTTGTCAATACTTTTGTAACCGATTACATAAAGTTTGTGTAACTTTAAGTTTAAAACGTTTAAGTTTATTATCTTTTGGTCATTATGACGATTATATCTCATTGTCGAATAATGGATTATTCAGATAAATCTTACGTAACACTTGAATATATTTTTCGTATTATAATCAATATTTTTGTACAATATGTCTTTTATTATTTAATTTTATATGCAATATGACAATAAACATATACAATCACTTATAACTAATATACATTTTATCTCTTTTATTCCGTCATATTGCACAAGTCTTTGATTTTATTGATTAATTTCATTAACTCTTTCCATTCTGAGCTGTATAATATAAAATAACCGGAAACATACTAAGATGCTTCCGGCTGTTTTTTTATTACATTGCGTTAAAAAACCTGTAAAATTCCACCTTGTCATGACACTTTTCAAGAGCATCTGATTCACTTACTACACCTGTCTTGGCAAGTCTTGCAAGTTCCTGGTCAAGACATATCATTCCAAACTGTTTACCGGTCTGAATCGC
>CAYRPZ010000008.1:0-42939 GCA_964426275.1 uncultured Ruminococcus sp. | reverse complement strand
CCGTCCTTCTGAGCCTGCTTTACACTGCTGTTCATAAATACCGTACATCTTGAACCGAGGTCAACAGGATTTTCTGCAAAAAGACCAAGCTGTGAAAACTCCGCTATATCATATCCCAGAGCAAGTGCGAAAGTCTGTATGAATGAACCGCACCCTGATGAGCACGCCTCATTAAGCATTATGCTGTCAATGGATTTGTTCTTGATTTTAAAGCATTTTATATCCTGCCCTCCGATGTCAATGATAAAGTCCACATCAGGGCAAAAGAATGATGCTGCCTTATAGTGTGCGACGGTTTCAACAATTCCACAGTCAACTTTCAGCCCTGCCTTTATAAGTTCTTCACCATATCCTGTAACTGCTGAACCCTTAATAACAAGTTCAGGATTTGCAAGGCTGTATATTTCCGTAATCCTTTCGGAAATCTTGTCAAGAGGCTTGCCCTTGTTTGAGGAATAATGCTGATACAGCAGCTTTCCGTCAGGAGTAATAAGCACCAGCTTTGTAGTTGTTGAACCGGCATCAATTCCAAGGTATGCATCTCCCTTATATGTTCTTATATCCTCATATTTAAGGTCAAAATGCCTGTGTCTTTCTACAAATTCCTCATATTCCTTTCTGCTTTTAAAGAGTCTTTCTCCGGTTATGACATTTTCTGAAATCCTTGTATTTTTTATTCTTTCAACCGCTTCCTCAACAGCTATAGCATCACTTGTTTCTGAGGCATAAACAGCACAGCCGTATGCCATAAATACAGGAGCCTGCTCAGGAAATACTGCATTTTCAGGACTGAGATTCAAAGTATCTGTAAAAGCCTTTCTAAGTCCTTTAAGGAATGAGAGCGGTCCTCCGAGAAATAATACCTTGCCTTCAATTCTTCTTCCCTGTGCAAGACCCGAAACGGTCTGGTCAACTACTGCCTGAAATATGCTTGCAGATATATCCTCACGCTTTGCACCCTGATTGAGCAGGGGCTGTATATCAGATTTTGCAAATACACCGCATCTTGAAGCTATAGGATATTTCTTTTCTGCCTTCAGCGACATTTCATCAAGCTGATTCGGTGTAATTCCGAGGAGTGTTGCCATCTGATCTATAAATGCACCTGTGCCTCCCGCACATGAACCGTTCATACGCTGTTCAACACCGCCTGTAAGGAATATAATCTTTGCATCTTCACCGCCAAGTTCAATAACGGCATCTGCATCGGGATATGTATTCTTTACTGCGATAAAGGCAGCATGAACCTCCTGTACGAACGGAAGTGAAGCAGATGTTGCAATTCCAAGACCTGCTGAACCTGTAATACAGAGCTTAAAGCGGCAGCCGCTGTACTGACTGCCAATAAGCTCAAGCTGCTGTATAACAGTTTCCCTTACTCTTGAAAAATGTCTTTCATATTTTGAATAAATTATTTTTTTGTTCTCATCAGCAATAACTGTTTTTACAGTTGTTGAACCGACATCAATTCCGAGAGAATAACATTTATCTGACATAAAAAACCGACAGCTCTGACCGTGAACTATCGGCCCTCCTTCCTTTTTTCAAATTATGCTGTAAATAAACAGCCGAATATATTATATCATTTTACAGTAAAAAAATCAAAATTTTTTTGAAAAAAAGACGCTTTTCATAAAAGCGTCTTTTTCTCAAACAGCAGTATCGGATATGAAGTATCATATTCCTTGACTATTTCAGGATATGAATCTGCATATTCAAATATACGTTCTGCAAGACCTTTTTTCAGGAATGAAACAATTTCGCTGAGCGGCTTACTGTTTACTTCCCTGCATACAGGTGAAATCGCTATAACCCTTTCATCTCCGAATTTCATTATCCTGTACGGCCATATTCTGCACTCAAACGGCTTTTCATCTCCAAGCATACATCCATTTTTTGTGTCAAGCACGGGGCATACAAAGAGTTCATCGCCTATAAGCGGATCAATCTTAAACGTAACACAGTTACCCCGTGGAACTGTGCTGATATTCGGTTTCATCTGAAGAACCTTTTCCATAGTCCTTGGAGTAAATATTGGTGTTTCCCATACATCATAATGGTCAAACACACAGCAGACCTTGCAATTTGCACAGGTTGACTTCTCAAGCAATCCATTAAGCATATATAAAAAAACTCCTCCTGTATCTGATAAGTATATTATAGCTTATTGAAACAGGAAAATCAATATTTTTTATAAATAAAATACCGTATTTTGTATTAACTGCACTTTTACTGCACAGTTTTCAACAATATGTTGAGGAAATGTTGAAAACTGTTTTTTACAGAAAAAAATAATATACAAGCCCGTAAACTACACTTGCTGCTGTTCCGTAAAGAATTACAGGACCGGCAATTGCAAATATCTTTGCACCCACCCCGAGTATAAATCCTTCCGACTTTGATTCCAGTGCAGATGAAACAACTGCATTTGCAAATCCTGTTATTGGCACAAGCGTTCCTGCACCTGCATGACAGGCAATTTTCTCATAGATATTGAAGCCCGTCAGCACAGCACTTGCAAGAACCAGTACAACAGATGTCCACATTCCGCTTTCTGTTTTATCAAGCCCCATTGAACCGAACATATTGCTAAGAACCTGACCTATTGTACAGATTACTCCTCCGATTAAAAATGCCATCGGAATATTTATCCGGCTTTTTGATTTAGGAGATACTTTTTTACTCATCTCATTGTAAATTTCCGGTGTTATTTTCAAGATAAAAACCTCCGTATCTTTTATTTTATAAACTCTTTACAGAATTATTTTCTTCATAATCATTTTTTTTATTCAGATATTTAAAAAATCTTTTTATTCAAATTCTATAAAAGTTACTTCAGGAGGATTAAAAAACCTGAATTTTCCCAGACCGCTGTTTACATACATAACCGTATTGTCTTTTTTGTAAATGCCTGCACTGTATTCCGGAAAAAATTTTCTTTCCGGTGAAAGCAGTCCTTTTCCGAACGGAAGTCTTATAATTCCGCCGTGAACATGGCCCGACAGCACAAGTTCAGCACCCCAGCTTGCATATGTATCAAGATAAAGCGGATTGTGGGCAAGCAGCACTGTGAAACAGTTCTCTTTAATTCCGACGGCTTCATTTATATCGCTTATAAGATATGGTTTCAGACCCGTGAAACCTCCTTTTGAATTCCTGAAATTTGCTCTTGAAAAGCAAAGTCCTGTTATATGCAGGTTTATATTGTCAATTTCAATATCAGCTGACTGATTCCTAAGCAGTATAACATTTGATTTTCTGACTGTCTGCATAAGATGCCTGTAATCCTGAATGTCCATATCAATTTCATGATTCCCGAGACAATAGTATACGGGGCATATTCTTGAACATGATGACATAAGAAATTCAAGCGGCAGCATATCTGTTCCCTGACGGCTTGCCATATCTCCCGTCATCATTATCAGTGACGGCGAAAGCTCTCTTATTTTCCTCACAAGACGTGAGTTAAGACTTCCGAATTTCTTTCGGTGCAGATCCGAAAGCTGAACGATTTTTATTCCTTTAAGTGACGGATTTTCAATTTTTATTTTTTTTACAACAGGCATACTGTTCTGAATAATTGTCAGTATAATCAGAAAACATATAATTATAACCACATATTTCAAAGTTTTCACTCCTATGTTTTTATTTCGGACAATTTCATTATACCACACACAATATGAAATAAAAGAAGATTTATGATATTCCAATGAACTTTTTTTATCCTTATGTTTTTCTGATAAAAATTTCAGGGCAGACATTTTTCAGCCTGCCCTGAGTTTTCAACATTCAAGCGTTTAAATGTTGAAAATATATTATTCCTGAACATCCGCTTCATCAGGAAAATTATCTTCTGCGATTTCATCATCAGGTTCATAAGTATTGTCAACGGATTCAGTTTCCTTTGAATCATCATGTTCAGACCTTGTAAACGCTACCACACGGCTTTCCTCATCGCTGAACCTCATTACCCTTACCCCTGCCGCAAAGCGTCCTGTAAGGCGTATATCAGCCGCTCTGACACGAATTATAATGCCCTTGTCAGACATAAGGATAATATCGTCTGTTTCATCAACTACCTTGATACCGCATACATGTCCTTTTTTATCTGAAACATTGTAGTTTTTAAGACCATATCCGCCTCTGTTCTGTACTTTGTACTCATCAAGGCTGGTTCTTTTTCCGTATCCTCTGTCACTTACTGTAAGAAGTGATGCCCCTTCACGGACTCTTGCCATGGAAACAACTTCATCACCTTCACGCAGGGATACAGCCTTTACGCCGTGTGCAAAGCGTGACATAGCCCTTGCATCATTTTCGTCAATGCGTATTGCAGCACCGTTTCTGGTCGCAATCATAAGCTGTGCAGAACCGTCAGTCATTCTTACGCCTGCAATCTCATCATTTTCCTCAAGGCTTATTGCGATAAGTCCTTTCTTTCTTACATTTCTGTATTCTGAAAGCCTTGTACGCTTGATTTTTCCGTTCTTTGTAACCATGATTACAAACTTGTTCTCATCAAAGTCTGTTGTTTTAATCATTGCGGAAATTTTTTCACCCTCTGCAAGCGGAAGCAGATTTACAATATTAACTCCTCTTGAGGACTTTGAGCCTTCGGGAACTTCATAGCACTTGAGCTTGTACATTATGCCCCTGTTGCTTATAAACAGCACATTGTCATGTGAGGAGCATATGAACATCTCGCTTACAAAATCTTCGTCACGCTGTTTCATTCCCGAAACACCTATTCCGCCTCTTTTCTGGATTTTATACGCATCAACCGGAGAACGCTTTATATATCCTATATTCGTATAGGCTATAACACATTCTTCATCGGGAATAAGGTCTTCTATGTCAACTTCACCGCTTACAGCTTCAATTCCTGTTCTTCTGTCATCGCTGTATTTTCTGCGGATTTCCCCGAGTTCGTCCTTTATTATCTGGTATACTTTGCTGTCATCGCTGAGTATATCTTCAAGCTCGCATATTTTCTGCATAAGCCCGCTGAGTTCATCAATCAGCTTCTGACGCTCAAGTCCGGTAAGCTGTCCTATGCGCAGTTGTACAATGGCATCTGCCTGCTCGGCATTAAGTCCGACTATATGCTCTCCTGCATATGAATCCATTGAAACGAGTTCTGTTATATCGGTTCCGGCAAAACGCTCCATAAGGTTTTTCTTTCCCTCCTGAAGCGTACTGCTTGAACGGAGTATCTTCATAACCTCATCGATAAAGTCAACTGCAAGCACAAGTCCGGTAAGTATATTTGCCCTTGCCTTTGCTTTTCTGAGGTCAAACTGAGTACGCTTTACTATAACGCTGTACTGGAAATCAAGGTATTCCTTAAGAATCTGCTTTATATTGAGAATTTTAGGTTCTCCGTTCACGATTGCAAGCATTATTACGCCGACAGTTTCCTGAAGCTGAGTATATGAGAAAAGCTTGTTGAGAACAATCTGCGGTATTGCATCTTTTTTAAGTTCAACAACAATTCTCATGCCTTCCCTGTCGGATTCGTCACGAATAAAGTGTATTCCTTCGATACGCTTTTCCTTAACAAGAGATGCCATGCTTTCGATAAGCCTTGACTTATTCACCATATATGGAATTTCATGTATTACAATGCAGTTTCTGCCCTTTATTTCCTCAAATGAAGTATTTCCCCTAAGGATTATCTTTCCTCTGCCTGTCGCATATGCAGCCCTTATGCCCGATTTACCCATGATTATACCGCCTGTCGGAAAATCAGGCCCTTTTATGCACTCCATAATCTCCTCAAGCGTACAGTCCGGATTATCAATCATGAGGTCAATTCCGTCAATTACTTCTCCGAGATTATGCGGAGGAATATTTGTTGCCATTCCGACAGCTATTCCCGTAGAACCGTTTACCAGCAGATTCGGAAATCTTGACGGAAGCACAACCGGTTCTTTCAGACGGTCATCATAGTTTGACATATAAGGAACAGTTTCCTTGTTGATATCAGTAAGCATCTCAACTGATATCTTTGACATTTTTGCCTCTGTGTAACGGTATGCAGCAGGCGGATCTCCGTCAACAGAACCAAAGTTTCCGTGACCGTCAACGAGAGTATATCTCATTGAAAAGTCCTGTGCCAGACGGACAAGTGCATCATATACCGAAGCATCGCCGTGCGGGTGATAGCTTCCGAGAACAGAACCTACCGTATCGGCACATTTGCGGTAAGGCTTTTCGGGAAGGAGTCCGTTTTCATACATGGTGTAGAGTATTCTTCTGTGAACAGGCTTAAGTCCGTCACGAACATCAGGCAATGCTCTGGCAACGATGACCGACATTGAATATTCAAGGAATGATTTTTTCATTTCCTTTTCAATGTCAATCGGTATTATCTTTGAATTTGTATCATCGTACACGTTATTCACGCCTTTCTATTTCTGCTCGATAAAATTTTTTCCGAGCTTTTCCTCAAAATGATTTTTCATAATTTGCTTTTCCTCACTGCTGAAAGCATTTTTCGGGATTATATAAAATACGCTTTTCAGGATATATACAAGAAAAAAATCCTGTTTTTCGATAACGGCAACATTGCTGCCGAAATTCACAACTGTTTTTTCAGGCTGATTTTCCTCCTGTGCAAAAAATTCAGTGTCAATGCCATCGCTGTCATCAGTTTTTTCTTTCTTTTCGCTGTCTGATTCCGTTTCAGGCATAATCATCTCAACAGTCATTCTGTCATCAAAAATTTCAATCCTGTAAAGGTCATCTCTTATATTATCAACTGACTTTATCAGATTTTTTCTTAATTTATGAGGGTTGTACCACAGTGAAGCAATCAGGGCAAGGCATACCGCCGCAAGAAGCCAGTAAATCATATTCTCCATATCCTTTGAAGCGGAATATATATAATATACTGCCACACCTGCAAAGACTGCTGTCATTATCCAGTTTCTCGGATATACATATTTCTTCTGAAAAACTTTAAAGGCAGTTCCGTAAAGTGAAGCCGGTATGCCGTACTCCTTTGAAATCAGAGGTTCATTCATGGCAAATCTCCTTAAATGTCAAGATTCTGCACATATTTTGCATTCTTTTCAATAAATGCACGTCTTGGAGCTACCTTGTCACCCATAAGTATTGTAAATACTTCATCAGCTTTTTCGGCATCTTCCATTTCAACCTTTATCATAGTTCTTGTTTCAGGATTCATAGTTGTTTCCCAAAGCTGTTCAGGATCCATCTCGCCAAGACCCTTGTATCTCTGAACATCAACTTTGGCATTGTTTCCTTCCGGTGCAAGTTCAGCAATATATCTGTCACGTTCCTCATCGGAAAAGGCATATCTTGTGTTTTTTCCCCTTGAAACCCTGAAAAGCGGAGGCTGTGCAAGGTATATATTTCCGTTTGTTATAAGCGGACGCATAAAGCGGAAGAAGAACGTCAGAAGAAGAGTTCTGATATGCGAACCGTCAACATCGGCATCTGCCATTATGATGACTTTTCCGTATCGCAGCTTTTCAATATTGAAATCCTCTCCAAGACCTGTTCCGAGTGCAGTTACAACAGGCATAAGCTTTTCATTTCCGTAAATTTTGTCAAGGCGGGATTTTTCGACGTTGAGCATTTTTCCCCAAAGAGGAAGAATAGCCTGATAATGTCTGTTTCTTCCCATCTTTGCTGAACCTCCGGCTGAATCACCCTCAACAATATAGATTTCAGTGTACTCGATGTCATGTTCAAGGCAGTCTGCAAGCTTTCCCGGGAGAGATGCACCTTCCATAGCCGTCTTTCGTCTTGTAAGCTCTCTTGCTCTTTTGGCAGCTTCCCTTGCTTTCTGTGCGGCAAGCGACTTGTCAAATATTGCTCTTGCATCGGCAGGATTTTCCTCAAGATAATTCATAAGCCGTTCAGTCACAAGATTTTCAACAAACGGCTTTACCTCATAGTTTCCGAGTCTGCCCTTTGTCTGACCTTCAAATTCACAGTTCGTAAGCTTTACGGAAATTATTGCAGTAAGCCCCTCACGGACATCATCGCCTGTAAGGCGTTCGCCGTCCTTGAGAAGTCCGAATTTTCTGCCGTATTCGTTTATAACTTTTGTCAGGGCATTTTTAAAGCCTGTTTCATGAGTTCCTCCATCAGTTGTATGAATATTGTTGGCAAATGAAAGAATTACCTCATTGTAGCTGTCATTGTACTGAAGTGCAATTTCGGCAGTGGAATCTTCTTTTTTTCCGGCAATATAGATTACATTCTGAGTAATGCCTTCAAGTCCTCTTGTACCGTGGATATGCTCAACAAACTGCTTTATTCCGCCCTCATAGTGCAGAATTTCGCCCTGTATGCTGCCGGAATTTCTTTTATCGCTGAAAACTATTTTCACTCCTGCATTGAGGAATGCCTGTTCACGAAGCCGTTTGAGAAGTGTTTCATAGTCATATGAAGTTGTTGTTTCAAATATCTCAGGGTCGGCTTTGAATTTTACAGTTGTACCGGTTTCGGAAGTTTGGCCTGTTATTTTAATCGGCTCGCTGTAATTTCCTCTTTCAAATCTCTGAAAATGAATATTCTTTCCGTCTTTTACCGTAAGTTCGAGCCATTCTGAAAGTGCATTTACCACAGAAGCTCCGACTCCATGCAGGCCTCCGGCAACCTTATACCCTCCGCCTCCGAATTTTCCGCCGGCATGAAGCACAGTATACACAACCGTTGCCGCTGAAATTTTCTCTGTCGGGTGTATTCCTGTAGGTATTCCTCTGCCGTTGTCGGAAACTTCAATGACATCTCCGGGGAGTATATCAACTTTTATTTCCGTACAGTATCCTGCAAGTGCCTCATCAATGGCATTGTCCACAATTTCATATACAAGATGGTGAAGTCCTTTTTCGCCTGTTGAACCGATGTACATTCCCGGACGTACCCTTACGGCTTCCAGTCCTTCAAGCACCTGTATCTGATTTTCATCATAGCTATTTACAGCCATATTCAAATCCTCCAATTCTCATTCCCGCATCTTTTTCTCAGGGCTGATGCAGAGATGCAGGATATATATACAATTTCCCTGTTGCTGCTGTCTGTACAGACCACGAAACTTTTCGGCATATCATATGAAACTGTAATTACTCTGCCGTTTTTTTCCGCAAGTCTTAAAAAATCCTTTGTGTTTTCATCTGTTGATGAATTTTCTATATCAAATATCCCTATAACGCTCTGAGAGCTTACAGAAACGTTGTTTCCGAGATGAATATACATATTACCCTCCGTATTCATGCAGGGCTTAAAACGCCGTTTTTCATTACATACAGGCTTGCTTCGTTTCCTGCCGATACTGATTCTGCACTGCATGAAGTTATAAAGACCTGCATTCCGCTTATTATTTCATTTACCAGTTTCTGACGGGAGATATCAAGTTCTCCCATGACATCATCAAGCAGTATTACAGGCGGTTCGCCGGTTTCGCTGCTGAGTATTTCAGCCTGTGCAAGCTTCATGACAAGACAGCAGCTTTTTTTCTGCCCCTGTGACCCGTATGTTTTTACAGGAAGTCCGTTTATTTTCAGGCTGAGGTCATCACGGTGCACTCCGTACTGTGTATATCCGAGCCGTATATCATCGCTTTCCGATTCTTTCAGTCTGGATATATATATTTTTTTCATTTCACTGTCGGCATTTTCCGGATATACATAATCGCTGCCGTAAATACATGAGCGGTATCCGATTCTGAAGTCTTCGGAGTTCTGTGTAATTCCGCAGTAAAGTCTGCGGCATACACTGTCAAGCCGGAGAATATATTTTTTTCTGACAAGGGAAATATTAGTTCCTAATTCAGCAATCTGTTCATTCCATATGTCAAGCTGTGACACACTGCTTTTTCCTGATAATATGTTTTTAAGCACTGCATTTCTGCTGGCAAGAGCAACTGAATATCTCCTGATATAATCCATGACCGAAGGTCTTAGCTGTGAACAGCACATATCAGCAAATGTCCTTCTTTTGTCGGGAGTTCCTTCTGCAAGTTCTATATCTGATGGCAGGAATGCTATACAGCGGAACTGTTCAAACAATTTTTTTCCTCCGCGGCATTCAATTCCATTGAGCAGAATTTTTTTTTCCTTTATTCCTCTGCACACACGCAAGACTATTTCCTGTTTTCTTATTTTATTGCAGAATGACAGCTTTATCTCAGCATAATCCCTGTTAAATCCGATGAAGTCACGTTCTTTTGTTCCTCTGAAACTGTGGCAGCCTGTCATAAGCCATATTGCTTCTATGAGGTTTGTCTTGCCCTGAGCATTTCTGCCTGTTATTATATTAAAGCCTTCAGACGGAAAATACTGAATCTGTTCAAGATTTTTAAAGCCGTCTGTGTTCAGCTCTGTTACAAAGATTTTCAAGCACCTCCGCCTGAGTTTCTGACGATTATTCTGTACTGTTCGGTTTCAATTACATCGCCGTTTCTGATTTTTTTGCCTCTCATTGTGCAGATTTCGCCGTTTACTTTTACAAGTCCCTGCTGTATCATTTCCTTGGCAGTTCCTCCTGTATCTGATACACCTGAAAATTTAAGCAGTGAATCAAGCTTTATAAATTCGGTTGAAATTTCAGTTTCTGTGTTTTTCATTATTATCTCCTTAGTTTCTCAGTGTTACCGGCATAAGCAGGTAAACGAAGCTGTCACCCATCATAGGAAGTATTTTTATAGGTCGGTTTCCTCCGTTCATCTGAAGTCTTACGCTGTCAGTATCGGCAGCTCTTAAGGCTTCTATTGCAAACCGGTTGTTAAATCCTATCGTGACAGTATTTCCGTTTATGTCTGCTCCGAGTTCGTCATTTATTTTTCCTATTGCTGTCTGGCATGATATGCTGAGCTGACCGTCCGAGAATATACACTTTATAGGTGATTTGTTTTTTTCGCTTATGAGGAGGGAACATCTGTCGAGAGCTTCTGCAAGTTCCCTTGTTTTTATTATAACCTCTGTTGAAAAATCAGATGGTATGCTTGATTTATAGTTATGAAATTCACCGTCAAGCAGTCTTGAAAACACAAGATATTCCGATATGTCAAAGATTATATGTTTTCCGTTTGTATAGAATTCACATATGCTTTCATCATCTTTGAGGAGTCTTGAAACTTCGGAGAGAGCTTTTGAAGGTACTACAAAACTGTATTTTTCACTGCACTGTATTTTTTCATTTCTTACGGCAAGTCTGAATCCGTCAAGTGCTGCCATGCTGAAGTTTCCGTTTCCGTCGATATCGAACAGTTCACCTGTAAGTATCGGCTTGTTGTCATTTGATGATACTGCATATATTGTCTGATTTATCATATTTTTCAGAATATTCTGCGGAATGG
Organism: uncultured Ruminococcus sp.; assembly: GCA_964426275.1. GTDB lineage: Bacteria > Bacillota > Clostridia > Oscillospirales > Ruminococcaceae > UBA5884. The sequence goes on along the minus strand of CAYRPZ010000008.1, from coordinate 31,607 downwards.
ATATGGATTTTTCTCTGTTGAATACCGGAAGTTCAGGATATTCATCGGCAGGGAGTGCAGATACGTTGTATTCTACAAGATTGCAGGTAATGCTTACATTAAGTCTGTCATTTACCTGTATATTTATTTCTTCAGCGGGCATTTTTTTTATTATTTCATTGAGAAGCCTTGCATTGATTACGCATTCTCCTGTATCATCTGACTTTACTTGTATCTGTGTTCTTATTCCAAGTTCAAGGTCATATCCTGTAAGTTCAAGAATGTTTCCTGAAAGTTTAAGCTTTACTCCTTCAAGAGCAGGCACAGGAGATTTTGAAGATACAGCTTTTAATACATTGCCGATTGCTTCGCTTATTTCATTTTTATTACAAATGAATTTCATATTATTTATTTCCTTTCTTTCATTTTATTTTTATTTATCAAAGAAAAAATTTCAAATCAAAAAAAAATTCAAAGCCCCTATATAATAAAATAATATATATAATATTTAGTAGTAGTAGTAGGGGGTGTTGAAAGTGTTGAAAACTTTTTTAAATCCCTATAATACGGGGCTGGAGGGGCAAAAGTTTTCAACATTGGACTGTTGAAAACTTGTTGAAAGTGTTGAAAACTTTGTTGAAAACTCAGAAAAATGTTGAAAGTGTTGAAAGATGTTGAAAACTTTGTTGAAAACTTTTGAAGTTTTCAACATTATGTTGAAAACTAAAATGTTGAAAGTGTTGAAAAGTGCTCTGAGCCCAGCAATAAAGGCGTTTGTAATGTTGAAAACTATGTTGAAAACCTGTTGAAAACTTTTTCAGCAAGATTTATCCTTGATATTTTTTAGTATATCTTCCACAATTTGCCTCAGATTGGAATCTTTTTTCAGATTAGCCTCAATATTGTTGATTGCGTATACGATAGTGGAATGATCTCTTCCGCCAAATTCAGTGCCAATTGCCACTAATGACATTTGCGTAATCTCTCGAACGGCATAAATTGCCACTTTTCTGGCTGTCGAAATCTGGGAGGAGCGTTTATTTGAACGTATATCGTCGGGAGTTACTCCATAGACATTGGCAACTTCTCCTATAATTTTTTCAATTGTTATCGGAACAGGCTGGTCATCATTGAGTATATCCCTTATAACGCTCTGTGCCATTGCAATTGAAGGAGCACTTCCGGCAAGATGTTTCAGGGCCTTGAGTTTCTTGACTGCACCTTCAAGCTGTCTTATGTTTGTTTTAAGACGGTTGGCTATAAATTCGCATACTTCATCGGGTATCATAAGATTGAGAAGTTCTGCCTTGCGTCTTATTACAGCCATTCTGGTTTCAAAATCCGGAGTAGATATATCTGCTATAAGTCCCCATTCAAATCTTGTTCTTATTCTGTCCTCAAGGGTTTTCATATCTTTCGGAGGCTTGTCTGAAGTAAGCACAATTTGTTTTCCCTCCTGATGAAGTTCATTGAAGGTATGGAAAAATTCCTCCTGAGTACTTTCCTTTCCTGCTATGAACTGTATGTCATCTATCAAAAGGACATCGGCAGTACGGTATTTTTCATGGAAAGTTTTCGTATCCTTTTTCATTTTTATGGCATCAATAAGTTCATTTGCAAAGTTTTCACCTGTTACATATACAACATTGAGTTCGGGATTGTTTTTTTTCATTTCATTTGAAATTGCGGTGAGAAGATGAGTTTTTCCAAGACCGGAAGGGCCGTGGATAAAAAGAGGGTTGTATGTTGTACCGCTGTTTTTGGCAACAGCGGTACAGGCAGCATATGCAAACTCATTGGAATGGCCGACTATAAAAGTGTCGAATGTATAGTCATATTCAGCAGTTTCAAAGCTTTTTTCGAGCTGGATATGTTTCTGTTCAATTTCATCAAAGCTTATATGTTCAGGGGGATAGTCATCTTCCTGAGTATGTATCTGTATTTCAACATCAAAGCCCAGAATTGCTTTGAAAGCTTCATTAAGAATTTTTCCGTAATTTGAAAGAACAACGCTTTTCTGAAATTCAGATGAAACATAAAGAACAGCTGTATTTCCGTTAAGCTCCTTTGCCTCAATCGGTTTTATCCACAGACCGTATGCGGGTTCACCAATTCCGCCGTCATTAAGACAGTATTTTTTTATTGCATCAAAAACTTCTGCAAAGGAATTCATATTTTTAATGTACCTCCCAATTTGAAGTTGTTTATATTATACCATAAAAGAAAAGGGATTTCAAGCGTTTTTTGAATTAAGTTGCAAACCGGTTGCCAACTGGTTGCCAACCGGTTGCCAACTGGTTGCAAACCGGTTGCAAACCAATATTTTTTTAAAATATACTTGACAGACAGCAGTGTTTTGAGTTATACTATATTATTGCAAGGCGAATTAAGCCGAGTACCATATGTTTACAATCGTTTCCAACGGAAATGTCAAAGGAGTGATAAAGAATGAAAAGAACATACCAGCCTAAAAAGCTTCACAGAAAAAAAGAACACGGCTTTATGAAGAGAATGTCCACAAAGAACGGACGCAAGGTTCTCGCACGCAGACGTGCAAAGGGAAGAGCAAGACTTTCATATTAATTTTATACAATGACAGGACTTTTTACTCCTCTGCTGTTTCAGCAGAGAGAGTGCGTCCTTCATTTAATAACGCCGATTTGACAGACCGCTTTGCGTGGTCTGTTTTACAATACACAACATATCAGCCGGATTGTGATTTTTGATTATTATGGAAATTTTAAATAAAAACAAGGACTTCCTCTGCCTTTACAGAAAAGGACAGCCGGTAGTTTCAAAATATGCTGTGGTCTATTTCCGCAGAAACGGTCTTGACTGCAACCGCTTCGGAATAACCGCAGGAAAAAAAGTCGGGAATGCAGTCAGAAGAAACCGTGCCAAACGTATTATAAGACAGGCATACAGGGAATGTGAACCGCTTTTTCCTTCAGGTCTGGATATAGTTATAGTTGCAAGAGCCTCTACACCTTATGCAAAGTCTTATGACATATGCTCGTTTTTAAAGGGACGTGCTCTTAAAACTATTAAAAAAGCTGTGAACAATGATGAAAATTCTTAGGAAAATTTTCGTTGCTCCCATAAAGCTTTACAGAAAATTTATTTCTCCTCTTCTGCCTCCTTCATGCAGATTTTATCCCTCATGTTCAGCATATGCACTTGAGGCAATAGAGCGTTTTGGTATCGTAAAAGGCTCGCTGCTTGCAGCTTTTCGCATACTCAGATGCAATCCGCTGTGCAAAGGCGGAATAGATTATGTTCCGGAGGAATTTCCGTTTCTCCGCAAAGCAAAAAAATAACCGGAGGTTGACATTTTGGGCATCATAGGACAAATCATAGGATATCCGCTCGGATTTATTATGTATCTGATTTATTCACTCGTTGATAACTATGGCATTGCACTTATTATATTCACGCTCGTTGCCAAGCTGCTTATCAGCCCGCTTGCTGTAAATCAGCAGAAAACTACAGCAAAACAAAAAGCTATAAATCCAAAGCTTGAAAAATTAAGAAAAAGTTTTGCAAATAATCCTCAAAAACTTCAGGAAGAACAGATGAAGCTGTATCAGGAGAATAATATAAATCCGATGGCAGGCTGTCTGCCTCTTATACTCCAGTTTGCGGTGCTTTACGGTATACTTGATGTTGTCTATCGCCCGCTTACGCATATTCTCCGTATTTCAAAGGATACACTGACTCAGGCACAGAATATCCTCACATCATATCTGTCTCAGCAGGGCATCACTGAAAAATATTTGTCCTCACGTCCTGAACTTATAATTATGCAGTATGCAAAGAAGAATCCGGATATCTTTTCGGAAATTCAAGGCTTCTCACAGCAGATTCAGGATTTCAATAATACCCTTTTCGGACTTATTGACCTCGGTGTCACACCGACAATTCACCCTGAAGTATGGAATGCTTCGGCAGTCGCTCTCCTTATGATTCCGATTGCTTCAGGTGTTTTCCAGCTTATACTTACAATTTATACTCAGATAAGACAGAAAAAAGATAATCCCGAAGCCGCAAAGATGATGGGCGGAATGAATATAATGCTCTATATGATGCCGCTCTTTTCAGTATGGATTGCATTCGGATTTCCTGCCGGTGTAGGCTTTTACTGGACTCTTTCATCTGTTTTCTCACTCATTCAGACGATTATTATAAATGCTGTCATGACACCCGAACGTGTCAGCAGTATGCTTGCAAAAGAAAAGGCAAGGGCAAAAAATAAAAAGCCGGGGCTTATGGAGAAAATGATGGAAAAACAGAATGATATGCTTCAGGCTCAGAGCAGCAGAAATTCCTCCGATATGTCAAAATCCGAACTCAGCGAATATCAGCGTCAGCTTATCAATGAAGCAAGAAAACGTATGGCAGATAAGTACGGCGATGACAATAATAAAGATTAATCTTTTTAAAAAGGAGTGACTGGCAATGACCGAAATATTTTCCGCAAAATCAGTTGATGAGGCAAAAGCTATGGCATCTGAAAAGTTCGGGGCTGATGTATCCCAGATAACTTTTACCGTTATAGAAGAACCTAAAAAAAGCCTTTTCGGAAAACTGAAAGGCGAAGCAAAAGTTCAGGCGGATTATACACCTCCTGCACCGCCTACAAAAGCTGAAACTGCACAGAAATATATCAGCTCCATTCTTGATAAAATGGGAATTGATTCATCAAGTACGATTGAAGAATCCAAAACAGGTGCAGTTATAACCTTTAATGGTGACAGTTCAGGTGCAATTATCGGCAGACGGGGCGAAACTCTCGATGCTTTCCAGTATCTTGCATCTATGATATGCAACAAGGGCGGAAAGGAATATTACCGCATTACCATTGACAGTTGCGGATATCGTGAAAAAAGAAAACAAACTCTTGAAGAACTCGCTGCAAAGATTTCAAAGTCAGTTATAAAAACAGGCCGTTCAACTGCTCTTGAACCGATGAATCCATATGAAAGACGTATCATTCATTCAGCCGTTTCTGAAATTGAAGGCGTTGAATCACATTCAGTCGGTGAAGAACCTTACAGAAAGGTTATAATCTCCTCAACCACTAAAAAATCTGACAGACCTAAAAAAGATTACAGAAAAAAGAATAACAGAAATTACAGCAAGCCTCCACGTTCACTTGACCTCAAAACAAGCTTTGAGAAAGATTATAAAAAACCCAGACCAGAGGATAATATACATGCAGGTCTTTACGGCAAAATTGAATTTTAAAAAATTTCGGAAAGCGTTTTGATGTTTCAGCAGAATATCAGAACGCTTTTTTAACATTTGAAAGAGGTGCATTTTATTTATGTCAACAGTTGCGGCAATAGCCACACCTAATGCGGCAGGCGGAATATCCGTTATAAGAATTTCAGGTGAAAATGCCATTGATACCGCTTCAAAGGTATTCAAGGGAAAAAATCCGCTTGAAATGCAGGGATATACCTGTGCTTACGGATATATTCACGACAATGGCGAAATCATTGACGATGTTGTCCTTACTGTCTTTAAATCTCCTAAAAGCTATACAGGAGAAAATGTCGTTGAAATTTCATGTCATGGTGGCATTTTCATTACCCGTCAGATTTTAAGAATTATTCTTAAAAATGGTGCAGAACTTGCTCCTGCCGGCGAATTTACAAAACGTGCATTTTTAAATGGAAAAATGTCGCTTACACAGGCTGAAGCCGTTATGGATATAATTTCTGCTGAAAGTGACAATGAACTTAAATATGCAGTGTCCTTGCGTGAGGGAGCTTGTTTCAGAAGAATTAAATCAGTTTCAGATAAAATCGTGAATATACTCGGAAGCCTTTCAGTATGGGCAGACTATCCTGATGAGGATATCCCTGAAATTGAACCGCAGACACTGAGAAGAAATCTTGTTTCTGTATGCAGTGAACTTAGAAAGGCATCTGATACCTACGATTACGGAAGAATTATAAGAAAAGGTATAAATACTGCAATTGTCGGCAGACCGAATGTAGGAAAATCAACCCTTATGAATTGTCTTTCAGGATTTAAAAGAAGTATTGTAACTGATATTGCAGGTACTACAAGAGATGTTATTGAGGAAAGTGTAAGGCTCGGCTCACTTGTTTTAAGACTGTCAGATACCGCAGGAATAAGAAATACAGACGATGAAATTGAAAAAATAGGTGTTGATATCGCATATTCAAGGCTTGACGAATCTGATTTGGTGCTTGCTGTATTTGACTGCACTGTTCCTCTTTCAGCTGATGACCTTAGTCTTATTGAAAAGCTGAAATCAAAAAAAGCTGTTGCTGTTATAAATAAATCCGATGAACAATCTGTTATTGATATGGATTTTATAAAAAATAATTTCAGATATTATGCTGAAATATCCGCTAAGGATAATCAGGGAATATCTGTTCTTTCGGATTGTCTGGAGGAAATGTTTGTGAATAATGATATTCCTGCACATCAGGGCATAATTGCCAACGAAAGACAGAAACTGTGTGTTGAAAAGGCTCTTGAATCTGTTGAAAATGCACTTTCAGCACTGGACAGCGGTGAATTTCTTGATGCTGTTACAGTTCTCCTTGATGAAGCACTCAGTTCATTGCTGGAACTTACAGGAGAAAAAGTTACAGATGCAGTTGTGAATGATGTATTTTCAAGATTTTGTGTAGGAAAATAAAATTTTTTCTGATGTTTCAACATTTCCATGTTAAAATGTTGAATAATTAATTTTATGATATGAGGTGTTTTTTTATGAATATGGGCAGTTATGATGTTGCAGTTATAGGTGCAGGTCATGCCGGAGTTGAGGCAGCTCTTGCCTCCGCTCGTCTTGGCTGTAAAACAGTTCTTTTCACAATTTCCCTTGACCAGATAGCAAATATGCCCTGTAATCCGTCAATAGGAGGTACTGCTAAAGGTCATCTTGTGCGTGAAATAGATGCTCTCGGCGGTGAAATGGGCAAGGGAGCAGACAAATGCTTTATACAGAGCCGTATGCTTAATCAGGGAAAAGGTCCTGCCGTCCATAGTCTGAGAGTTCAGGCGGACAGAGTTAAATATCACTGCTATATGAAAAGCGTCTGTGAAAAACAGCCTGACCTTGATATAAAACAGGCTGAAATTACTGATATACTTACTGAAAATGGACACATAACAGGTGTAAGAACAAAACTTAATGCAGAATATAATGCAAAAGCTGTTGTAATGGCTACGGGAACTTATTTAAGAGGAAAAATTCATGTCGGGGAATGTTCATATGAAAGCGGTCCTGATTCAGTTTCAGCGGCTGTAAAGCTCTCTGACAGTCTTAGTGAAAATGGTATAACCTTAAGACGCTTTAAAACAGGTACTCCATGCCGTGTACATAAGAGGAGCATTAATTTTGATGTACTTGAAAAACAAAATGGTGACAGCCATATTGTACCGTTTTCATTTGAAACCGTACCTGATAATCTTGAAAATAAAGTTTCCTGCTATATTGCATATACAAATGAGCAAACTCATAATGTAATCAGGGCAAATCTCCACCGTTCACCTCTTTATTCAGGACGTATCGAGGGTACAGGTCCAAGGTACTGCCCGTCAATTGAAGATAAGGTTGTAAGATTTGCCGACAAGGAACGCCATCAGCTCTTTGTTGAGCCTATGGGACTTGATACAGATGAATATTATCTTCAGGGAATGTCATCATCTCTGCCGGAAGATGTTCAGCTTGCATTTCTGCGTACAATTGAGGGGCTTGAAAATGTTGAAATAATGCGTCCTGCATATGCTATAGAATATGACTGCTGTGAGCCGACTGAAATGTTTCCGACTCTTGAATTCAGACAGCTTAAAGGATTTTTTGGTGCGGGGCAGTTCAATGGAAGTTCAGGATATGAAGAAGCTGCCGCACAGGGCATTATTGCAGGTATCAATGCAGCTCTCAGCGTTCAGGGAAAGCCTCAGCTTGTACTTGACAGAGCATCTTCATATATAGGTACTCTCATTGATGACCTTGTGACAAAAGGCTGTGCAGATCCATACAGAATGATGACATCAAGAAGTGAATACAGGCTTATACTCCGTCAGGATAATGCTGATATGCGTCTTACTCCTATTGGCCATAAACTGGGACTTATTTCTGATGAAAGATATAATTCATTCATTCATAAAAAAGAACTTGTTGAAAAGGAGATAAAAAGAGTTTCAACCCTTAATATACCGCCATCAGAGGAACTGAATGATTTTCTTGTTGTGCACTGTACATCGCCAATGACTACGGGCTGTAAGCTGGCGGATCTGATACGCCGTCCTCAGCTTGGATATGATATACTTGCCTTTATTGACAAGGAAAGACCGTTGCTTCCGTATGATGTATGCGAACAGGTGGAAATTCAGATAAAATATGAGGGATATATTTCCAAACAGCTTGAGAGCATTGAACAGATGAGAAAACTGGAGAATAAAAAACTTCCTGAAAATATGGATTACAGTGCCATAAAGGGATTAAGACTTGAAGCTATCGAAAAACTCAATAAACATAAGCCTGTAAATATTGGACAGGCATCAAGAATATCGGGTGTATCACCTGCCGATGTTTCAGTGTTGGCGGTATATATGGAAAAAAATAAATAATTATGTAAAAAATCAGCGGCGAACAGAATGATAAAATCAAATCGGTAAGTTTTCAACATTTAAACATTGAAAATGTTGAAAACTGTCGAAAAAAGAAAGAGCATTTCAAAAAATCTGAAATGCTCTTTTGATTTGTAAATAGGGAATTACTTTTCTTTTGATGTTGTAAGATATCTTGTAAGGATACTTCCGACTCCATTTCCGATTACAGCAACGATAATTACATATATAACTTTCGGTACTGTTACATTGTCGGAGAGATTTCCTCCGCAAAGTCCGAGTGTAAGATATCCGACATATGCTATTGAATGGTAATATCCGCTGAGTATGAATACCGGTATTCCAACGAATACTGCAATGTACTTTGCCATTCCGTCACAGTTTCTGTATCTGTCAACAGCTATAAGCATTATTACTCCGCACATTACCGATTTTACAAACAGTGACGGAAAACTGAGCGTTACAGATGTTTCAACAATGTTTTTGGCTTTTTCAATTACTTCATCTCCTGCCGTAAATGACAGCAGAAAGCATGAAACTGCTATTGCTGTCATATTAAGCAATACAACTTTTACAAGGTCTAAAATATGCTTTGCACCTTTTTCCTTAGTGTTTTCAACAGCATATCCTATCATTCCGGTGAAAAGATTTAGCTTGTATTCACATACGCAGAACAGTCCAAGACTGAAAAGAAATGCACCTATATATTTGATATCGCATGAAAGAAATACAAATACACCCATAGCGATAAACATGCCTGATGCGAGGGATTTTTTTACAGTAACCATATTATCGTTTATACTTCCTTTTTTATATAAATTTTTTATGCCTTCATGCGTCTTTTGAAATCATCATTAAGCTGTTTCAGAGCCATTGTATCATTAAGACGCTTCTGTCTTGCTTCATTCTGAATTTTAGCAGTTTCCTCAATTCCGTCAACAATTGTCTGCCATGTTTTCTGGAGAGTTTCCACCTGAATTGAGCTTCCTGATGCCATCTGTGCAGTAAGTTTGGACTGAAGAACTGTATTTTCTGCATTTTTAATAAGCATTTCATTAGTTTTCTGGTCAAGAGCCTGCATAGCTTCTGCCTGAACTTTCTGTCTTTTGAGCATTACAGCCTGTGCGAGTGACTGCTTGAATACAGGCATTGTAACGATGAATGCGGAGTTTATTTTTCTTATGAGATTAAGGTTTGAAAATTCCATTGTTTTAAGCATGGGAACAGTCTGCATTGCAACATTTTCGGCAATTTTCAAATCCATAACTCTCTGGTCGAGAATATCTCTTGCCTGAGTTATATTGTTAAGTTCCATTTTAATAGAGCCGTCATCAGGATTTTCCATAATCTGTTTCTGAAGCTGGTCTATATATGCATCAATTTCCTTCACACCCTGTTCTCCGGCGAGGATATACTTGAGCAGTTCATTGTAGTAGTTGAGATTGGCATTGAACATTACTTCAAGCTTATTGTTTGCCTCATAGATTTCCTTTTCATATCCTTTGAGCTGTACATAAATCTGGTCGATTTCATCGCCCATTGAATGATATTTTCCGAGAATTTTGTCAAGTTCCTTTTTGGTATTTGCAAACAGTTTTTTAAAGCCTTTCGGCTGTTCCGGAGAGAGTTCATTTCCGTCAAATTTTTCCATAACTACAGCAAGATTTGCAAGCAGTTTTCCCGAATCATTTACCTGTTCAACATTCATTGAATTAAGAACCTGGTCTGATGCCTTTGAAATTTCCTCTGCAACTGTTCCTCCGAATGAAACAATGGTATTTGGATTGCTTACATCGATAAGGCTTGTGAGTTTGTCAATCTCATCGCTGTTATAGATTTTTTCAGCCATTTCATGTCTTACTGTAGCGATATTGAAATTCTGCTGTTCCTGCGAAACCGGATTTGCATCGATAACCTCATTGTGATTATTGTCCTTTGAAAAATTGATAGCCATGTTGTTTAATTCTCCTTTATTGTAAAATTTTAACTTGCAGATATTCTGCAAATTTTTATCTGCGTCTGAAAAGTCCTCCGAATATGCCTCCTCCTGAAGATTTAAGGCTGTGAAGATTTGGTGGGATACGCAGATTATCCCTGAATCTGTTCATTGTATATGTTTCATATGCCTGAGGGGAAATATATGTTTCAAGATTTTTATATCCTGTCGGGGTATAGATTATTATATCAAATGCCATAAGGTTTAAAAGCACAAGATATATGCATTCATAAACATTGAATGTCTGCTGTATATTGTCAATAATAATTATTTTGGGGATATCTTTTGTAAAGTCATAGTTTTGAATAATTCTGAGTATTTCTGTTCCAAGGTTAAGACCTGTCTTTATTACAAGGTGCATTATATCAGGATATGGAAGATTTAAAAATCCGCTGTCAATGACCTCCTGCATTTTGCTGAATATGAAGTACTGGATATTGTCATTCATGTAATTATATCTGTTATGCGTTGACTGCATAAGCTTTTGTATGTCAATATCAGTTTTGCTGAAAAATCCATTATAGTTATCTGCACCTGACGGGACAAAAAAGGGCAGTGATTTAAATACCATTGATGAAGATGTAATCTTTGAGGCAATATTTTTCCAGTATTCTGTTTCATCACCATCATTTATTCCGCTTATTTTTGCAAATATATTCGGTACAGTAACAATCTTTTCATCTGAACTGAAGCCGGTTCTGTATTTTGCCTCCTGATTCCAGAGAATATCTATTTCCTCATAAGTTGTTTTTAAAGTAACGCTTCTGCATACTGCAAACTGCCTGTTTCTGAAAAGGTTTCCGTCATTGTAAAGCAGAGTGTCAAGTTCACGTTCCGCATTATATGCACTGGTTGCATATTTTGCACGGACAGGCTTGTCAGGATAAGGAAACATATCGCATGACAGGGAATCTTCAAAAATCTGTATAATACCGTCATTTTCATTCTTTACTGTATCAAAAATGGATTTGTCAGAACATATATATATTACATCAAATCCTGTACGGCAGAGAAATTTAAGGAATATAAGTTCCTGAGCTGAAATTTTTCCGTAATACATCATTAAAGGAATATCAGCTTTGAAATCAGCAGACTGTGTACACATTTTAAGCCAGATTATCATATTTACACCAAGATTGAATATACGCTGTATTTTAGTTTCGCTCTGAGAATATTTCCTTAAAGTTTCTATAAAATTTTTTCTTGCAAGTACAGTTCTTGCAGGACAGTTTTTAATTTCAATTCTTTCAGTGAGTTCAGCAATCATCGAGTTTATATCTGAACGGTTTACTGAAAGAAATGCTGCACCCTCATCATAAGACGGTTTTTTTAAGCTTTCGGCAAATATAAGTGTTTTTTTGCTTTTGTTTATTATATTTTCACGCAGATTATAAAGGAAATTTTTATATTCGGATTCTTCTCTGTATCCGATAAATGCAGTAAAATGAACTGCAATTTTTCCATTGTCGAAACAGTTTCCGAATGAGCCTGTACGGATACTATATTCATTTAAAATTTCCTTTTCAAAATTTTCCCTTAAAACAGGTATTGAACAATCAACAGTCAGTGAAGATGATACAGAAAGCATATTCTGCATTTTTTTCTGATTCTGAATATCAGCAGTATTTATATTTTTAAAGCTGATATTAAGCGAAGCAGTCATTGCGCCCTTGACAAGATGTGAAAATCTTGATTCGGGGTCAGCGGAAAGATATGAACTGTCGCCTGTAAAGCATATATAGTTTACTTTACAGCCAAGTCTGTGCATTATATAAAGCCAGCAGACTTCATATTTTGAAATTTCGCCTATATAGAGTATATTTGTAATTTTAAACGTTGAATATCTGATGCACCAGCATATAAATTTTATAAATGCATTTTTTAGTGCATTTGACATTATCGCCTTTGATTTGAGAATGTTCATAACTTCACAAAATATATCTCCTGCCTGAGATGGTGACGGCGAAGAACCTATTTTGCTGAAATCAATCATATTTCCTGAAATTCTGATTATACAGCTTTTGACATATGCATCTGAAAATTCAGTCTGCATATCTATTGCGGAAGAAATTGCATTTACTTCAGGATTTGAAGGGTTTGGAATACTTTTGTCAATGAAAATACCGTTATTTTTCGTATCGGCATATAAATCTGCAATAAATTTACGGAAATCATTTTCATTGTCATATCCTGCATATCTTGTAAAGCCATTGCCGTTTTTTGCAGGTGCAGGCGGATTTTCTGCCACGGCAGGCTTTGCCTGGACTTCTCCTGCATAGCTGTGTTTATTGCCGAAGTTAATCAAAAAAATACACCTCCTGTTTAATATGAGGACACATGTCCGTTCCTACATATAAATTATACATACTGTACAATCAATTGTCAAGATGAAGATGATGTATCGCTTTTATTAACAAATTCCCTCTTGAATTTATCTTCTTTTGCATCAAATGTAATTTTATGGGTGCATTTGTAGTTTGATACAGCAAATTCACTGTCATGACGTCTATAAAGGAATTTAAGGTATAATCCTGTGAATATTCCGACTACTGCACCGCAGATTATTCCTGATATGATAATAAATACTGTGCTGTTTTTATTATCGGGTTTATTCTTTTTCTCAGATTTTATACCGGTTTCGGGAACTATTGACTGCTGTGCATTTATTTCAGCAGTTATGTCTGCAATATATTCTGCAAACATTTCAATTTTTTCGGATATATTCTCTGATTTTTTATTAAGAATTTCAGTCTTTGCCTTATCATCAATATACTGCTGTGCTGTTCCGCAGACATATATCTGTGCTGTATCAGATGAAATATCCGCAGTCATCATTATTCTGTCGGATTCAGTATCACTGTGGAATTCATCTTCATATTCGGAAAAATCATTGTTATCAGTTATATTTACGTATATATTAAATCCGGTTTTTTCTGATGTTTCACTGAGAATTTCATCAAGTCTGCTTAATTCCATATCAGGAAGATTTCCTGATTTGTCGGTGATATGTGCAAATGTTTCTGCATTTACTGAAAATGTACAGCACAGCATCATTGCAATTAACGTTAATAAAAAATATATTTTCTTTTTTATTCTCATCTTAAAACCAGACCTCCTGTTATAAAAATAATGGAGGCAAGAAGTCCTGCACCTATACAGGCTGAAAGCATTTTAAAAAGACTAAGGGGCAGAGTTCCGCTGTATTTGCCGTTCTGACCGTTTACAGCAAATTCATACTGTTTGCCATGATAACTGAATGTGTAGAGCCATACGGGAAGAAGAATATATCTCCAGTTTGTATCCATTATATTCACATTTATTTCGGGAACTGCAAGGCTGCTGTAACCTTTCATTGACTGTCTTATTATATTGTCGCTCATGACAACGCATCTGTTTTTTACATTCTGGAAAGGCTGTTTCTTGTTGCTGTCAGGGCAGTTTACAGGGATATCCTTTATATGTTCGGCATCAAAAACAACCATCTTGTTGAAATCAAAAGGTTCTATTGAATCGAGTGTTTCCCTGCTGAGTCCGCTGAAATTATCCGCAGGTATGCCGTCAAATGTTATTATACAGTTTCTTTTTATGGAAAATTCTTTTGTGCGGGTATATCTGAATTTTTTATCCTTGCTTGAATTTATTTTACGGCCTTCAGCATCAGCATCAGCCTTTACTATGCAGTCAGCAACCTGAAACGGAATATATACAGGCTTTATGCTGAAATTCTTTTTATATCCCGACGGCATGAATTTTCTTTTGCCGCAGAATTTATTGAATGAACTTACAGCTTCATCTTCCGATATGCTGAATTTCAGAGTGCTGTAAGGGCAGTAGTCACCTGAAATTCTTTCATAGCTGTCTATTTTGTTATGGCAGAAAACGCATTCCTCAACAGGCGATGAAACATCTGAAACAAATTCATTTCCGCATTTACTGCATACTGAAAGACGAGCTTTTTCAGAAAATTTTATATCCGTATCTTTCAGATGTTTTTCAGGAAGTCTGTATTTTCCGTTCTTATTGAAATCAAAGCGGATTTTTATTTCCTCATCGTTAAAAAGACTTTCACAGCATTCACAGAACCAGCCCTGCTTGTCAGCCCTGAATACAAGAATTTTTCCGCAGTTCGGGCATTTATACTGAGCAATTGCCAAAATATCACCTCAATAATTATTTTTTTGAATTTCCGCATTTCGGACAGAAATTCCCTTTGTTTACAGAACCGCATGAGCATTGCCATATACTTGCTTTCGGAGTTCCGCAGTCCTTGCAGAATGTGTTCTCATTTTCAGTTCCGCATATGCATTTCCATGTTTCCTTTTTAGGTGTTCCGCAGTCCTTGCAGAATTTTGAATCATTCATGCAGCCGCATTTGCTGCATCTCCATAAAGATGAAATATTGAGATGTGTGTTTTCAATACGCTGTGGTATATTATTTGCAGAGGATATGTTGTTTGCTTTCATCTGTTCAGCTATTCTTATTACTTCAATGCTTTCATTGTCAAATGATACATTGGTCGGAACAAGTTTGACAAATTCAATGCCATATTCCTCATTCCAGTCTTCAAGGCATACTTTCATGTATGCATTTATTTTTTCAAATACCGAAACATCTGCAAGTATTCTGAAGATATCATTGTCCAGTGCAATAAGTGAGAGTGATGACTGGACTGCCGGTATCAAATCGGCAACTATAAGCTGTGCAGTCTGTTTGCTGTATTCAAATTTATCATGTGAATTTATTCTGACAGAGAAGTTTCCGTTTATATAAAGAAATAAATCCGCCTGATGATACTTGCTGAAAAATCCGACAGGTTTTCCTGACGGAAAATTTATATTTACAATTTCCGGCATCTTAATTCCTCCTGATAATGTTATATACTTTCAAGTGAGAGTGTTGCCATGGCATTAAGACTCTCATCTCCACGCTGTCCGTCAAGATAGTTGAAATATCCCTGACAGGCTATCATTGCACCATTGTCACCGCAGAGAGAGAGAGGCGGCATATAAAGCTTTATATCATTTTCCCTGCACATTTTCTCAAATAAATTTCTTATGCCCGAATTGGCAGATACTCCGCCTGCAATGGCTATGGTCTTATATCCGTATTCAACGGCACATGAAACTGTTTTTTCTGCAAGAATTTCTGAAATTGTTTTCTGAAGCGATGCACAGACATCATCAGCATTTATTTCAACATCTTTCTGCTGTGAATTATGTACAAGATTTATAACTGCTGTTTTAAGTCCCGAAAAACTGAAATCATATTTGCTTCCTGTAACTTTAGGGCGTGGAAGTGCATATCTGTCAGGATTTCCAAGCTGTGCATGACGGTCAATATGAACTCCTCCGGGGTACGGGAATCCCAATGCTCTTGCACATTTATCAAAGCATTCCCCGACTGCATCATCTCTTGTCCTGCCTATTACTCTGAATTTTGTATGTGAAAGCACTTCTGCTATATGGCTGTGACCTCCGCTTGCAATAAGGCATAAATAAGGCGGTTCAAGTTCCTTATGTGCAATATAGTTTGCGGCAATATGTCCCGATATATGATGTACAGGTACAAGAGGTTTGTTCAGTGACATGGCAAGACCTTTTGCAAAGCTTACTCCTACAAGCAATGCTCCTATTAATCCAGGGGCATATGTAACCGCAACCGCATCTATATCATCAAGAGTTACATCTGCATCATCAAGAGCTTTTTCCATAACTCCAAGTATATTTTCACAATGACGCCTTGAAGCTATTTCAGGCACTACTCCTCCGTATTTTTTATGTTCTTCAATCTGTGACGAAATTACAGAGGAAAGTATTTGTCTGCCGTCCCTTGCTACGCTTACAGCAGTTTCGTCACATGAACTCTCTATTCCGAGTATCAGCATTTTTCAAGCATCTCCTTAGTCATAAGCACCGCATTTTCAGGAGGCTGTCCCGAAAAATCACGGTAATAATTTTTTCTTAGTCCTGTTCTTTTAAATCCCTTTTTGGTATAAAGATTAATGGCAGGCTCATTTTTTTCACGGACTTCAAGCATTATTCTTGAAATCCTGCCTTTTATAAGCATTTCAACGTGGTCTATCAGCATTTCAGCAATGCCGTTCCTTCTGAATGGTTCATCAACGGCAAGCACCATTATTTCAGCTTCATCAAGGCATAACCGCACAATTATATATCCTGCAATCATATCATTGAAATACGCTGTCAGCATTATATTTCTGCCGTTATTATCATCAAGTTCCGATTTGAACATTGATTCCGTCCATGCACATATTGAAAAGCATCTTGTTTCCATTTCAGCAATATACGGAATTTCATAATGTTCAGTATTCTTTATGCTGATTTTATTCCTTTGCATCATACCAGCTCACGCCTTCTTTCACATCAGCCACAAGAGGTACTTTCAGTGTACAGGCACTGACCATCTCATCGTGTAAGATTCTGCCTGCTTTTTCTGCATCTTCAGGTGAGGATTCAACTATGAGTTCATCATGTACCTGTAAAATAAGATGTGCATCAAGATTTTCCTCTTTAAGTTTTCTGTATACATTTACCATTGCTGTTTTTATTATATCAGCAGCTGTTCCCTGTACAGGCGTATTCATGGCGATTCTTCTGCCTGATGCCTGAACAATCCGGTTTTTGGAGGAGAGTTCGGGGATATTCCTTCTTCTTCCGAATACAGTTGTTACATATCCGTTTTTCTCCGCATCAGCAACAGTCTTATTCATAAATTTTTCAACATTCGGATATTTTCTGAAATATTCCTCAATATATTTTTTAGCTTCCGAATTGCTTATATTTATATCTTTTGCAAGCGAAAATGCACTTATTCCGTATATTATTCCGAAATTAACAGCCTTTGCGGAGCTCCTCATAACAGGAGTAACGGCATTTTCCGGTACTCCGAATACCTGAGAAGCTGTGACTGTATGGATATCAACATTGTTTTTGAATGCGTCCTGCATTGTTTTGTCATTGCTCATATGTGCCG
Organism: uncultured Ruminococcus sp.; assembly: GCA_964426275.1. GTDB lineage: Bacteria > Bacillota > Clostridia > Oscillospirales > Ruminococcaceae > UBA5884. The sequence continues at coordinate 14,022 of CAYRPZ010000008.1, read as the reverse complement.
TGATGCGAAGTTCAATCTGACTGTAATCCGCATCAAGCAGAATTTTTCCTTCATCTGCTGTAAAGAATTTTCTCATATTTCTTCCCAGTTCAGTCCTTACAGGGATATTCTGCATATTAGGCTCGGTTGATGATATTCTTCCTGTTCTTGTTTCAGTCTGTCTGAATACTGAATGTATTCTTCCGTCGGGCTTTACAGTTTTAAGCAGTCCGTCAACATATGTTGAAAGCAGTTTGGTATATTGTCTGTATTTAAGTATAAGGTCAATAATCGGGTCTTTGTCACGCAGCTGTTCAAGTACATCGGCATTTGTGGAATATCCCGTCTTTGTTTTCTTTATGACAGGGAGATTCATTTTTTCAAAGAGTATAATTCCGAGCTGTTTGGGTGAAAGAATATTGAATTTTTCGCCTGCCATAAAGTATATCTGTTCTTCAAGTGCTTCAATGTCATCTTTGAGAGATTCACCAAATTCACGTACACCGTCTGAATTTACATTTATGCCGTAGTATTCCATTGACGCAAGCACTTCCGTAAACGGTATTTCAATTTCTTCAAGCAGTTTAAGGCAGTTCTGTTCTTTCAGAAGGTCATGGAGATTGTCGCAGAGTGACGGCAGGGAGAGAATATCCGAGAAATAGCATACTTCATATTCACTGCATAAGCCTTCAATGGAATATTCAGATGAGGAGGAATTTAAAAGATATCCTGCAAGTTCCGCATCAAAACATATATTTTTAAGCTGTGAATTATGTTCAAATGCGTATCTGTAACAGTTCTTTGCTGAAAATGTTCTTTTGAGGATATCTGATTTCATAAATCCGAGGATTTCCTCACTGTTTTCAGTGGTGTATATTATATTATTATTTATAACGCTTAATTTAATATCATCAAAAAGAAAGTCCGCAGTTTCAGCATTGTCATATTCAAATTTACAGAACGGCTTTTCAGAAAATTCAGGCATTTCAATATTTTTCTTTTCTTTATTTTCAGGTACATTAAGCTTTTCAAGCAGTTTATACATTTCAAGTTCCACAAGAATATCCCTTAATTTATCTGTATTTGCAGGGGACGGAACATATTTTTCAATATCTTTTTCAACAGGCACATCTGTAACTATAGCTGCAAGCCATTTACTGTGAAATGCGGATTCTTTTCCGTTTTTAAGTTTAGTGTATACTGATTTTGCAAGACCTGCATTTTCAATATTTTCATAGAGATTTTCAATGGTATTCCATTTCTGAACAAGCGTCATTGCAGTTTTTTCGCCTATCCCCTTTACTCCTGAGATATTATCCGAACTGTCGCCCATAAGTGCCTTTAAATCTATAAGGTTTATCGGTTCAAATCCATAGACTTCTCTGAATTTATCAGGATTAAAAAGAACGGTTTCCTTATTTCCTGCAAGATGTACTGTTACATGGTCATTTATGAGCTGAAGGCTGTCCCTGTCACCCGTGAGAATATCGCAGTAATTTCCTGTGTCAGTACATATTTTGGCAAGAGTTCCGAGAATATCGTCCGCCTCATATCCCTCACATTCAAGCACTTTTATTCCCATATATCCTAAAATCTGCTTTAAAAGAGGAAACTGTGTCAGCAGGTCATCGGGAGTATCCTTTCTGCCTGCCTTGTATGTTTCATCAGACTTATGCCTGAATGTAGGGGCGTGAAGGTCAAATGCGACCGCTGTGCAGTCAGGCTGTATATCCTTTATATTTTTCAGATATATATTCATAAATCCGAAAATTGCATTTGTCGGTACTCCATTTTTATTGCTAAGAAACCTTATGCCGTAGAATGCACGGTTTAATATGCTGTTTCCGTCTATTGCAAGTAATCTCATTTTTAATCCTCCGAATTTTATATTAATATCATTATATCATACTTTTTTAAAAAACACTATGCATTGAATATAAAATTTTATATATTTAATAAATTTCCTGTTCAAGAGTTCTGAAACTGTCAGTATTGAAAAAATCCTTTATTAACTGTAATGTTCCTTTACCTGCATAATTCAAGTATTCTTTCTGCTGCTGCCTGTGTATTCATGGCACTGCCTCCGCATTATAAAAATATTGTAAATAATATAAAAAATAGTCCCCTATGATGTAAATATCATAGGGGCTTTTTTGAGTAAAAATTATCTCTGCAATTCTTCAATATCTTCAAAGGAAAGATTATCCTGCAAGGCAAGATTTATTCCCATTGATATAAGCATTGAGCAATGATTTATAATTTTGTCAATATCCTTTGGGGTTACAAGCATATTCGGTATATTTTCATCGGCATTTTTTCCTGTGCAGTTTTCAATTATTGTGTACATATCCATAACTGTAGGCACTCCTATTGCTATAACAGGCACTCCCAGAGTTTTCGCTGACAATTCTTTTCTTTTGTTTTGTACCCCGCTTCCGGGGCATATCCCTGAATCGCTTATCTGAATTGTTGTGCCAAGCCTTGACATATCTGCACAGGCAAGAGCATCAACAGCTATAACTGCTGAGGGCTTTATTTTATCTGTCACGCTTTTTATTATTTCCATGGTTTCAATGCCTGTGTTTCCGATAACTCCTGATACAAGCACACTTACAGGTCTTAAACTTCTGAAAAATTCATCTTCCTGCATTTCACCTTTGAGATGGCGTGTGGCAATGATGTTTTCAGCAGTATAAACTCCCAGTGCATCGGGGGTTATATCATCATTTCCAAGTCCTGAAACCATTATATGACCCTTTGGAATGAATTTGCCTATTTCCTCTGAAAGCTCATGCACCATATTGTTGTAGTCGCCGCTGAACAGGCTGAGTGAACTGTTCTCAAGAGTTACATAATGACCTTTCGGCTTGCCGATTTTCTGACCGCATTCATCATTTTCAATTTCAATTTCTGTGATTTTAAAATTTTCTCCTCTTATCCGTCTTGTTATTCCTTCGCTGATAATTTCCTCCGTCACACATTCAACTGCAAGGTCTGTTCTTGACATATTTTTATTCCCCTTTTAAATTAAATACTGTACATTTCTACAATTTACATTAAAAATTTTTTATATATTATTTAAAAATAACTATTGATTTTTTCAGAAAAAAATGATATCATATTATTTGGGTTAGTATGGTCGTTCCATACTCATAAAGTTAAAATCAATTGATTTTTTCTGATGGAATGTAAATTACACATATTTTAAAATTGGCATTGTGTCTCTGCTGATTTTATTTTATGCCTTTTATTTGTTTTTATTAAGGAGGTGCTTATAATGCCAAATATTAAATCTGCAAAGAAAAGAGTTAAGGTAAACAAGGTTAAGGCTGCTAATAACAAAGCAAGAAAATCAAACCTTAAAACTATCCTTAAAAATGCTGACGCTGCAGTTGCAAATAATGCTGCTGACAAAGAAGCTGTTATCAGACTTGCTATAAAGAAGGTTGACCAGGCTGCTTCTCATAACCTTATGCATAAAAATGCTGCTGCAAGAAAGAAATCTCAGCTTGCTAAGAAGCTTAATGCTGCCGGCTAATTGCTGATGATTTTTTTGTCATACTGATATGAATAATATCAGAATATGAATTAAAATGAATTTATAAAAATTTAAGGCGGATATTTTTCATAATATCCGCTTTTTTGCTTTATATTAAAGGAAGTGTATAAGATGTATTTAGGAAAAAGAGTGTATTTAAATAATGTAATGGATATTGCCGATAATTACCATGAAACAGCAGAGAAAAATAAAAAATCGGCAGATATTCTTTTCAAAAATGGATTGTATAATGAGTCGGCATATTTTTATATACAGGCAATGGAAAAATATGTTAAAGAGCAGATTTGCCGTAAAATAGATGTTTCAAATAATTACTATGCTGAAAAACTGAGGGAAACAGGACATTCTCTTGATAAGTCGGTTGATTTTCTTATTCAGATATATTCAGGAAATAATGAACTTATAAAAAATCAGATTTATAATCAGATTGTAATTAATATATTTGAAAAAAATAAATTTGAAAAGCTGAATAATACACTCAGATATCCTTTTTATAATTATCATAATAAAGAATATAGTTTTATCAATATGGATTATAATTCATGCATTAAACTGCAAAATATGACTACAGCTCTTATAAAATTTATGAATGACCTTTACAAGCTGATTTAAAAAAAATATGAAATTTACAGAAGATATTTCAGATGAAATATTTCCTTTTGTAAATTATTATTATATAGATGAAAAATATTTTTCTGATTATAAAAACTGGGTTTTGAATGAATTATATGATATACCATTTGAATTTGTCAGCACATATGATGATTATTATGAATTTGAACATATAATCAATGAAAAATTTGATTATTTCAGAAAAATCGCCCTTTAGAAAAAGGACGATTTTTTTTAATATTTATCAACTTTATTTTAATATTAATATTAATATGCCTTGCCCCAGTAAACAAGTTTCTTCGCAGGCTTGCCGCAGCATACGCATTTATCTGATAATTCTGTCTGTTCAAAAGGAATACATCTTGAACCTGCACCGGTTTTTTCTTTTACTTCATCTTCACAGGCTTCATTTCCGCACCACATTGCTCTTATAAATCCGTCACCCTTTTCATTGAGTACATTTATTATTTCATCAATACTTGTGCAGTCATATGTTCTGTTTTCCCTGTTTTCAAGAGCCTTTGCATAAAGACCGTCATGAACTTCCTGCAATTTATCGGATACTGCCTTTTCAAGTTCATCAATTGAGATTACAGCCTTTTCACCATTATGGCGTGTGGCAATAACACACTGACCGCTTTCAATGTCCTTAGGGCCTATCTCAACTCTTACAGGTACGCCTTTCATTTCATATTCAGCAAATTTCCAGCCCGGTGAATTGTCGCTGTTATCAAGCTTTACACGGATACCTGCATTTGCAAGTCTTTCCTTGAGTTCTTCTGCCTTTTCGAGCACGCCTTCCTTATGCTGTGCAATCGGGATTATTACAGCCTGTATAGGTGCTACGGCAGGAGGAAGTACAAGACCGCTGTCATCTCCGTGTGTCATTATGATAGCACCTATAAGGCGGGTTGTAACACCCCATGATGTCTGATGAGGGTTGACTCTCTTGTTTTCTCTGTCGGTATATTCAATGCCGAATGCCTTTGCAAAGCCGTCACCAAAATAATGTGAAGTACCTGCCTGCAATGCCTTTCCGTCATGCATAAGGGCTTCAATCGCATATGTTGTAACTGCTCCTGCAAATTTATCGCTTTCAGTTTTTGCACCCTTTATAACAGGCATGGCAAGGGCATCTTTACAGAAATCAGCATATACATTAAGCATTCTTTCAGTTTCTTCTATGGCTTCCTGAGCAGTTGCATGGATTGTATGACCTTCCTGCCATAAAAATTCTCTTGAACGCAGGAACGGACGGGTTGTCTTTTCCCATCTTACAACGCTTACCCACTGGTTATAGAGTTTCGGCAAATCCCTGTATGAGTGAATTATATTTGAATAATGCTCACAGAAAAGAGTTTCAGATGTCGGACGGACACACATTCTCTCCTCAAGCTTTTCATTTCCCCCATGAGTTACCCATGCAACTTCAGGAGCAAATCCTTCTACATGGTCTTTTTCCTTCTGAAGCAGGCTTTCAGGAATAAACATAGGCATACATACATTTTCATGACCTGTTGCCTTGAACATACCATCAAGAATACGCTGTATATTTTCCCATATTGCATAGCCGTAAGGACGTATAACCATACAGCCTTTTACACTTGTATATTCAATAAGTTCAGCTTTCTTGCATATATCAGTGTACCATTTTGCAAAATCCTCGTCCATTGAGGTAATTGCTTCAACCATTTTTTTATTATTCTTTGCCATTGAGTTCATCTCCGTTATTAATATTGTTTTCTTTCTTTTTATCTGATGACGGGATATGGGCATCAAATGCACCACGCACTTTATATATGTCATCATTTTCATCGCTGAAACTCATTATCTTGCTGTTTTTTTCAGCTTTTTTAATTATTTTGTCTATCAGCAATGCCATTTTCGGAGTGAGAACTGCCATCAAAAATATAATTCCAAGCAGAGCAAGCATTGCAAAGCAATATTTTACTGCAATTATAACATTTTCATTCAAAGCTGTCACCCCTTTAAATAAGAAACACTTTACCTGTACATTATATCATAAAATCTCCGTTTTGTCTACTCGATTATATTTCCTATGTCAAAAAAAAACGCAGTATTCGTTATCGGGAAACGTGGCGGGAAAGAGATTTAACAGAGCGGTCTGATTGCATCATGAATCAGACCGCTGTTTTTTACTCAAAAATATCTTCAAAAATCTGTTCAGGTGTAAGATGATTTTTCTTCAGTACCTCTGATACAGAATACCTGTCAATAAATTCCTTTTTCAAACCATAGTTATAGACCTTAATATCAGAAGGTCCATAGAATCGTGTAATTTTTTCTCCAAAACCTCCGCTGAGAATTCCGTCCTCAAGAGTGATAACCTTTGTATGATTTTCTTTCAGAGTTTTAAGCATTTCTGTGTCAATTCCTGTGATATAGCGTGGATTAATAAGTGTTGCAGCCGTGCCTGTTTTATGTGAAATCAGCTTTGCAAGTTCCTCACCAATCTGATAGAAGTCACCAAGTGCGATAATTGCTGTTTTTTCACCCTGCTGTGTGATTTTATACTTGTTAATATCGCTGTAGTCTGTATCAACCGGAAATTCAGAGTGAATAACTCCATTGCATGGAATTCTGACAGCAACGGGATACTGTGTCTGTTCAATGCTCCAGTCAAGCATTGCAAAGTATTCCTCACAGTTTGTCGGAGCAAGATAAACAAGATTCGGAATATTTGACATCATCGGAATATCATAGATACCAAGATGCGTTACATCATTCATTCCATAAACAGATGCTGTATTCACAAGAAGTGTTGCAGGATTGTTGTTCACGCATAAATCCTGAGAAATCTGGTCATAAGTTCTCTGGAAGAAGCTTGAATGTGTTGCAAATACAGGCTTTCCGCCGTTTTTGGCAATGCCCGACACCATTGCTACAGCGTGTTCTTCTGCAATACCGACATCAACAAACTGCTTGCCGGCTTCTTTACGCTTATCCTCTGTAAATCCGATACAAACAGGAACTGCCGCAACTACTGTTGTTACCTTTTCATCTGCTTTCATCTTTTTAAGGAGATATTCGCAGGTCAAACTGCCGTAATCTTCACTGTTTCCTGTATAAAGCGGCTTGCCTGTTTCGGTATCAAACGGCATGCACCAATGCCAGTTTTCCTTTTCTGTTTCGGCAGGTGCATAGCCCTTGCCCTTCTGTGTGTTGATGTGAACTACGATTGAATGGTCGATATCCTTGACTTTTTCAAATGCTTCAATCAGCTTTTCAATATTATTTCCTTCTGCAACATAAATATAGTCATGTCCCATAGCCTTAAAAAGATTGCATTCATATTTCCCGTCTGAATCACGCAGAGCTTTCAGATTTTTGTAAAGTCCGCCGTGATTTTCAGCAATTGACATATCATTGTCATTGACTACGATAATAAAATTGCTGTTCAGCTCCGCAGAAAAATTAAGTCCTTCAAGAGCTTCGCCTCCGCTGAGAGAACCATCTCCTATAATTGCAGCAATGTTTTCCTTATCGCCTTTTAAATCTCTTGCCTTTGCAAGTCCGCAGGCAAGGCTTACAGAGGTTGACGTGTGTCCTACGTTGAATAAGTCGTGTTCACTTTCTTCAGGATTAGTATAACCTGAAACATCAGCAAAGTGTTCGTCACAGAAATATGCATCTTTTCTGCCCGTCAGAATTTTGTGAACATAGCTCTGATGTGATACATCAAATACAAACTTGTCTTTAGGTGAATCAAAAACATAATGAAGTGCAATTGTTGCCTCAACAAGTCCGAAATTAGGTCCGAAATGACCGCCTTTCTTTGAAAGACGATTCATAAGTCCGTTTCTTATTTCTGATGCTAAGACAGTAAGCTGCTGTAATGTCAGATTCTTGATATCTGATGGTGAATTTATTTTTTCAATATACATTCCTTTACTCCTTTACCCACTTATTCACATCTTCCTGTGAAATATCCGAAGGAAGTCTTTCTGCTTTTCCCCAGACAGCATCAGGTGCCGATGGTTTCAGCTCAGCGAGTGTATTTCCCATTCCGCTTGAACCCGATGTTGCAAACACGATGATTTTCTTTCCTTTGAAATCATACTTTTCAAGGAATGTATTTATGATTGTCGGTGCAACATACCACCAAATCGGAAATCCGAGATATATTGTGTCATATCCGGATATGTCAAGGTCACTTTCAGCTATTTCAGGGCGAAATTCCTTGTTTTTCATCTCTACGGAAGAACGGCTGTTGCTGTTCCTCCAGTTAAGGTCATCTTTTGTATAAAGCAGTGCAGGAACAATCTCAAAAATATCTGCCTCTGCTGATTTTGTGATTTTTTCGGCTACTGCCTTTGTTACTCCGCTTGCACTAAAATATGCTACTAATTTCTTGCTCATAATAAATTCCTCCGTTTTTAATTATTTGAATAATTCGGTTCGCTGTCCCATATAAGAATACCTGTCTGAACAGCATCTTCATACTTTTGTATTTTATACTCCATTCTTTCAAGTGCGATGTCATATTTTCTTCGCTTTTCGACAATTCGTTTACGAGCTTCCTTCAGTAAATTGCAGCGTGCCTCAAGTGTACTGTCGCCTTCCTGAAACAATCTGACATACTCTGTCAGAAGTTCAATGGGCATTTCCGCATTCCTGAAACAGACTGCCATTTCAACCCATTTAATGTCATCTTCGGTATAATCACGAATTCCTCCGGACGTTCGATGAACCTCAGGTATCACTCCTACTCGCTCATAGTAACGCAGCGTATCAGAACTGACATTAAATTTGCTGCAAACTTCTTTAATCGTCATATGCTGCCTCCTGAAATTTTAATATTAATATTATATAACTTAGAGTTAACTCAAAGTCAATAGTTTCAGAGAATTTTCGTCGGTTTTAACAGTATAAAAAGCAGATATTTATGCACACTGCCTAAGGTGGTATGCTCCGCTTTCAAAACTTATGATTGCCTTGTCAATCTTGCTCATAATATCCGCTGTCGCACTTTTTCTTATAGTTGAATTTGATGCCCAACTGTATTCCGAAAAGTAATTGACTTTTTGTCAAAACAGGAGTATAATGTTTTTACAGTTAAAATTCTTACTATTTCGATATATTTTATATAATTAAATTACAGCGGAGGGAACAGCATGAATTTCAAGGTTGAAAAAGCCGTGCTTGACAGCGGCGTTAAGATTATTTTTGCGGTGATAGAGAATATGGATAATCACCAGAACAGCGAGGAATGGAGAGAATACCGCACACAAAAAATAGAACAGCTTTACAATCGCTACAAAGGTATAAATGTTCATGAGGACGAGATACTGGAGGGCTTTAATATTCTTCACGACAACACAGGTGTCAAACGCAGAAAGAATATTCCCGCAAGCGAAAATCTTATAAAGCTTCTGCTGAAAAATCATGATATGTTCTATATCAATCAGGCGGTGGACATCTACAACATAATTTCTCTTGACAGCAAGCTTGCTCTCGGTGCACATAATATGGATAATGTAAGCGGCGACGTGACACTGCGTTTTACTGACGGTACGGAGAAATATATCCCTCTCGGACAGGAAAATCCCGTTGCTGTCAATTCCCATGAATACTGCTATTGCGATGATTCAAACGAGGTTCTTTGCCGTCTTGAAATCCGTCAGGTGAATAAGACCAAGGTTGACGAAAATGCAAAGAATGTCTTTTATATCGTGCAGGGAAATCAGGCAACTGATATTGAGTTACTCCGCAGGACGGCACAGGAAATCATTGATATGACCACAAAATACTGCCATGGTGCGGGAAAAATTATCGTGCCGGAGATTGTTTGAATCAGAACTGCAAATCTGCATGATAACGGACGAGAAACAGATGTGCGGAAATAACAATTTATACAGTGAAAATGGCGTATGGCTTATGATTTTCGGCGTGGATACTATGCCGAAATATCAGCATAAAGGCTGTGCGTCAAAACTTATGTATAATGCAATTGATACGGCAAAAAAGGTATTGTGCTGACCTGTAAGCCACACCTGATGAGTTTCGGCTTTCTGAATGAGGGCGTTGCGAATTCTGTTCGACCATATATTACTGCTCGGCGACCTGAAATGTATTTATAAATCTAAATTAAAAGGAGAATTTTATGTCAATCAAGAAAATATCGCAGATGACGGGAGCATCTGTTTCCACAGTCGGACGAGTTCTGAGCAATCCCAATCACCATTGCTCGTCGGAGGAAATGAAACAGAAAATCCTACAGGCGGCGAGGGATATCGGCTATGTCCCCAATGAGGCGGCACGCAATCTGAAATCGGGGAATGTGGTGAAAAAAGATGTCTACTACATAAACATTCTGCTGACGAAGGTTGTTTCCGATGAGAGTGATCCGTTCTTTGATGAGATGCTGCGACTGGTAGAAATTGAAATCCGGAAGAATAACTGTATCGTGTCGAGCGTCTGGCAGAGGGCGGATTTTTCAAATGAAAAGTATTGTATGTCTGAGAATATGGAGCAGGTTGTGAACGGAATGTACCGCCGTAAGGAGCAGAAATCAGACGGTCTGATTATCATCGGAAAGTGCAGTCCAAAGGTGCTGAAATTCCTGAAAAAGCATGAGAAGAATATTGTTTCCATCAATCGCAATTCCACCAATTACGAGGTGGACGAGGTACTTTGCGACGGCAGAAAAATTGCCATGACAGCCATTGATTATCTGGTAAAGCTTGGCCACAAAAAAATCGGATATGTGGGTGACTGCCATAACGAAACACGTTTCACGGGCTATCAGCAGGCACAGGTGCAATATAATCTGGAATCGGACATTGATTTTGTTTATGATACCCTGCCAAATGAGGAGCACGGCTATAAGGCGATGGAGTATTTTCTGAAACAGAATGACCCTCCTACGGGGATTTACTGTGCCAATGACATTCTTGCAATTGGTATGCTGAAATGTCTGAGCAAGCGGAGAAACCGCTATTATATGCCGTCCATTATTTCCAGCGATGACATTGCAGAATCCCAGTACACCACACCAATGCTTACGACTGTGTCACTTCCAAAACAGGAAATGGTGCGGTTTGCGTTGATTTTTCTGCTGGACAGAATTCAGGACGGTCACAAGATTATTTCCCGTGTCGAAATGGAAGGCACATTGATTGTCCGTGATAGCTGCCATTCCATTGAAGAATTTACTGAACCGGAATATTACATATAAAATTTGAGCAATACAAAAGGCTTGAATACGCTGATTGAGCGTATCCAAGCCTTTTTAAATTAGTCGAGGTGACAGGATTCGAACCTGCGGCCCCTACGTCCCGAACGTAGTACTCTACCAAACTGAGCCACACCTCGTCAACACTTGTATTATTATATCATAAAAATTTATGTTTGTAAAGAGTATTTTTAAAAAAATTTTTTACTTGACATAATTCTATTTTTGCTTTACAATAGTATTGAACTAATATATTTTTTTATAAAGGAAGGTATTTTATGCTTTTAAATTCAGAAAAAAGTATGGATAAAATTGTTAGCTTGTGCAAATCAAGAGGATTTGTATATGCAGGTTCAGAAATATATGGCGGTCTTGCTAATACATGGGATTACGGTCCGCTCGGCGTGGAACTTAAAACAAATATTAAAAATGCATGGAGAAAAAAATTTATTCAGGAAAATCCTTATAATGTCGGTCTGGATTCAGCTATACTTATGAACCCTAAAACATGGGTGGCTTCCGGTCATATAGGCGGGTTTTCTGACCCTCTTATGGACTGCAAGGAATGTAAAACACGCCATAGAGCTGACAACCTCATAGAAGATTTTGACGGCACAAATCCAAGCGGCTGGTCAAATGAAGAAATGATGAACTATATAAATGAACATAATATCGTATGCCCTAAATGCGGAAAGCATAATTTTACTGATATCCGCCAGTTTAATCTTATGTTTAAAACATTTCAGGGTGTTACCGAGGATTCAAAATCAGAACTTTATCTCCGCCCCGAAACTGCTCAGGGTATATTCGTAAACTTTTCAAATATCCAGAGAACAAGCCGCAAAAAAGTACCTTTCGGCGTTGCACAGATTGGAAAATCTTTCAGAAATGAAATTACCCCCGGCAACTTCATTTTCCGCGTGCGCGAGTTAGAACAGATGGAACTTGAATTTTTCTGCCAACCCGGTACCGACCTTGAATGGTTTGCACACTGGAAAAATTACTGCAAAAACTTCCTTTTGTCCCTTGGCATGAAGGAAGAAAACCTTAAACTGCGCGACCACTCACCCGAAGAGTTGTGCTTCTATTCAAAAGCTACAACCGACTTTGAGTATAACTTCGCATTCGGTTGGGGCGAACTTTGGGGCATTGCCGACAGAACAAATTACGACTTAACTCAACACCAGAACGAGAGTGGCGAAAGTATGGAATACACCGACCCTGTCACCAACGAGAAGTATATCCCCTACGTTATTGAACCTTCTCTCGGCGTTGAGCGTATGGTACTCGCCTTCCTTACCGATGCATACGACGAAGAAGTTTTGGACAAAGAGAAGAACGACGTAAGAACTGTACTTCACCTTCATCCCTTCCTTGCACCCTACAAGGCGGCAATTCTTCCCCTTCAGAAAAACCTTTCCGAAAAGGCCGACGAGATTTACAGAAACCTTTCTAAAAAATTCTCGGTGACATACGACGTTACAGGTTCTATCGGCAAGCGTTACCGCAGACAGGATGAAATAGGTACTCCCTACTGCATAACTATCGACTTCGACACGTTGGAAAACGACACGGTAACCGTACGTGACCGCGACAGCATGCAGCAGATAAGACTTCCCATTTCCGAATTGGAAGCTTACATCGAAAAGAGCTTGGAATTCTAATCAATAACTAAAACCTTTATAGGAGTTGTCGACACACGGCAACTCCTTTTATTTTTAATTTTTACCATATAATTGACACTAAATAACAATAGTGTTAAAATATAGTTATAATACTTTAAAACACGAAGGGGATATTATGAGACGTAAAATTTTACTTGCTTTGCTAACGTCGACAGCTTGCATTACCGCCGCTTTTGCATTGAGCGCGTGCGGGGACAATAGCGCCGACTACCTTGACTTTAATCTTTTAGACGACGGCACCTATGAAGTCACCTGCAAGGACACTAGTTTGCTCCCTGCAGAGCTTACCATTCCTGCTAAATACAAAGGCAAAACGGTAAGTTCAATAGGCGAAAAAGCTTTTTACGGTTGCGATAGTTTAACCAGCGTTACTATACCCGACAAAGTTACGACTATTGACAAGACAGCATTTGCGCACTGCACAAATTTAAAGGAAATTTCCATACCCGACAGCGTTACCACTATCGGCATGGGCGCATTTTATGAGTGCAGTAGTTTAACCGAAATTTCCATACCCGACGGGATAACGACCATTAATTATGCCACCTTTTATCTATGCTCAAATTTAAAAGAAATAAATTTGCCCGACTCGGTGACATATATCGACGCATATGCTTTCTCCTATTGCGACAGCATAACAAAAATTAAAATTCCCGAAAAGGTAACTACTATAGGCGAAGCGGCACTTTGGGAATGTACAAATTTAGCCGACATTTCTGTAGCAGAAGGCAACACAACCTACAAATCGGTTGACGGTAATCTTTACAGCAAAGACGGCACGACTATGATCCAATATGCATTAGGCAAAACGCAGACGTCATTTACAATACCCGACGGCGTAGTTTCCATTGTCGACAGCACATTCAGCAATTGCGACCATCTGACAAAAATAGTAATGCCCGACAGTTTGACTACCATAGGTAAATGGGCATTTTCAGAATGTAGCAGTTTAAAGGAAGTCACCCTTTCAAACAACCTGAAATCTATTGCTT
>CAYRPZ010000007.1:0-45343 GCA_964426275.1 uncultured Ruminococcus sp. | reverse complement strand
AAGCATATCATGAACTTCACTCATGTAACCTTCAGCAGTCTGAATAAGAGAGATACCGTCTTCACAGTTTGCTGATGCTGTATCAAGTGACTTAATCTGAGCTTTCATCTTTTCAGAAATAGCAAGACCTGAAGCATCATCGCCTGCACGATTGATTTTATAACCTGAAGACAATTTTTCGAGTGACTTTGAAACACTGCTGTTATTTTTGTTAAGGTTTCTGTTTGCATTCAAAGCACCAATATTAGTTCTAACTACCATTCCCATAATAATACCTCCATGTACTAAAAAAATAAAATTGTTTTATATTTACTATACAGGTTATCCATTACCTGTACAACAAACATACTAAAAGATAAACTTAATAACAGGCCTGTCTTAATAAGCAAATCTAATTTTTCGCTTACATTTTATAAATCGTTCAATTTAATGATAATTAAAGGCTTAAACATAAACAAATAAAAATATATATTTTTATGCATATTACACAATTTCAGTATCCAGATACTCTGATACTATTATTTCGTCATTCTCCATAAAAACCCTGACATTCATAACAGCTTCACTTATTGTATTTGATTCCGAACCGATTTTTATAACAGTTGTAGGATAAATTTCCTCGCTTTCTACAAAGCATCTGCTTACATCATTCATCTGTTCATCTATCTTTTTTATCATTTTTGAAAGTTTTACTTTTTGCATTTCCCTGAGTGGAATCTGAAGCTTTAACTGTTCAAGCAGAGCCATTCTTCCGCTTTTCAGATTCGGAGGAAGATTTTCAATATATTCAATATTTTTATTAATTTTTTCTATGCCGCTGCTTATTTCTGAAAGTTTGGCTGAAAAAGCATTTTTCTGTTCAATCATTTTAGGAGTACAGCCAAGAACCATTTCTGTAAATGCATCATTGGTTTTCACACCTATTGTTCTGGCACTTATTGAATTTGCGGCAATAATCTTTCCTCCTGTAATAAGACCTCTCTTATCTGTTACATCAACAGTATCATCACAGTAAATCTCTGAATATTTAACTGTTTCTGCGAATACCTTACCGCCTGCACGGATTGTACAGTTTTCAAATGATTTGCCGATTATATTTCCCTTTGCTTCAAGCTTTCCCTTTCCTCCGCCGTTCATGCCCATTTCAGCAGTTATATTACCGCCGGAAACAATATTTGCACATTCAATGAAGCCCTTTACATTAATGCTTCCTTCAGCAACAACTTTAAAGCCTTCCATGACACTTCCACGAATCATAATATCCCCTGAAAAATCTATATTTCCCACTGAACTGTCAATATCGCCGTTTATTGTCAGGAGTCTGTTGACATTAAAAGAATAATTATCATAAGTAATCTGACCATCTATATCGGAAACAAGCTTCATTCCATCTTCAGTAATATGTGTATTTTTCCCTCTTGGAACATGAATGGATTTTCCTTTTTTTCCCTCAACAATATCACCGAATATATTTATTCCGTTATTTCCTTTTGTCGGGGGAACAACTTCACATATAACATCGTCTTTATGTATATCATATACAAGATGGTAATCCTTATAGTCAAGATTTCCTGTTTCATTTTCACAGATTTTAATTTTTTTCTGACTTCCCATTGCAAAGTAACATATAAGATAGCTGTTTTTTCCGCTTACAGGACTGTCCCCTCTTGCAATTTCAAAAACCCTGAGATACTCTCTGTTATCGCTGATTTTTATTAAATAGCTTTCATTTACTCCATAACTCACATTATTTTCCTCAAGGAATTTTCTGAGTTTTAATTCTGTGATATGCTTTCCGCCGTTTATTGGAGGAAATATAAAAATCCATGCTGATAATTTATCTTCTGAAATTTTTAATTTAATAGCTGCATCTTTTTTATTACGGGCACTGTCATTAACTTCTGTCAGATAATTTTTAGCTTCAAACTGAAGTTCATGGCTGAATACAATGAGTTCACGATATACATATTCAAATGTAACATCTTTTCCGTCAATACTTTCATCTATATACACAAAAGGATTAAATCTTGTTCCTATATACATATTGCATAAACTTTTTAAGGCACTTTTTTCATGGCAGGCAAAGCTCATCATCTTTTCAGCATAACTTTTTTCACCGTTGTTATCTGATTTAATATGCAAAGGAATATCCGCTTCATTTTTTTTCTCGTCACTGTTTTTTCTTTTAAATAATGATGAAAAAATATTTTTGTTATCTGTGATGCTCATATTCCCACTTCCTTAATATTAATATAATGAGAGTTTTTCGCTTACTAATATGATGATTTCTGGCTTAACTGCTCACGCTGTTTCTGAAAAAGATAGGAGCAAAGTATGTCATTTTCCTTTGAATCTTCAAATATAAACTGACAGCCGTAATGGAAAACATCAAGCCGGTCATATTCAACTATTCTTATAACACTGCACTGCCACAGATAATTCTTATTTTTTATATTAAATTCTATCCATATTGTACTGCCGATTTTTAATTCAGATCTTGTTTCAATCCTCACACCGCTAATACTAAGGTCTGTTATAACAATATCCATAGGCTCTGCAACATTTGCTTCAACAAGAGTATTTGCAACATATGCATTTGTATGGGTCTTCAAATCCACTCTGAAAAACTGCCTTCTCTCATGCTCAACAAGTGAAATGACATCTGTAATTTTTACTTCATTTTCAGTTGAAGTAAGAATATTTCCTATAAGAACACAAAATCCTGTTTTGCTGTTAAAAACATTTACTTTAACTTGTGTATTAAAGCTTACAGGTTCTATATTTCCGCTTTTGTCAGCAACTTTCAATATATTTCCTTCTGCTTCTGTTATTTTTCCTCTGGAAATAATAAACTGATTATCCAGACTTTTTATTTCACAAAGAGAGCCGATATATTCTGATAAAGCCGGCATAATTACATTCTTCCTTTCTGATACTGATAAAATTTTATAATATAATAAACAATTATTTTTTTGTACCTGATATTTTTTCTCCGTTTTTATAGAAAGCAGATTTATCTTTTTCCTTTATCTGCGAAGATATTTTCAACAATTGACAGTATATTGCAGCAACAACTTCATAAAGTTCAGGAGGAATTGCAGTACCGACATCAAGCATACAGAGCAGTGATGCTGCACTGTCATCTCTGAAAACAGGTATTCCGTTATTTTCAGCTATATCTATTATCTTGTCAGCAATTTCCCCATATCCTGAAGCAATAACTATCGGAGCTTTATCCTGTTCGGCATTATATTTCAATGCAACAGCTTTATTTCTGTTAGATTGTGACATTTACACCAGTCCTTTTATATGGAAGTGTTTTGAAAACTTCTATAAGAGAGCGTGAATGCTCAAGCTTATCTATTCTTATATCTTTAAATTTATATTCTGAAAATTCTATACATTCTGAAAATGTGCTGCCTGTGTCTTTAAAATAACCATAATAATCCTCAGGACACATAAGTGCCATTGAAATTTCCTTTTCCTTTACAAAAAGTTCCATTTCAAATTGTCCTATACTTTCAATATCAAATACTATAAGCATATGAGTATTATTTTTTACTGCACCGCCTGATGATTTATCTTCTTTTTCTTCTTCTGAATTTATCCATATTTCAGCAAAAGCTTTCATATCCATTTCTTCAACGGGGATAACGAAATGAAGCATAGGCGTAAAATTACAAGGTGATGACAGTAAACTCTCAATAATTTTTTCAATTTTATCAGCGTTTACCATCCTTGCATTTTCATCATTTGCCTGTTTGCCGATTATATCAATAAGTGCATCCATAACCTTTGAACTCTGAATACTGTTTGTTTTTTCGTCTTCACCTCTGCTGAATTTATTTAAAAGTTCAACAAGATATGACTTGTCATTACGGTTTCCAAGAAGTCTTATAAGACTTCTTGCAGCATCATTTACAAATTCAGTATTCGTATTGTATCTTGTGATATTATATCTTATAATAGAAACCATTTTAGAAAGTTTATCCGAAAAAAGTATACTTTTTTCAGATTCGTCCATAAGCTGCATTACTTCATTTTTAAGGGTACCGAAATTCTTAGCTGCTTCCTCGTGATTTTCAAACTTTTCAACGAGTTCATTTATTTTTCTTGCAATGCCTGCACTTGCCTCAAACCCGTCAGCAAGATACTTAAGGCCATTTGATATTGATGTAAGAATTTCATCTCTTGCAGAACCACAGCTTATTGCCTTGAGAAGATTGGCAACACTGTTTCTTATTTCAGGGCTGTTATTTTCAGATATAATATTCCTCAGAAAATCAAAAAGCTCTCCCTTGAAAGAAGTGGCATTATTCTCCTGATTAATCATCTCACCGCTTATTTCATCTGCACTGAGCATAAGGTTGTCAAAAAGATGTGTCATTTCTTCAGTGACAGGCTTATTGTTCAGAGGCATAAGCGTGACCATTTCCTGTAAAGTAAAAATATTTTTCAGAAATGTAACCGTAACAGCAGGGTCTTTAAGCATATCAAGCAGAAGCTTTGGTGCACCGTCTTCAATAAATCCGTTATTCTGCTTTAAAAGCTCTGAATCAGGAGATGATTTTACAACCTTTGATGTATCCTGCATATTCATATTTACATTTTCTATACTTCTTGCATCATTTGCATGATGTATCATATTTTTATTTGTAAGCGGTGATGTAACACGGAGCATATCAGCCATAAAATCATTCCCCCTTTTCTTTTAGTTTATATTAATATTTTCAGCGTCTAAGACTGTTGGCAACTTCTTCAAGCTCATCAGCAACCTGAACGACCTTTGCACTGAACTGATAAGCTTTCTGTGAAACTATCATATCAGACATTTCCTTTGCAATGTCAACATTTGAATTTTCCAGTGTACTTGTATAAATTCTGTTTTCGTGGCTTAAATTTGTCATAACAGGCTGACCTGATATATCAGTTACAAGAAAGCTGGAGCGGTCAGTACGCTGAAGCCCATACGGGTTATCAAAAGTATATACTGCAAGGCTTTCAGCTATAGCTGACGAATCGATACTGCCGTAATCATCATAAAGAATCTTTGCGTGTTCGCCATTTCTGTCAAGCACATATGAACCATCTGAAGTAACAAGATAATTTTCACCATCTTCAATGCTGATATCAAAATTTCCATTTCTTGTATATTCAATATTTCCTTCATTCTCAACAGCAAAAAGACCTTCGCCTGCTATCGCAAAATCGAGAGCATACCCTGTAGACTGGAGTATTCCCTGCGTAAAAAGCATATCCTGACCTGCAAACTTTACTCCATGTCCCACTTTATTTTTATCATCTTGCTCAAGTTCCCTGTTTATATTTGCATCCATATTGCTGTATATAAGATCTCTGAATGATGCTTTTGTACTTTTATATCCTGTTGTATTTACATTAGCAATATTATGACCTATGACATCAATTTCATTCTGATATGCCATTAATCCTGAAGCACCGGTATAAAATGATATGTTCATAAAAAAATTCCTCCATTATCAGGTAATGCTTGCAAGCTGTGCAGCCTTGGCATTCATTGAATCAATAATCCCTATGGCTGTACTGCTTGCTTTGAATGCATTCTGTGCCTCAATAAGCCTTGTATATTCACTGTTCATATCAACATTTGAACGCTCAAGAGCTTTCTGATAAACGGAATATCCCTCTGCTTGTCTTGTATTATCGCATACAAAGAGTGCATTTTCATATTTAACAAGTTCCGCACCATCAGCAGGCATTGTAATTTCAAGCTTTGAGATTTCATTACCCTGTGCATCAAGAACAGTTCCGTCCTCTTTTACTGTAAAATCAGAACCGCCTACCTGAATAAAGCCATTATTTCCTATTACACGTCCTGTATCGGGAAGAATGAGATATCCTTCTTCATCAACATCAAAGTTTCCGTTTCTGGTCATATATATACGTTCTTCACCCTGTATATTAAAATATCCCTCTCCGACTATTGCATTATCAAAAGGGCTGTCCGTTTCCTCGAGTGAACTTTCAGTATAATCAACAGGTATGTCATCAACAATATTTACAGGCGAACCTGAACCAAGATATGTATAATCATTTCCATAGTTTTCTCTGCGTACAAGATATTCATGGTCAAATGTACTTGTAACAAGTCTTTCACTCCTGTACCCCGGAGTAGAAGAATTTACAATATTATTTCCTATAACATTTATATTCCTCTGCTGAACAAGTATTCCGGAGGCAGCGGTATAAAATCCTGAAAGCATAAAAAAATCTCCTTTTAATCAGTTTTCAATATAATCTTTTAATTTTTCCTTAATTTTTGAAACTGCTCTTGCATTTATCTGTGAAACACGCTGAATTGTAATATCAAGAACTTCCGCAATTTCAGCAAGTGTAAGATTTTCATAGTAATAGAGAGTTACAACAAGTCTGTCACGTTCCGAAAGGCTGTCAAGAGCCTCTGCAAGAAGTGTTCTGAGTTCCTGTTTCAAAAAATTTTTTTCAGGTGAAATATCATCATTTGAATCAGCATCAAATATATTCCCCAGCTGTGAAACATTCTGAACAAGTTCTTCAAATGACAGAACAATTCCTCCTGCAATCTCCTCATAATACTTGCTAAGTTTTTCAACACTTATATTCATTCTTTCAGCAACTTCCACATTAGTAGGTTCACGTCCGAGTTCATTGCTTAAAATGCTTACTGTGTTGTTTATTTCCTTTTTTGTCATACGGACACGTCTTGGAATCCAGTCCTGCTTTCTTATAAGGTCAATTACACTTCCCTTTACTCTCATAAATGCATAAGTTTCAAACCTTATACCTTTATTATAATCGAAACGCTCCACGCTGTCAATAAGTGCTATCATTCCCTGATTAACCATATCATCAACCTGAGCATAGCTTGCTGCAAGTCCACGCAGCTGCATCGCCACAGTCTGCGGAATATAACTGTATTCCATTACAAGCATATTGCGGATTTTAATATCATTTGTTTCTTTATATTTTTTTTGTATACTGTAAAATTCCTCATCGGAAAGTTTACGCTTTCCGTCATTTTCATTCATCAGCCAAAACCTCCGTGTTTTATTATTTAACATTCCTTTACTTAATCTATAACTATATTTCCGAGAGCCTGAACCTGAATATTTGAATCAATTTCATTGAATGATATAACAGTAACATTGGGGTAAAACTGGTCAATAAGCTTTTTGAAGTATATTCTTACAACAGGAGATGTAATAACAATGGGAAGCTGTACAAGCTCTTTTACCTTATTAATCTGTTCTGTTGCAGAAACAACTATTTTCTGAATTGTATTCTGGTCGAGTGCAAGATATGAACCGCTGTCTACTTTCTTTACTGCTGCAACAATTGCATTTTCCACACTTCCGTCAAGGCTTACGACTTTCATCTGACCAGCTTCAGAAAATTTATGTGAAATAGTTCTTTTAAGCGATTGTCTCACGTATTCTGTAAGCATATCTGTATCCTTGACTTTAACCCCATAATCTCCGAGAGTTTCGAGAATTGTTTCCATATCCTTTATCGGAACTCCTTCACGGAGCAGTGAACAGAGAACTTTCTGAAGTTCGCTTACAGAAATAACTGACGGTATAATCTCATCAACAATAGTTTCATTGGTTTTTCTGAGATTATTAAGTATATTGTTTGTTTCCTGACGGTTTAACAGTTCATATGCATGAGATTTTATTACTTCTGACAGATGAGTGATAATAACGGAAGTAGGGTCAATAAGTGTATATCCCATAAGTTCTGCCTTTACCTTTTTATCTTCACTTATCCATTTTGCCTTCATTCCGAATGCAGGTTCAATTGTATCAATTCCGTCAATTGTATCCTCACCATCAGGAGCAAGGGCAAGATAATGGTCAATCAGCACATCTCCTTTTGCAACTTCCTCTCCTTTAAGGCATATTGAATACTGGTTCGGATTAAGCTGTCCACTATCCCTTAACTGTACAGGCGGTATAATAAATCCCATTTCAGTTGCATACTGTTTTCTGAACATTACAACTCTGTCAAGGAAATTTCCCCCGCTTTTTTCATCAACTATAGGAATAAGGCTGTATCCGAAATCAATACGCACAAGTTCCACATTTAGCAACGAATAAAGATTGTCAATATTTCTGTAATAAACAGCTTCGCTTGTAATTTCTTCAGTAGGTTCAGCTTCAGCAGTCTGTACAGCCGTATCCTCTTTGGGTTTCATCTTTAAAATAAGCAGTATGCCCAGTGTTATAAGCAAACCTGCAAATATAAATACCTGAAGCGGAGGAAAGCCTATAAGTGTAAGGCATATAAGAGCAATTCCTGCAATTATAAGTGTGAGAGGCTGTGATCTGAACTGATTTATAAAATCAGTATTGAAGTTTGCCTCAGAAGCTGAACGTGTTACCATCATACCTGTTGCAACTGATATAAGAAGTGCGGGTATCTGTGACATAAGTCCGTCACCTACAGTTGCAATCGTGTATATGTTCATTATTTCACTGAATGTACCTACATTATTTACAAATCCAATTATAATTCCGCCTATAAGATTTATAAAGGTTACAACTATCGACATGATAGAATCACCTTTTACAAACTTTGAAGCACCGTCCATTGAACCAAAAAAGTCTGCTTCACGCTGAATCTTTTCACGTCTTGCTCTTGCAGTTGTTTCATCTATAAGACCTGAACTTAAATCAGCATCAATTGCCATCTGTTTTCCCGGCATAGCATCAAGGGTAAATCTTGCAGAAACTTCAGCAACTCGTTCAGAACCTTTTGTAATTACAAGGAACTGTACCAATACAATAATAAGGAAGATTACAAGACCTACTATAACATTGCCCCTGATTACAAACTCACCGAATGTTTTTACAACTTCACCCGCATAGCCCTCATTTGTAAGTATCGAACGGGTTGACGATACATTCAGACCAAGCCTGAAAATGGTGGTTACAAGGAGCATTGTAGGATAAACTGAAAATTCAAGCGGTTCTTTTATATACATTGAAGTCAGCAGTATAATAAGCGACAGACCAAGCTGAACTATAAACATAAAATCCAGCAGACCGGTCGGAAGCGGTATAATAAGCAGAAATACAATAAGTATTACAAATGCAGCAACTGCATTTGACATAAGTTTAAGAAATTTTTTCATTTTATTTCAATTCCTTCTTCTTGACTTTATATACAAAAGCAATTACTTCAGCAACAGCCTGATAATAACTGCCCGGAATTTCATTGTCAATCTCAACTTCAGCATATAATGCTCTTGCAAGAGGTCTGTTTTCAACAATAACTATATCATTAGCTTCAGCGATTTCAATAATCTTAAAAGCTATATTATCCTTACCTTTTGCAACAACAACCGGTGCTGAGTCCGTACCGTATTCATACTTAAGGGCAACAGCATAATGAGTAGGGTTTCTGATAACAACATTTGCCTGAGGAACAGCCTGCATCATACGCTTCATAGCACCTTCACGCTGTTTCTGCTTGATTTTTCCCTTAACCTGAGGGTCACCTTCAGTATTTTTATATTCTTCCTTTATTTCCTGTTTGGTCATCTTAAGATTTTTTTCATATTCCCATCTCTGATACATGAAGTCAAATCCTGCAACAAATGCAAAAACAATAGCAAGCGTTTTCACTATATCCATAAATACATTTCCTGTATACGAACATACTTCGCTGATATCCATATCTATAAGCTTATACATTGAAGGAACTTCATCTTTTATTGCACTGTAAACGACATAAATAAGTACAGTAATTTTTATTATTGATTTGAGAAGTTCAATGACTGCTTTTAAGGAGAACATTCTCTTTATACCCTTAAGGGGACTTATATTGCTGAATTTTGGTTTCATTGACTTAAATGATACAAGTCCTCTTGTCTGAACTATGACAGGTATTATTGAAGCCACTCCTGCAATAAGCAATATTGGAAGTGAAGCTATGGCAAATGCTATAAGTCCATCGATAAACAGCTTTCTTGACTGTGAAACATCAAGAACTGTTATTTCTGAAATATATCCGAATATCTTTTCCATATTGTTAAGAATTGTGGATTCTGTAAGGGAATACAGCAGTTTAAAGGAATAAAAAACAACTATCATGGAAAATACAGTTGAAACTTCCTTGCTTTGAAAGACATGACCTTCTTTTCGTTCGTCCTGTCGCCGCTTGGCAGTAGGCTTCTCGGTTTTTTCTCCGCTGTCAGCCAATATTCTCCCCCCTTTTTCAGTTCATATCAGCTGCCTGATATGAGCTTGAGCACATTTTGCATATATGAAAACATTGATGATATATAATTGTCCATAAAGCCTGAAATAGGCTCTGCAAGCAAATAAAGCATAACTATTGAGATAATTATTTTAAGCTGCATATTTATTACAAATACATGAATCTGAGGTATAAGCTTCATCATTATGCCAAGACACATTTCAACTATAAATTCAACAGCCACAAATGGAAATGCCAGATGTACTATCATAAGAAAGGCTGTATTGAACATCTCAAAAATAAATTCCGGCAATGACTCGATTACAATATTTCCTGCACCGACAGGAATGACACTGTATGAATAAACCACAAGCCTTATAAGGAGTGCATGAGTATTTGTAGCAAATATATAGCCTATAAAAAATATATGGACAAGATTTCCTGTAACTGCTGACTGAACATTTGACCCCGGATCCATAACCTTTGCCATGGAAAATCCGAACTGCATATCCAGAATATCTCCTGCTGTAAAAATCATATAATAAAAAACATTAAAAATATATGCCAGTACAAATCCGACAAAAAGCTCTTTTCCTACAGAAATCACAAGAGATACTGCATCTGCTCTGAAATCCGCTGAAACTGTTGTTATCGGTGCAATAAGTATTGACGAAAGGAGAACAAGCCCTGTTTTCGCCATTCTTGGAACATTACTCCTTGACATTATCGGATTAAAAAACACTATACCTGCAATCCTTACAAATACAAGCATATAGATATACAGGTTATCCAGAATTATACTTATCAAATCTTATCCCTCATATTCCGGCTATTTTTGTAAAGACAAGGTCAAAAAATTCATTCATAAGCTTTATCATCCATGAGCCAAGTACGAGCAGCATTATAGAAATAACAGCAATCTTTGGAACAAATGTAAGTGTCTGTTCATGAATCTGAGTTGCAGCCTGAAAAATTGCTATAATAAGTCCTACAAGTATGCTTGCTATAAGAAAAGGACCTGATATCTTAAATGCGACTATCATTGCATACTGAAATATCATCAAAACCTGTCCTGAATCCATATCACACCTCCTGAAAAAATTTGCTACCAGTTAAATCCTGCAATAAGCGATTTTATAAGAAGATTCCAGCCATCAGCCATTATAAAAAGCATTATTTTAAAAGGCAATGAAATCATAGATGGCGGAAGCATCATCATACCCATTGACATAAGTGTACTTGATACAACCATATCAATTATAAGGAATGGTATGTAAATCAAGAAACCTATAAGAAATCCTCTTTTTATTTCACTGAGTATAAACGACGGCATAATTACTAAAAGACTTAAATCCTGAAGCTTTTCCTGAGAATCATATTCTTCAGCATTTATTACTTGCTGTTCATCAGCAATCTGCATAAACATATTCAGATCTTCTTTATAAACCTGCTTTAGCATAAATACTTTAAGAGGCTTCACACCTTCTTTAATAGCTTCCTCCTGAGTAATTTCTTCAGCAACATACGGTTGATATGCATTTTCATTTATTTCATTTATAACCGGCATCATTATAAAAAGCGTAAGAAAAACAGCAAGCCCTAAAAGTGCCTGATTAGGCGGAGTACTCTGAGTTCCCATAGCATTTCTTAAAAATGAAAATGCAATTATGATTCGTGTAAAACTTGTTGCCATAATCAGAACGGAAGGAATAAGTGCAATAAGTGCGAGCAGAAAAAGCAAGTCCAAAGCACTTGAAGTGCTTGTTGCTTCACCTGAACCTATATCAACAGTGATGCTGCTTCTTCCTGAGTCATTATCCGAAAAAATATCTGCTGTTTCATTGTCAGCAGCATATATATCAAGAGAATGCAGTGCAAAACACATAATAATCAATGCAATTACAAAACATACTGCATTTTTTATAATAGTTCTGTTAATCAGAGTCTTGTTTTTTTTCATCTGTATTCTCCTTGGAATTAATTTTTTTTACTTTCTTCAGATTTATATTTTCAAAACTTTTCTTCAGAACAGAATAAAAATCCTGTGTCTGAGAATTATCGGCTGAAACAACTGAAATCATGGATTCATCAAGCTCAGAAATAAATTCAATATGCTGCGATGTCACACCTATAAGCATTGTCTTTCCTGCTGACTGTACTATAACAAGAGATTTATCTGTTCCAAGTGCCACTTTGTCAATAATTTTTATATTTCCTGTACCGCCGTTTTTCAGTGACAATTTTCTTCCGGCATATTTGATAGAAATATACGCCAGCACAATGACTACTGCAAATCCTAAAATAAACATTACAAAGCTTAAAACCTGTCCTGCCACTGACTGAATCTCGTCCATGATTTCAAAGACCTCCCAAGAAAATTATCTGCTTGTCATGTCCTGCTGTGCACCAATTACTTCAGTTATTCTTACACCGAAATTATCATCGATTACCACAACATCGCCCCTTGCTATAAGCTGTCCATTCACAACCACATCAACAGGAGCACCTGCCTGTTTTTCCAGTGCAATTATAGTTCCCTGAGCAAATTCGAGAATCTCTTTCATTTTCTTTTTGGTTTTTCCGATTTCAATGGTTACATTAAGCGGAACATCCATAAGGATATCCATATTTCCGTTAAGCAAAGTACTTGCAACAGGTGATATCTGAGCAGAAAAATCAGGAAATTTTCCTTTCTGAATACTTACTGAATTATTGTATCTGTTATCTCCTGAAGCAGTGTTTCGTGACGCCGAATTTGAATACATAGACCTCATACTTCCCTTATCAGTTTTATTGCTCATGCTTATCTTACTGTTAAGTGAATCTGTGAGCTTGTCTGATATTATACATATAAAATTGCTTTTTATAAGATTGTCAATATTAAGTTCAAAATTCACATTCAGTATTTCAGTATCGTCCATGCACATAAACTCATCTGAGAATATTCTGTTATTTTCAAACATTCTTATTTCAAGCAGACGCATTTTGACACTATTGCCAAGAAATTCTGTCAGCACACTGGAAAACGATGCTATACACTGATTAATAAGTTCTCTTATTGTGCCAAGACTCAGTTCGTCAAGGTCAAAATCCTCATTGGCAAACATATCACCATTCATAAAAATATTAAGAATAGTCTGTATGTCCATATTTCTTATTACAAGCATACATTTTCCTTCAATTGCACCTGTATTTTCAATGCCTGCTATAAGAGCCGGCTTCATACCATTATCATCAATATCATTTATTTCTGAAATTTCTGCTCTGTCAGCAAAAATTTCAATTTCCTTGCTTAATATTGATGAAAGTGTAGCACAGCCTGCTTCCATTCCCATATTTATAACTTCATTTATTGATTCTCTCTGTTCCTTAGTAAGTTTTGAGATACTGCTCATTATATGAAATACTCCCCTTTCAAAGCTTGATATTATAGTTTTTACTTGCAGATTTTTTTATATTATCGCAGATTTTTACTGCTTTCTTGATTTTCAATTCGCCAAGCTTTGCTGAAAACCAAGGAATATCTCCGACTTCAACAATGATATCATCATCTATTTTTGTATCTATCGGAATTATATCGCCTTTTTCAAGCGAAAGTATTTCCTGCATATCAAGTTCAACACTTCCAAGAACCGCTTTAAGTTCAAGTTCTGTTTCACTCAGTGCAGACATTATTGTATTGGCTCTGTTGATATCTTCAGCCTGTGATGTATGGCGTGTTGTATTATGTTTCTGATTTGAATTTGAAAGTACAAAAAATTCATCAAGACAAGATGCCGGAATACAAAGCCTTATTGTACTTCTGTTCATTTCTCCAAGTTTTATTTCATAATCCACCTCAACAACAGGGTCATCATGTGAAAGCACCTGAATAAGACGTGGATTGGTTTCATAATCGTCCGGAGACAGTTTTATATCTACAAGCGGTGACCATGCATCATAAATATACTGAGTGATTTTGTCATAAAAGTTTTTAAGTATTTCCACTTCTATTTCTGTATATTCCCTCTCAAGATAACACCCTTCGCCAGAACCTCCGAGAAGTATATCTATCATAAAGAAGTTTATTACTGAAGGTACATGAAGCAGCATTACTGATTCCCTGTCATCAGAATTTGATGAATCTGTTATTTTAATAATTCCGATAAAAGTTTTTTCAGGCACTGCGGTTACAAAATCGCCATATTTTTTTTCTGCTACTCTTGCAACATTAACTTCACAGAAAACTCTCAGCATACCTGAAAGCTGTGATGCAAGTATTCTTGTAAAACTTTCACTCAGATTATTAAGATTGCTTAAATGTTCCTTTGTAAATTTTTTAGGATTTCTGAAATCATAAGCTCTTATAGTATGATTTTCAAATAAATCAGCCTGCATCATATCCCTCCTTTACTGAGTATTATCTGCTACTACATCATTAACATCACCTGCATCAAGGTCAAATGAAGCACCGAGAATTTTAAGGAGTTCCCCGCTCTGACCAAAACTGCTGTCCTTGCCTATGATAACCATTTCAACACGTCTGTTTGCTGCACGCCCTTCTTCAGTATCATTTGAAGCAATCGGGTAATCACCTGCAAGTCCCATAGGTATGAGCATAGTTGATGGTATTCCGAAATTATCCTCAAAATAATTTGTAATTGTACTTGCTCTTGCTGATGAAAGGAGTCTTGAGTCAACTTCTGAAGCTGAACCTGCCGCAGTATGACCTTTTACTATAACAAGTGAAATCTGTGATTCCAGATTTTTGATACACTGACCGAGAAATTTCATCATATCAATGCTGTTTGGATTGAGTTCTGATTCATCAGGCATAAAAAGAACATTATTTTTAAACTGAATATATATATTCTGACTTCCTGATTCCTTAATTCCCTCCATGGGAACTTCCTCACCCTGTTCAATAGCAATGCTGTCACTCATTCCGCTTTCTTCAACATATTCCTGAATATAACTGAAAAGCTCATCAAAATTTATTGCAACCTCATCTTCATTTATATCAGGATTTTCAGTATCCCCCATACCTTCACCAGTATTTCTGAGAGCATCTTCACCATCTTCAGCGTCATAAGTGAATACAATCTGTTCAACAATGGTGCTTCCCTGAGCATTAAATGCCTCAACAAGTTTTGCCCATTTATCCTCTGAAATTGACGACATACTGTAAAGCATAACAAAGAATGTAAGCAAAAGCGTTACCATATCGCCATAAGTATCCATCCAGTTTGAGCCGCCGCCTTCATCTTTTTTTTTCTTAGCCATATCTGTCACCAACCTTCCCGTTTATATTTTACTTACTTTCTCCTCCTTTAGCTGCACCGCTACTCTTAGGTGCATTCTCATTTATAAAGTGCATAAGCTTTTCATGGATAAATGCAGGATTATCCCCGTCCTGAATAGACTTTACACCTTCAACTATAATAAATTTACAGAGGTATTCCTCCTCATGTCTTAATCTGAGTTTATTAGCTATCGGATTAAAAATAAGATTTGCAAGAATAGTACCATAAAAAGTTGTAACAAGAGCTACTGACATACTTGATGCAAGTGCGTCAGAATCACTGAGATTTCTGAGAAGGTTTATAAGTCCGATAAGAGTACCGACCATACCGAATGCAGGAGCAAATCCTGCGGCTTTGGTATAAAATGAAATATCCCTTGAATGTCTTTCATCAAGCTGTTCCAGTTCCGTGTCAAGAAGCTTGCTTACTTTGTCAGGGTCAACAGAGTCAACTACAAGCATAAGTGAATTTTTAAGAAAAGGTTCTTTTGTTTCATTGAGCTTATTTTCAATTGCGAGCAATCCATTGCTTCTTGCTTCTCTTGCAAATTCTGTAATCTGTTCAATATAATCAACAGGATTATATTTTTTTGGAAAGAATATAATTTTAAGATGCTTTGGTATTTTAACAAAATTGCTGAATGAATGTGAAACCATAAGAGCTGCAAGTGTACCGCCAAGAACTATCATTATTGAAGATGCATCAATAAATCCTTCAAGCTGTGAAGTAATGATTGTCATTTTACCGGTATCAGGGTCTTCACCAAGAAAGATACTCAGAACAATAAATACGATACCAAAAATCCACCCCAGTAAAGTTAATATATCCATATAAATTTCCGCCTTAAATTAAAAATTTATTTTTCAGATAAATTATTTATAATTACACTGAAAATACTTTTCCGATATTCCTTTATCTTCTCTATTATTTCCTCAACTGAATTTGAAACTATATAGGTAGTACCCGTTGAAAGCTTTATAGTTGTATCATGATTTGACTGCATAGTTTCAATAAGGTCACAGTTGAGAGCGAATTGTTCGCCGTTAATTTTATTAAGTAAAATCATTAATAGTTCTCCTTATTATCAACAACAGGAAACCTTTATAAAAAAGGATTTCCTGCTGTCAAAAATACTGATTAAAAACCGATTATCTCTTGAGATTTATAAGTTCTTCAAGCATTGTATCCGAAACTGTTATAATTCTTGAACAAGCCTGAAACGCACGCTGAGTTGTAATCATATCTGAAAATTCCTGAGAAAGGTCAACATTTGAAGCTTCAAGAGTACCTGCTGCAATTGCACCCGTTCCATTTTCTCCCGCTACTGAAAGCATTGGTTCTCCGGAGTTTGCAGATACTGAGAAATATGTTTCACCTTCCTGAGTAAGACCTGCCGGATTCACAAATGTTGCAAGGTCAATTCTTCCGAGTTCAATCTGACCGAGGGTTGGATGAATACCTGTAATTACACCATTTTTTCCGACTGCAATTCCTGTAAGGTTTGCAGCTGTCTGTTCACCGCCTGAAGTACCTCCTGAGAGCGTAAATGTAGATGAACCAAATCCGAGGTCTTTTGATTCTTCAGTAGGTGTCAGTTTTGCAACAACACCTGTAACATTCTGAAGATTATTTGCAATAATTGTTGAATAACTTGGATAAGTCATTGTAAAGCTATCCTGTTCACTGCCATTTTTCTTCAACATAACAGTGCCTGAAGTTTCAATCTGGCTTGCTGAAAGAGTAGCCTCATAATCACCGCCGACTTTGATTGTAAGGTTATTGTTGCTGTCAAGTGTAAATGTCATATCTGCATTCTCTGTATCACCTGTAAATTTATCACCTACAGATTTAACTGAACAATAACTTGAAAAAGGTGAAGGAATTTCAACTTTACCTGAATTAACACCAAAATTTGAAGATACTATTTCAGCGCCTGTAATTCCTGAAACGAATGCACTCGGATCATCAAGTGTTATTGTGAAATTTCCTGCCTCATGCTCAACGCTTCCGTTTGCCTTGGTTATTGCATCATTTATAACTTTATTGAGTTCTTCAAGACTTGTAAATGTTTCAGATGCATTAAGTTTTACAACGATTGAATTACTTGTAACAGTTGCTTCTGCTTTCTGACCTACAGGAAGTGAAGTTGTTGAGGAAAATGTAATGCCTATATTTCCTGAAGAATTTTCATTTGATGATGATATTGTAATCCCATTTCCGTTTATTGTATTTGAAGCACTTGAAACTGATGAACTTTCATAAGGAAGAGATATTGAAACCTTATCTGAACTTGCTGCTGTATTTGCAAGTGAATTTGGATATCCCTTTGAACCGAGAACGAAATTACCGTTTGCATCAACAAGGTTACCATCTGCATCTATATCAAACATACCTGCTTTTGTATAATAGATATTTCCGTCGTTGTCCATTACCTGAAAGTAACCTTCACCTGTGATTGCACAGTCCATTGTATAGCCTGTTGAAGTCATAATTGACTGTGAATGATTTACATCAACACTGCTGAGTTTTGAACCATAACCAATCTGTGTAGCATTCGTACCGCCACTATTGGCTTCCGCAGCAGTAGCACTTGATTTTGTCTGATAATAAACATCTCTGAAAGTTGCACGGCTTGATTTATATCCATATGTACTTACATTTGAAATATTATTTCCTATTACGTCCATTCTTGTCTGCTGTGCCATCATACCGGCAACGCCTGAATAAAGTGATCTTACCATAAATAAAAACTCCTTTCATTTAAACAAAGGAACTGATGAATTTCTCTGTCAGTCGAAATTCATAACGCCTCCTGAAAAGGTCCGGCTAAATTATAACAGTTCCGTCAATATTTGTGAATACATTACTGCGAATTTCATCTTTTCCTACAGTAGTTATAACTGTATTGTTCTTTACGCTTACAATAAAGGCTGATGAATCAATAATTATAAGTGTATCATCAAGTCCTTTTTCATCTGCAAGCTTTATTCCTTCATTGAGTCTTGAAAGATTTTCAGAATTTATATCGATATTTCTTTCAATAACTCTGTTCATAGCATGCTTGGAAAATCTAACACTTTGTGCATCTGAAAGCTGTGATTCCAGTACTTTTTCAAATGCCTTTGACTTTAAATCGTCTGATTTTAATTTTACAGGATATGATGAAGTAATACCTGTGGTTATAGGTGATGATATTCTTTTCAGCATCAAATCGTCCATAAATCATACCCCCTTAAACTTAAAGCCAGATTTTAACTTCTTCATTTTCACTTTCTTCGGAAACATTATTTTCATTATTATCTGAAACATTATTATCATTTCCGATTTCTTCGGTTGGATTACCAAATGAATTTATCTGACTTAACGTATAATCAACTCCGTTTACCTGAACATAGTAAGTATCGTTTTTAATAGATACTCTGTCAACTATACCTGTAACAAACGAACTGTCATCATCAGAATTGCTGTTGCTACTGTTTTTTGCAATAGTTACTTCCTTTCCGATAAGAGATGTGGCATAATTTGTCTTTGAATACTGTGCCAGTTCCATCATCTGCTGCATTGTTGAAAACTGTGCAAGCTGTGCGAGATACTGTGTATCATCAACAGGATTCAGAAAGTCCTGATTGGTAAGCTGTGTAATCATAAGGCTGAAAAAATCATTTACAGAAAGTGAATCATCACTGCTGTCAGAAAACACCGCATCACCATAAACATTTTCAGTCTGCTCCTTGCCGGCACTGTTAATAATACTTTCATAATTCCTTTCGGAACTTACTCCGCTTATACTGGACATATAAAATCTCCTCTCATTTAAATATAAGACATTACCTGTGATTCAGAATAGATATTATCCTCTGAAAAGTCATCGTCCTCATCACTTTCAGACAAATCATTATATCCATTATGATTTCTACGCTGATTATTGGAATTATCCCTTTCAAACTGCTCCTCATAACCGTTATACTGAGAAGATTCCTGTGAATTTTCAATACGAATTTCAGAAACTTCGACATTAAGATGACTAAGAGCTTTATGAAGTGAACTTATATCACTGCTGAGAATTTCAGCCGTCTTTTCATCCGAAACAGAAAGACTTAGTATATTTGAAGTATCGCCTTTAAGGATTGTCACTTCAATTTTTCCAAGACCTTCAGGATTAAGCATAACTGTAAATTTATCAGCATTACCGTGCATATTTTCAATTATTCCATCAGAAGTCTGCTTTAAAATTTCAGAAGCATCATATATACTGCTGTCCTGAATATCAGATTTATTAGCAATACCGCTTATATCAATAAATTTAAGATTATTCATTGCAGATAACTGAAGCTGTGAGATATCAATTTCCTGAATATCCTTTTCAAGACCTGCAATATCAGTCTTTGTCGGATTATCAACTTCGTCAGTATTATTTCTTATAAATTCCTTAACCTGATTTATATTTTTATAGAAATCAGATTTTATTGCATTCTCACGCATAAAGGCATTTTCTGAAGCATTTCCGCTGTTATTTTCCGAACTGCTGTCATTAAATTTTTGCTGCTGATTTTTTACAGGTCTGCTTAAAATTTTTGCACTGTCAGCAAAATCGGAATTTTTCTGTATAAAATCGGAAACATTGTTTTCATCTGATATATTGTTCTTATCAGAAACTGTTTCAGATTTACTTTCAGTATGAATAATGCTGTTTATTTCCTTCTCAGTCATATCGATATTATTCTGATTTACTGTAACATCTGAATACTGTCCGGCATCAGCCACATTCTGATTACTGCCTGACTGAACATTCTGCACATTTTGATTTGAAACTTCAAAAATCCGTATTCTTTCAGAGGCAGTCTTTTCAGGTTTTACCGTTTCAGCTGTAAATTTTTCAGGATTTATGCTTTCAGATATAATCTTTTCAGATTCTGCCGTTTCAGCTGTAAATTTTTCAGGATTTATGCTTTGAGATAAAATCTTTTCAGATTCTGCTGTTTCAGCTGTAAATTTTTCAGGATTTATGCTTTCAGACACAATCTTTTCAGGTTCTGCTGTTTCACCAGCATTTTCACACTGAACATCTGAAATCATACCTTCATAACCTTCCTGAACTGCAATCGAATCATAAGGTATTCTATTACAGTCAGCAACAACATTATTGATACTTATTTCATCAGCTGATAAAACATTATCAGGATTTAATGAAATTTCTGATAAATCAGCCTGTACAATCTGATTAACAGGAACATACATATACAAAACATTGTCAAATACAGATGAATAATCTTCACTGTCATCTTCTGAAATTTTATTATTCTTGATGTTTTTCAATAAAACTTCATCTTCCGCCTGTACAGGAATATCCTTACAAGTTTCATCTGAACTGTATATCTGCTCCATAGTGCTGATAAAATCATCTGATTGCATACATTCCTTTGAACTTTCTTTTTTTGCACTTTGTGCACTCACAGAAAAAACATTTTCTGAAATACCATTTGTCATTTTTACACCTCCTTAAAAAAAATCATATATCAAAAAGTGAATTAAACACTTTGTGACCTTATATTATATATCTGCACTTGCTGATTTAAATGAAACAAATTCCTCAATAAGAGTTTCAGTTTCCTTTGCAAGTTTCTGATTATATACACTGAACTGTTTTTCTTCGAGTTTATCATATCCTGTAAGTTCCTGTGAAAGTTTCATAACAACTTTTCTCTGCCGTTCAATATATGTATCAAGAAACAGCATCTGCTTTTCTATTTCATTCTGCTCACGGACAATATTTTCCTTACTGTACTGAAAAAGCTTGAGATTCATGGCATTTGTACCATGTGCCATATCCTGATTATATTTTTCAGTAATTAATTTAAGTTCAGCAAAAAGATGTTCCTTTTGTTTTTCGAGGTCTGTTTTTTCATTTCTCAGACCTAAAAGAGTATTTTTTTCCTTATTGAGCATCTGCTGTTTATAATCTCTTATTTTCTGAAGCGAAAATACATAATTCTTCATATATCAAATCAGTAACCTTTCATCAAAATTATATGTTATCCGAAAATTCCCTTCATAATTTCAAAAGTTTCCTCATGAGTAAACTTTGTATCAACAGTCTGCTGTAAAAACGCATTTATTTTCGGCATTTTTTCAATAGCATCATCAAGTTCAGGATTTGTTCCTCTCTTATATGCACCTATTGAAATCAAATCCTGATTTTCCTGATAGAGTGACATTGTATGTCTTATCTTTCCTGCAATTTTCTTATGCTCATCTGAAGCAATTGTTGACATAAGGCGGCTTATACTTGCAAGCACATCAATAGCAGGATAATGATTTTTCATAGCAACTTTTCTTGAAAGCATTATATGACCATCAACAATTCCACGAACTGTATCAGAAATAGGCTCATTTGAGTCATCACCTTCCACAAGCACAGTGAATATTCCGGTAATCGAACCTTTTTCAAAATTTCCGCTTCTTTCAAGGAGTTTTGGAAGTTCCGCATAGATTGAAGGGGTATATCCTCTTGCAACAGGCGGTTCTCCTACACTAAGACCTATTTCTCTCTGAGCCATGCAGAAACGTGTGAGAGAATCCATCATAAGCAATACATCTTTGCCCATATCCTTAAAATATTCAGCAATTGCAGTTGCTGTCAAAGCACATTTTGAACGCATCATTGCTGACTGGTCAGATGTTGCGATTACAAGAACGGAACGCTTCATTCCTTCCTCTCCCAAATCTCTGTTTATAAATTCAAGAACTTCTCTGCCACGTTCACCTACGAGTGCTATAACATTTACATCAGCACTTATATTTCTTGCAATCATACCCATCAATGTACTTTTTCCGACACCGCTTCCTGCAAATATTCCCATTCTCTGACCCTTGCCTATTGTAAGCATACCGTCAATAGCCTTTACTCCAAATTCAAGGGTTTCTGAAATTGGCGGACGCTGCATAGGATTTGACGGGATACCGCTTATGGAATAATACTGATTTCCTGATATCTCACCTTTTCCGTCGATAGGATTTCCGAGAGCATCAACAGTTCTTCCGATAAGATTTTCGCTCATCTTGATTTTAAGTTTTTCACCGGTATTTCTGACATAGCTGCTTGAACCGATACCGTCGATATCCTCGTAAGGCATAAGCAGAACTTTATTATTTTTAAATCCGACAACTTCGGAGAGAACTTTTTTTCCGCCTGAACCTATTGAAATATCGCATACATCGCCTATATTGCAGGCAAGACCTGTTGCTTCAATCGTCATTCCGACAATCTGTTCAATTTTTCCAAGACAGGTACTAAAATTATTTAATTTGAGTCCCTGACGAATTTTGGAGTTATCCAGTTCAACTCTGTTAATCATCTGTTTCATCACACTTTTCAAAATAAGCTCTTATATTATCAAGCTGGGTACGAAGTGAAATATCAACAATTCTGTCAGTTGCTTTCATTATGCATGAATCTTCATCAAGTTCATCTGAAAGCTGAATTTCTGTTTTCTTTGACATACCGCATACAGTCATCTCATCTTCAATTTTCTTTACAAGTTCAGGAAGTCTTTCAGATATTTCGATGGTAATCCATTCAGCATCTCTTATCGACTTAATATTCTGAACTATAAGTTTTTCAAGGAACGCATCGTCTTCGCTTATTTTATTCATTGTAATCTTGTTCACAATATCCAGAGTGAAGTACTTAAGTTCCTTTGCATAGCGGTTAAAGTAATCAAGCTGTGCAGATTTCATATCCTCAAGAATACTTTTAAATTCTGAAAGAACTGAATCAACTGCTGAAGATTTTTCCTTTACACCTTTACTGATTCCCTCATTGAAAGCATCAGTACGGATTTGTTCAGCTTCCTTCATAACATTATGCATAATATTCTGAGATTTTACCTTGGCATCTTTAAGAATTTTTTCAGCCTGTTCATTTGCTTCGCTGATAATTTTATCTCTTTGAACCTCTGCATTTTTTATT
The DNA here is from genome assembly GCA_964426275.1 of uncultured Ruminococcus sp. Taxonomy (GTDB): domain Bacteria; phylum Bacillota; class Clostridia; order Oscillospirales; family Ruminococcaceae; genus UBA5884. The sequence continues at coordinate 21,874 of CAYRPZ010000007.1, read as the reverse complement.
ATTCCTGAAGCAATATTTTCTCCTTCATTTCTTGCCTGTTCAATAAAAGAAGTATATTTTTTTCTTACATCTTCATCTTCAATATCAGACAAGTCAATTTCAGGTACTTCAGCAATCGGTTCATCAGGAGGGATATAATCAGGAATATCAACTGACTGTGACAAGGAAACAATACTTTGTGGTTTTAAAACTTTATTACGCAATTATCTCATCCTTTCCGCCCTTTGATATAACAATCTCGCCTGCTTCTTCAAGTTTTCTTATAGTAGCAACAATACGCTGCTGTGCCTCTTCAACGTCACGCATACGTACATTATGCAGATACTGCATATCTGTTTTGATAGTTTCCTGCTGGCGCTGCGACATATTGCTGAGTATGGCATTTGCAACTTCCTCGCTGGTAGCCTTGAGTGCAATTGTAATGTCCTTGATGTCAACTTCACGGATAAAGCACTGAATTTCAAGGTTATCAAGATAAATAATATCATCAAATACAAACATAAGCTTTTTAATTTCATCAGCCAGATCTGGCGAATCTTCTTTAAGCTCATCAAGTATATATTTTTCAGTCTGTCTGTCAACCCTGTTCATAATTTCAGCAATGTAGTTCACACCGCCGCATTCCATAAGGTCAACAGAGGAAATTGATGCCAGACGTTTTTCAAGCATACTCTCAACAATACCTATTACTTCAGGAGATGCACGGTCAAGATTTGAAATTCTTTTTATTACATCAACCTGAGTTTCTTTTGGCAGTTCCGAAAGTATATGCGATGCCTGGTCGGCATTTGCATAAGAAAGAATAATTGCTATAGTCTGGGGGTGTTCATTCTGAATTATCATGAGCAGATTTTTATAATCTACTTTTCTTATAAAATCAAATGAACGTTTCTGCCCTGTTTTTGCAAGGCGATCCATAAATACTGAAGACCGCTGAACTCCGAATGCTTTTTCAAGAACATTCTGAGCATATTTCTGACCGCCTTCGGTTCCTACTTTCTGAGCAATGCACATATCATAGAATTCCTGAACGATATCCTTTACTTCATCTGAGGAAAGGCGTTCTATTTTAGCAATTTCACATGATATTTCCTCTATTTCATCATCATGGAGATATTTATATACCTGTGCAGCGTTTTCACTGCCAAGTGCAATCATAACAGTTGCAACTTTTCTGAGAGGACTGACAGCCTGCTTTGAACCGGAACCGGCCATAATTATTCATCCTCCTTAAGCATTGCTCGGATAATAGCAGCTGTAACTTCCGGATTTTTCTGAACAAATTCCTTAACTTCATTTGCAGTATTCTGTTCCTCTTTATTATGCTGCATTGCAGCTTCAATAAGAGTTTGCTTTTTATTGTTTTCATCAATAGTATTCTGGAGATTGCGTATAGCTTCCTGACTTGATTTTTTCTGTTCTTCCATCTTTCTTCTTGCATTTTTAGTAATAATGTATACTATAAGTGCAATAATCAAAAGAGCGCCAAGAACTATAAGTGTAATAATGATAATAAACGGTCTCAACATATCCTGAAGTGTTTCATTAACATTTCCATCATCATCATCTTCTTTTGGTTTATCATTAGACTCAGCAATAATTTCCTGATTACTGTAAACAGAAATTTTTTCCGCATCGATATTTGTGGCATTCTTGACAAGTTCAACAAGAGCCTCTTTTTCTTTGTCGGTTATATATGAATTCTTAGTTGTGACAACAACAGCAATTGAAGCATCTGTAAGAATGCCCCTTGCCTGTTCTTTCTGTGTAAGTATGTATCCTATAGCCCATTCAGTGTCACGCTGATAATAATTTGCATCATCAGATGAAAGGTCGTCCTCGAGGTTTCCATAATTCGGGATATCTGAATTATCCTCCTCGCCGACAATTCCTCCGGCGTCAACTGTATCTCCGACCTTATATTGTATGGACTGATTTTCTTTTACTCCTTCACCGTCTTCATTGGTTATAAGTTCTTTTATTTCCTGAGTAATCTTATCATAATCGACAGATACATTTGCAACTGCAACCACGCCGTCTTTGCCATATACAGCAGAAAGAATTTTTTCCGCATTATACTCAAGCTGTTCCTTTATAATGTTTTCATAATAAATACGCTCATCACTGTCAAGTTCCTCTTTATTTTCATCGAGTTCTTCAGAGCTGAAAATTTCAGTGCCTGTATTGGCGTTAATGACCTTTACATCTGAAGGCTCCATCTGCTGAGCACTGTAAGCGACAAGATTTTTTATGGCTGAAACATTATCAGAACTGAATGTTTCAGGGTTTTCAAGAGTAAGTGTTACAGTTGCGGTAGCACTTTCATCATTATCTGTCCACGCATAGTCGGAAGTTTCCGGAACACTTATTGTAACTATAGCACCTTTTACTCCCTCAATACGTGAAATTGTAGTTTGAAGCCTGTCCTGAAGTTCAAAACGCAGTGACTGTTTTTTTTCAAACTCTGTCATGGTCATGCTCAGATTATCAAAAAACGTACCATATGAAGGAGTTGACTGAGGATATCCTTTTTCAGCCAGTTCATAAACAAGAGTATCCCACTGATCAGCAGGAACTTCAATTTCTCCGTTTTTATTGATAAGTGTTTCCACACCCATATTCTGAAGCTCAAGATAAACTTCCGTTGATTCATCAGCCGTCATATCCGGAAAAAGAACGATATAATCGTTTTTTGCTGAGGAATTAAGTACGGCTGTAATCACAATTGCCGCAATGAGAAGTACAGCTGCCACAGATACAATTATTATTTTTACACGTTTTGTAAGCTTTTGCCATGCTTTTTTTAAATTATCCAAAAACTTTGAAAATTTTTCTTTCATATTTCACTCAACTATCTTAAAAATATTTTACAACTGCATCTGTAATATTTCTTTATAAGCATTCACAGCTCTTGTAGTAATCTGAACAGTAGTTTCTACAGCAGCTGAAGCCTTAGCTGATTCAATCATAACGGTTTCGATATCATTTGTATTTCCTACTGCAAGGTCATATGCACTTTTATCTGATGATGCCTCGAGTTCTTTTACTTTCATAACTGATTCTTTAAGATAGTCAGCAAATGACATTGCTTCATTTTTAATTGTGTCAGCGGTACTGCCTGAATCTTTTTTTAATGAATCCGACACTGAATCCAGCTGAGTCGCCATTGATGTCAGCGGTACAATAAACACTTCATACAACTCCTCTCAAAAAATTTCTTTTATTTTCCTATTTCAAGTGCCTTGGCAGTCATAGCTTTTATAACTGACAAAGCAGTAACATTTGCTTCATATACTCTTGATGCGTCCATAAGGTCAATCTGTTCTTCGGTATTGTTTACATTGGGATAAAGAACATATCCGTCCTCATCAGCATCAGGATGCTGCGGGTCATATACGGACTTAAAATCTTCCTGACTTTCAACAACTTCTGTAACTTTAACGCCTCCCCCTGAAACATTGTTCAGTACATCATCAAATGACTGGGAACTTTCTTTAAAAATTACCTGTTTTCTTCTGTAAGGTTCTCCGCTTTCAGTCCGTGTTGTATTCTGATTTGCAATATTCTGAAGAATTATATTTGAACGGAAACGCTCGGCAGTAAGTGCTGAACCTATAGTATTAAGCGAATTAAGAAATGCCATCTTTTTTCCCTCCTTTTAATTAAAATTAGCCTGTGTAAGAACATAATTTATATCTGAAATTTTTGCATTCATCTTTTGAATTATAGCAGAAGACTGTACATATGTGCTGTAAAGCTCGAGTGACTGTTCATCAACATCAACATTGTTGCCGTCAACAAGCACAGACAAATTATTATCTTTAGAAACTTCCGCCTTAAAATCATATGATATATTCTTTGCAGTATCATCTTTATCTGACTGATAAGCCTGTTCAAGAACATTTTCAAAATTCACTTCATAAGATTTGTAATTGGGCGTATCAATATTTGCGAGGTTATGTGAAATTACCTCCTGTTTAAGATTAAGGGCTGAAAGACCACATTCCATAGCCTTAAACTGAATGGAGTCAAAAAACATATACAAATACCATCCTTTCCAAAAATATCATATTACTCAATAATTTGATATATTATCCTTTAAATCTAAAAAAAGCGATAATTTTTTCATATTAAATTAATTATAAACTAATTCAGGCAAAAAATCAAGATATATTTATAAAAACCTTGTTTTTAAATACCATTTTGTAAAAAATTGATAAATAATAAAGTCATGCTTTCAAGTATATATATATATAGTCCATTAATTAACATTATATCATATTATAAGCATAGATTCAAGTATATTTTTATAATTTTAAACAATTTTCGAGGCAACTTTTCCCGATTTAAATTACTCAAAAATCATAAAATTCCGGCACTTAAAAATTTTTTATTATTGTATATTCTGCATAAAAAACACAAGACGAGTTTTTTGTAAAAACCCGTCTGTTAATATCAAGTATATATTTCAATGTGACATCCTCCCCCACCTAAAGAGGCGGGGGCTTCCTCCTGCAATAAAGCAAGCAGTCAGTTCTCGTTCGAGTAGTCTAATTACTACAGAATAAGCGAGCTAACCCCGTGTGTCTCACGGTTCTGGGTTGTCTATAAAAATTATTTTTCAAGTTCTGAAACTGCATCAAGTATAGCCTGAACCTTGTCAGTCTTTTCCCATGCAACACCAAGGTCTTCACGTCCCATGTGACCATATGCGGCAAGTTTTCTATACTGAGGCTTTCTGAGTGAAAGCATTTTAATTATCGAATCAGGAGTAAGGTCAAATACTTTTCCGACAGCTTTTGAGAGTATATCCTCATCTTTTTTACCTGTTCCGAAAGTATCAACAAGAATTGATACAGGCTTTGCAACACCGATTGCATACGCAAGCTGTATTTCACATTTTTCGGCAAGTCCTGCTGCAACAATATTCTTTGCGATATATCTTGCGGCATATGCAGCTGAACGGTCAACCTTTGTCGGGTCTTTTCCTGAGAAAGCACCGCCTCCGTGTCTTGAATATCCGCCATAGGTATCAACGATTATTTTTCTTCCTGTAAGACCGCTGTCACCCTGAGGACCTCCTATAACAAATCTTCCTGTAGGATTGATATAATATTTTGTATTTTCATCAAGAAGTTCAGCCGGAATAACAGGCTTTATAACATATTCCATAATATCTTCCTTAATCTGACTGAGAGAAATATCAGGAGCATGCTGTGATGATATTACAACTGTATCAACTCTGACAGGCTTGTTTCCGTCATATTCAACTGTAACCTGAGATTTGCCATCAGGACGCAGATATGAAAGGGTTTTATCCTTTCTTACTTCCGTAAGTTTAAGAGCAAGCTTATGAGCCAGTGAGATTGGCATTGGCATAAGTTCTTTTGTTTCATTGCAGGCAAATCCGAACATAATTCCCTGATCACCCGCACCTGTTTCATCAGCGTCCTGACCTGATTTTGATTCAAAAGCCTCATCAACTCCCATAGCAATATCCTTTGACTGTTCATCAATAGATGTGATTACTGAGCAGGTTTCAGCATCAAATCCATATTTTGCTCTGTCATATCCGATATCTGAAATAACACTTCTTGCAATTTTAGGGATATCAACATAAGCTTTCGTTGTAATTTCGCCCATGCAAAGCACCATGCCTGTAGTTACAGCAGTTTCGCAGGCAACTCTTGATTCAGGGTCTTTTTCAAGTAATTCATGAAGCACAGCATCTGAAATCTGGTCACATATTTTATCAGGGTGACCTTCTGATACAGATTCTGAAGTAAAAAGTTTTAAAGCCATTTTTCATTCCTCCAAAAATTATTCAAATCAATAAAAATTTCAAACCATTATCTTTTAACAATAAAAAAAGTGTCCGGACTTTCCGAACACTGAATTTTTTATAAAATCCTCATCTTTCGGATTAACACCGCAGGATTTAGCACCTGAATGTATAACAATCGGTTGCCGGGTTTCACAGGACCTGATTCCTCCGCCACTCTTGATAAGGTTATTTAATTTTTAATGTTTTTATTATATCATATGAATTATATTATGTCAAGCATATTTTACAAAAAATTCATCAATAAAATATGCTTTATAGGAAATGTTAAACAATTGATATTTTAATCAGGACGCAGTACATTAATAATTGACTGCACTATATCATCACGCCTGAACGTTGAACTATAGCTGTAAACAGCAATACCATCAGTATTTTCGTCAGCAAGTGCATATTCAATCTGCCTTGCTGTTATATCACTGTCAGTAATCCATTCATTAATGCCTTCTCCTGCCCACTTGTCCGCATTTCCGACCTTATATGTGCATACACCTGCAATCAGTTGCGGAACAGATGTCATACTGCTCCATTCGTCAAAGGTTGCTTCATAAGGGCAGGTACTGTTTTTAAATCCATAGTAAAGCTGAGGAACAATATAATCACAGTATCCCTTTTCAGAACACCATTTTTTTACATCAGCAAATTGTGAAGAATAGTCAGTTTCAATGTTTCCCTGAGGACTTATACCAAAAAGTATTGCAGGATTTACAGATTTTACTGTACTGTATATTTGCTTTACCATAAGTGTCGCATTTTCAAGCCTCCACTGTTCAAGACTGCTCTCATCAGACTGTTCAAATGCCTGTTCGTCAAAAAATTTCTCTGTTGTCGGATAGAAATAATCGTCAATATGAATACCGTCAACTTTGTAGTTCTCCAGAATTTCAAATATTCCGGAAGCTATAAAGTTTCTCACTTCACTGTATGCCGGATTAAGGTACCACATTTCACCTGAATTAACTATATAAATTCCGTTTTTTTCAGAATCATCATACCATTTCTTTATCTGATATTCCGATGACATTTCATCAAGCTGTGCAGTAGTCTGTACTCTCATAGGATTAATCCATGCATGAAATGACAGTCCGAGCGAATGGGCTTTGTCTGTCATTATCTGCAAAGGGTCATAATCTGCACTTTCAGAATAGAATTCCCCTCTTGGAAAAAGTGATGAATTATAGTATGCATCGCAGTTGGAACGGACATGAACATATACAGTGTTTATCCCTATTTTCTTTGCATCTGAAAGACGCTTAAAAATAATATCAGAAAATTCCTGCTCTGATTTATTTTTAAGTATATCATCATAATCCATCGCCGGAAACCACATTGCATATTGTTCTTTATAATTCAGAGGAGTATATGTATCATAATCTACGGGGACGCTTATATTTTTTTCTGTATAATTTTCTTTTTTTTTACTCTCATTTTCTTTTACAAATATACTGCTGAAAAGACCGCTTTCCGCAAGCAGAAAAACAGATATTCCCATAAGTACAAAAAATACAGCTTTTTTCATAACCAATATCCCCTCCACAGTTAAAGGATATGAAAATACTATTGGAATTATGATGCTTATCCATAAAAATCTTTTGTAATGTATTGCAAATTCTGAATGTATATGTTAAAATAAATTTATGTTTACTTTATATTTAAAGTATTTCCTGCCTGTATAAATTCAGGCATAAATTAAAAAGGGAGAGTTGTAAATGTTTAAGATTGTTCGTAAGAAAGAACTGAACAAATCAGTGGTGCTTATGGATATTGAAGCTCCTTTCATTGCCAAAAAGGCTCTGGCAGGTCAGTTTATAATATTCCGTATTGACGAACAGGGCGAAAGAGTTCCGCTCACTATTGCCGACTATGACAGGGAAAAAGGCACAATCACTATTATTTTCCAGATTGTTGGAAGAAGCACTGAACGTCTTGCTATGCTTTCAGAAGGCGACAGCATACTTGATGTAACAGGTCCTCTCGGTATTCCTACACATCTTGACGAAAATGTCAAGAAAGTATGCGTTGTCGGCGGCGGTGTAGGCTGTGCTATCGCATATCCTCAGGCAAAACAGCTTTTCAACAGCAATGTTGAAGTTGATGTTATTGCAGGTTTCAGAAATAAGGATATCGTTATTCTTGAAGATGAATTTAAAAAGGTATGCAATAATTTTTATCTTGCTACAGATGACGGTTCAAAAGGTACAAAAGGCTTTGTTACAAATATCCTTAAGGAACAGATTGAAAACGGTGCGAATTATGATGCAGTAATCGCTATCGGTCCAATTCCAATGATGAAATTTGTATGTGAAGTTACACGTCCTTATGGTATAAAGACTATTGTTTCACTCAATCCTATTATGATAGACGGTACAGGAATGTGCGGCGGCTGTCGTGTAACAGTAGGAGGCAAAATCCGTTATGCCTGCGTTGAAGGTCCTGACTTTGACGGTCATGAAGTTGATTTTGATGAACTCGCTAACAGAAATTCTGTTTACAGAGAACAGGAACACGCTTGCCGTATGATGAAAATTGCAGGAGGTGAAAGATAATGCCTAATATGTCAATGACTAAAGTTGCTATGCCTGAGCAGGAACCTGCTGTAAGAGCAAGAAACTTTAAGGAAGTAACTCTCGGATATACTGAAGAAATGGCTGTTGAAGAAGCAACAAGATGCCTTAACTGCAAAAACAAGCCATGTATGACAGGCTGTCCTGTAGGAGTAAGAATACCTGAATTTGTTAAATGCGTTGCTGAAAAAAGATTTTATGACGCTTATGATATTATAACATCAACAAGCAGTCTTCCCGCTGTATGCGGACGTGTATGTCCTCAGGAAAATCAGTGCGAGGGAAAATGCGTAAGAGGAATAAAGGGTGAACCTGTTGCAATAGGCAGACTTGAACGCTTTGTTGCCGACTATGTTATGGATAACCCGAAAGAAACATCTGAAAAGCCTGTTCCGAATGGTCATAAGGTTGCAGTAGTAGGTGCAGGTCCTGCCGGTCTTACCTGTGCCGGCGACCTTGCACGCCTTGGATATCAGGTTACAATATTCGAGGCTTTCCATACAGCAGGCGGTGTTCTTATGTATGGTATCCCTGAATTCAGACTTCCAAAAGCTATCGTTCAGAAAGAAATCGAAAAGCTTAAATCCCTTGGTGTTGAAATAATGACAAATATGGTTATCGGAAAAGTTCTTTCCGTTGATGATATCATGGGAATGGGCTATGAAGCTATGTTTATAGGTTCAGGTGCAGGACTTCCGAACTTCATGGGAATTGAAGGCGAAGCACTCGTTGGTGTATGTTCTGCAAATGAATACCTTACAAGAATCAACCTTATGAAAGGATATCTTGATGAATATGACACACCCGTAATCAAATCAAAGTCAGTAGCCGTAGTAGGCGGTGGAAACGTTGCTATGGATACTGCAAGAAGTGCATTGAGAATGGGTGCTGAACACGTTTACATAGTTTACAGACGTTCAGAAGCCGAACTCCCTGCAAGAAAAGAAGAAGTTCATCATGCTAAGGAAGAAGGCGTTGAATTCCTGCTTCTCAACAATCCTGTCAAGATAGTAGGCGATGAAAACGGTCGTGTAAAGGCTATGGAATGTATTAAAATGGAACTTGGCGAACCTGATGAAAGCGGCAGACGCAGACCTCAGGAGGTTACAGGTTCAAATTATATGCTTGATGTTGATACAGTCATCATGTCAATCGGTACTTCACCAAATCCGCTTATCCGCACAACTACAACCGGTATTGAAGCTAACAAGCGTGGCTGTCTTGTTGTAAATGAGGATATGCTCACAACAAGAGAAGGTGTATATGCAGGCGGTGATGCTGTAACAGGTGCTGCAACTGTAATTCTTGCAATGGGTGCAGGCAAGACTGCTGCTGCTTCAATTGACAAGTATATAAAAGAAAAATAAATTTCTATCTAAAGGAGATGCAAAATGATGATGCCACAAATGATTACTGTAATGAGTTCATCGACTTCCACACAGAGTGGTGAAGTAAGCACAGCTTCAATTATAGGAAGTTTTCTTCCTATGGTCATTATCTTGGTTCTGTTTTACTTTATTTTTATGCGTCCGCAGAGAAAAAAGGAAAAAGAAACTCAGGAAATGAGAAGCAATATTGAAATCGGCGATGAAATAGTAACAATTGGCGGAATTGTTGGTATCGTAGTAAGAAAAACCAGCGAAGATACAATTGTACTTGAAACAGGCGGTGACAGAAACAAAATCCGTGTAAAGCTCTGGGCTGTGCAGGAAAATATAACCGCAAAGGAAAAGGCATCAGCAACGATTTCTGAAGAAAAAAACACCAGTGAAAAAAAGAAAAATAAAAAATCTGAAGAAAATTAAGTTCTCAGTTTCAAGATAATTTAAATTTTTATGCCGTACAGGATTTTATCTGTACGGCATTTTTTTATGTATAAAATAAATCCATTTGAAATAAAATTAAATACGGAGGGATTTAAATATGAAAAGACGAAATAAAAGAAAAATATATAATATAAAAATAGTATCTGATATTTTATTTACTGCTCTTGGACTTGCAGTCATGCTTATATTTATGCTTATATCTGCAATTATTATATCTAAATTAGGATTGAAATATAAAACTGAAGTAATACTTGCTGAAATATCACTTTGCTCAGGCTGTTTTATATCAGGATTCTGCTATGCATTATTTAAAAAGAAAAATGGTCTTTATAACGGACTTATAAATTCTCTGAGAATATATCTTTTCATATTTATTACCGGACTTATTTTTATGGATTCAATAGAAATATCGGCTGTTCCACTTAGATTTGCAGGGGCAGTTATAAGCGGAATGACAGGCGGTATATACGGAGTAAATTCAAAGCTGAAAAAGCCCATATAAAAAAGACGTACTTTCAAAAGCACGTCTTTATAGTCGGAAATCAGGTAAAGAAATTAATATTATTCTTCTGCACTGTTTTCTTCTTCATCAAGGATTCCGCCGAAATCAAATTCAAGACATTCACTGCAGTTGGGACAGTTTATAGAACCTTCTTCAAGCATACCGTCATCAAGGAGTATGGTATCTCCGCAGGTAGGACACTGAACTTCATAGAGTTCATCGTCATCAAATTCATCATCATCATCGTCACTGTCAAGTGAGTCAAGTTCATACATATCGTTCTCAACATTGCCAAGGTCTTCATCAATGACTTCGCAGAGTTCGGTAAGCTCATCAACCTGTCCCTGAAGGTCTTCAACATAAATGACAAGTTCTTTCATAACTTCAGTCATCTGTACAAGAATTTTGCCTTCCTTAGTGGAAGTATCAATTTCAAGACCGTCCATAAGTCCCTGAAGATAAGACATTTTTTCTGTAAGCTTCATAAAATAATCCCCCTTTTTATCATTAACTTAATTTCAAACAGATATAATGCTTTTAATTAAGCACGTTCCATGTATTCGCCTGTTCTTGTATCAATTCTAATCATATCTCCTTCATTGATAAAGAGCGGAACTTTAACTTCTGCACCTGTTTCAAGAACAGCCGGCTTAGTAGCATTTGTAGCAGTATCACCTTTAAATCCAGGATCTGTCTGAGTTACCTGAAGTTCAACAAAGAAAGGCGGTTCAACACCAAAAACCTTACCTTTATATGAAAGAACTTTAACTTCCATATTTTCTTTTACAAATGCAAAGCTGTCACCGAGAACAGATTTACTGATAGGCTCCTGTTCATATGTTTCCATATCCATAAAGTAGTAAAGGTCACCGTCAGCATAAAGATACTGCATATCCTTTCTTTCAACAAAAGCAGTAGGATATTTGTCGGTAGGGTTAAATGAACGCTCTACTACAGCACCTGTAATTACATTTTTAAATTTGGTTCTAACGAATGCAGCACCTTTACCTGGTTTAACGTGCTGAAATTCAACTACCTGAACAACGTTGCCGTCAAGTTCAAAAGTAACACCATTTCTGAAATCGCCTGCTGAAATCATAAAATTAATACCTCCAAGTTAATATAGCTTGATTTTTCAGGACGGAAAAAACCGTCATTTTAAATTGCATAAACAACCATTAATTATATTTTACAATAAAAATAAAATTTTTGCAATACCTAAAAGAAAATAATTTATAAACAAATAAGGCTTTTCTGACTTTTTGTGAAATTCATACAACCCTCATCAGTAATTTTAACCATATCTTCAATTCTTATACCGAATTTATCCGGAAGATATATTCCCGGCTCAACTGTAACAACTGAATTTACAGGAATAATTTTCAAAGATTTCTGTGAAGCATTCGGAAACTCATGAATTTCCATACCTACACCATGACCGAGAGAATGTCCGAAAGCATTGCCATACCCTGCATTTTTAATAATATCTCTTGCTGATTTATCAAGGTCAATGCCTTTTATGCCTGCCTTTGCAGTTTCAAGACCTTTTTTCTGAGCTGAAAGAACGATATCATAGACTTTTTTCATCTCATCAGTAGGAGAACCCACACATACAGTCCTTGTCATATCGCTGTGGTATCCGTCATATACTGCACCAAAATCCATAAGTACAAAATCGCCCTGCTGTATCTTATAATCAGACGGAACGCCGTGTGGCATTGATGTATTTTTCCCTGCAAGTGCGATTGTATCGAATGAGAGAGCTTCTGCACCATCTTTAAGCATGAAGTAATCAAGTTCAAGTGCAATTTCTCTTTCAGTTCTTCCGGCTTTTATAAAATCAAGTATATGATTAAATGCATCATCTGTAAATTTCTGAGCGATTTTCATTTTTTCAATATCTTCATCACTCTTTACAGAACGCATATCATAAATCGCATTACTAAGCTTATCGGTTGTATCAAAGCTGTATGAAGGGAGATTTTTCTTGAATGAACTAAGTTTACTTATAGTCATTTCTTCAGATTCAACAGAGATTACATGTGCATTATGCTTTTCCATAAGCTGTTTAATCTGACTGTACATATCCTCAAGCAGAATTACTTCACAATCCCTGACAATCTTTTTTGCTTTTTCAATATATCTGAAATCAATAATAAGATATGCATTATTCCTGAAACATATAAGAATACCTGCTGAAGACTTCATACCTGTAAAATATCTTCTGTTTATATCTGAAACAATAACCGCACAGTCAGCACTGTCAGGAAATGATTTCATAAGTTTTTCAATATTGCTCATATAAAACACACTTTCACTATTTTTCAATCATATTGCAAAGACCTGTTATTGCAAGCATATAACTGTCAAGTCCAAATCCTGAAATACTGCCTCTGCATACAGGAGCAATAACTGACTCTGAACGGAATTTATCCCTTGCAAAAACATTGCTGATATGTACTTCAATGCATGGAATTTTGATTGCTGAAATTGCATCTCTTATGGCATAGCTGTAATGAGTGTATGCCCCCGCATTAATAGCCACACCGTCAAAAATTTTTCTTGCCTCATGGAGCTTATCAATTATAGCTCCCTCATGATTTGACTGGAATATCTCACATTCAATGCCCAGTTTCTCAGCCTTTGACATAATCATTTGATTGAGATTTTCAAATGAAACCTCTCCATAAATTCCAGGTTCACGTTCTCCTAAAAGATTGAGATTAGGTCCGTGTATAACAAGAATTTTCTTTTTCATAAAAATAACCTCCTGTTTAATACTCTGTAATATTATAAATATGTCTGATTATCTACAGAAACTTTTTATATATCAGAATGACTGCTGTCATAAAGTTTTTTAGGAATAAAAGGCTTTTCCATAAATCTCTTGAACTTGAAAAAAGCAGTTGTTTCATGCTTAATCGGAAAAACATATATACTTTTTATACGTCTGAGATTTGCTCCGAGTATATCAGTAAAAATCTGGTCGCCGACTGCTGCAATATTCTCAAATGGTATATTCATACGCTTCTGAGCCTCATTAAATCCTCTTGACAATGGTTTTTTGCCGTCACATACAAATTCAAGTCTGAGATTATTCGCAAAAGGCTTCACACGCTCATAATGATTATTTGAAACAATCATCATTGCAATATTATTTTTACGCATATTATCAAGCCATGCTTCCACTCTTTCGGCAGGTATCGGATTGTCATGGGTTGTAAGAGTATTGTCAAGGTCAAGTATAAGCCCTTTTATATTATAATACTCCAAAAGCTCCGCAGATATACAGTCAACCGTTTTAACGGCAGTTGTCGCACTGAAAAGCATAATATATACCTCCATAAAACGAAAAGCGGACGAATAAACGCCCGCTTTAATCAGTTTGCTTTTTATTAAGCTGAAAAATTAATACTTACGCTTACGAGCTGCCTCGGATTTTTTCTTACGTTTTACCGAAGGTTTTTCGTAGTGTTCTCTTTTACGAACTTCAGCGATAACGCCGTCCTTAGCACATGACCTCTTAAATCTCTTAAGAGCTGTATCCAAAGATTCGTTCTTTCCAACACGAACTTCTGCCATTTGTTTCCCTCCCTTTGCCGCTAAGACAGAGGTTTATACTAAACTATCCGCAACAAGTGCAGATATGTCAGTCATCACATCAATTTCCAGCGAATTCTACTATCTCTATAAAACAATACGGAAGTAGTTTTCATGATATATTTTATTGTACCACAAATTACTGCATTCTGTCAAGAGATAATCATACTTGTAATGAATTTCGTTATTTTGCTACAAAATTAACAAGTTTATTTGGCACATATATCTGTTTTATGATATTCTTTCCTGAAACTGCTTCAGCAATCTTTTCATTTTCCAGAGCAGTTTTAAGAACATCGTCCTTTGGCATATCAACAGGAATTACAAGTTTAGCTTTAAGTTTGCCATTTATCTGAGCAACTATTTCAACAGTAGAATCAATGCAAAGACTTTCATCATATTTAACCCACTGCTGTTCATTGAGAACACCGCCAAATCCAAGTATGCTGTACATTTCTTCAGTAATATGCGGTGCAAAAGGATTAAGTATTATAAGTAAATCTTTAAGTTCCCTGCGGTTTACAGAGCCTTCTGCATAAATTTCATTAAGCAGAGCCATCATAGCAGCTATTGCAGTATTGAATTTAAGTAATTCAATATCCTCTGAAACTTTCTTTATAGTCTTATGGAATGAACTTTCAAGCTTCTTGGTGTATGTGTCGCCCTCAACAACCATATCCTGAAGTTTCCATACTCTGTCAAGAAATTTCTTACATCCCTTGATACCATCTTCCTGCCATGGAGCAGCCTTTTCAAAGTCTCCTACAAACATTTCATAAAGCCTGAGAGTATCAGCACCGAATTCATTTACAACTTCATCAGGATTTACAACGTTGCCCTTGGACTTAGACATTTTTGTAAACTGACCCGGATGTTCAGGGTCTTTGCCCAAAATCATTCCGTGTGATGTACGCTTCATATACGGTTCTTTATATGAAACAGCTCCAATATCATAGAGAAATTTATTCCAGAAACGTGAATAGAGAAGATGGAGAGTTGTATGCTCCATACCGCCATTGTACCAGTCAACAGGAAGCCAGTAGTCAATAGCTTCTTTTGATGCAAGTTCTTTGTCATTGTGAGGGTCGCAGTATCTGAGAAAATACCATGACGAACCTGCCCACTGAGGCATCGTATCAGTTTCACGCTTTGCATCTCCGCCACAGCATGGACATTTTGTATTTATAAAGCTTTCAAGAGTTGAAAGAGGACTTTCACCATTATCTGTCGGCATATAACTTTCAACATCAGGAAGTGTGAGAGGAAGTTCACTTTCAGGAATCGGAACATATCCGCATTTTTCACATTTTACAATTGGTATAGGTTCACCCCAGTATCTCTGACGGGAGAATACCCAGTCACGAAGCTTATAATTTACCTTTGACCTGCCTTTTCCTGTTTCTTCAAGCCATTCTTTAATTTTAACTTTTGCATCTTCAACGGAAAGACCGTCAAGAAATCCGCTGTTAGTCATAATTCCTGCAGCACAGTCTGTAAAAGCTTCTTTTGAAACATCTCCGCCCTTTACAACTTCGATAATCGGAAGATTAAATACTTTTGCAAAATCATAGTCACGTGTATCATGTGCCGGAACAGCCATGATTGCACCTGTACCATAACTCATAAGTACATAATCGGATATGAATATCGGAATTTCCTTATTGTTTACAGGATTTACAGCACGTACACCTTTAAGCTGAACGCCTGTTTTATCCTTATTCATTTCAGTTCTGTCAAAATCGGATTTTCTTGATGCCATTTCCTGATAAGCTCTGATTTCCTCCATATTTTCGAGCTTGTCAGCCCATTTTTCAATATAAGGGTGTTCAGGAGAGATTACCATATAAGTAGCACCGAAAAGAGTATCGGGACGGGTAGTATATATTGTAAGAATATCGCCTGTAGTAGCGGTAAAATCAACTTCTGCACCTGTTGAACGACCAATCCAGTTAGTCTGTGTAGCCTTTATCTTTTCAAGATAGTCAACTTCAGAGAGGTCATCAAGCAAACGCTGTGCATATTCCGTAATTTTAAGCATCCACTGTGATTTTACCTTTCGTATAACTTCTCCTCCGCATCTTTCGCATACACCGCCAACAACTTCCTCATTTGCAAGAACAACCTTACAAGATGTGCACCAGTTTACAGCCATTTCCTTTTTATATGCAAGACCTTTTTTGAACATCTGAATAAAAATCCACTGAGTCCATTTGAAATAATCCTTGTCAGTAGTATTTATTTCCCTGTTCCAGTCAAATGAAAGACCGAGGGATTTAAGCTGACACTTGAATCTTGCAACATTATTTTTTGTAACAATTGCAGGGTGAATTTTATTTTTAATAGCATAATTTTCAGTAGGCAGACCGAATGCGTCCCAGCCCATCGGGAAAAGAACATTATATCCTTCAAGTCTGCGTTTTCTTGAAACTATATCCATAGCAGTATAAGGTCTTGGATGACCTATATGAAGTCCCTGACCTGACGGATAAGGAAATTCAACAAGAGCGTAGAATTTAGGCTTTGAGTAATCATTCTTTGCTTCAAATGTTCCATGTTCGTCCCAGTATTTCTGCCATTTTTTCTCTATGGCAGTAAAATCATAATTTTTACCCATTAAATTACCATTCCTTTTTTATTTTATGATACAGTGTGACATATAGTCACATTATTAAAAATCAGTTTTCGCTGTCTGAACTGCTGTCATTTCCTGAAAAAAATGCCTTTACATCTGAACTTAAACAAAGCACAGCCGCACAAATAATATCAATTGCTGCTTCCAGAAGATAAATCCAGTTAGCTCCTATATCAGAAATATTATGACCGAAATTCTTTGCAACAACAAGTACCATTAAAGCGGCAATAATATAATTTGAATATTTTATTCCAAGAATCATAAAAACAAGTATTGCTATTGCTATAATGATATCAAAAATCGCAAAACTTCCGATAATCCCATTAAGCACCGCTTTTACAACAGCATAAATGCCTATTGCCATTGCAAGACCTCTGCCTTTTGATGAACTTCCCTCCATAAATAAAAACCTCCTGTCATTTCAGTTTTGTATTTATCTTATTCTTTTTTTCCTGAAGAAAATAATCTCTTATATTTTTTGACTTATAAATGACTGTTATTTCTGCAATGGGAACAATAACATTGACAATTGTTTTCAAAATAAACATAAAATCAATATCAGGCGGCTGGTTTGAATTTCTGTACTGAATAAATATCTGAACATATGCAACAGCATATATGCATATTATAATTATATTAAGCAGAACCTTTGACATTTTAGCCCAGTTATATCTGAAACACATACAGCTCCAAAGAATTATGCTTACAGCTGCCATATATATATCCTTTGTAATAAAAGCTGCAATAACAGATATTGCTGAAAAAATCAAAGCAGCTATTACAAGGGTCTTTCTTTCTTTTTCCATATTCTGAAAAATATTCATATCAATCAATAAATTCACTTATATCAATTTTTTTGCCATCCCCCCACATACGTTCAAGCTGATAATAGTCACGTGTTTCCTTATAGAATATATGAACCATAACGCTTGAATAGTCAAGAACAATCCAGTTTGAACCTCCATGACCTTCTTTTCCGGCAGGTTCTTCACCTTTCTGTGACATCTGAAATTCAACTTCATCAGCAAGAGTCTTTGTATGAGTTGAACTTGTACCATTTGCAATAATAAAATAATCAGAAACAATTGTAAGGTTCTTTATTTCAAGCACCTGTATATCCTCGGCTTTCTTACTGCTGAGAGCCTGAACAATGGTTTTCAGCTTTTCATTCTGTGTCATAAAAAACTTCCTTTCATCTTATTTTCTTGGAATATCAGGAATATCGCCCTCAAATATATCATTAAGATTTCCGTTTTCATCATCATACCATGTTGAAGTGTTTGAAAGTTCATATATTGGAAGAACATTCACGCTTACCTGATAAGGTCTGAAATACGTATTCATAAGGTCAACTGTGGCATCATGATGTATTGACCATACAGAATATCCGTTATAAGTTGCTCCCTCACCCGGAACCATATATACGGAAACATCTTCCATTTCAACATTTGATGCAAAATCTGCAAGACTGCTGAGTTCTCCTAAGGTAAGGTCTGAATTAAGATAGTCAGACATCTGCGGAAGCAGTGTTATAAGCGAACTGCCCATATTTTTAAGCTTATTCATAGCGGCGGCAAGAAAAATCCTCTGTGCCTTTATACGTCCGATATCTCCTTCAGAATAATCATGTCTGAAACGTACAAACCATTCAGCCTGCTCACCACTGAGAGTCTGTTCTCCTGCTTCAATGATTTTGTCAGCTTCATAAACAATTCTTTCAGGAACATCTATCGGAATACCTCCGATAAGGTCAACAACAGGCGGAATATCATTGCAGTTTATAGTGATATACCTGTCAATCGGTATTGCAAAAGTTTCCCTTACGATATCGACAGTGCGGTTAATAGGTGTAAGGTCAGGGTCACCGACACTGTATACACCATTTATTTTGCCTGTTTCTCCTATATTTACAAAACAATCCCTTGGAATCTGAAGTACATTTATTTTATGATTTTTTATATCAAAGAGAAAGAGCATAATAACATCAGTATTAAGACCATCTTCGTCAAATCCAAGGCATAAGACTGTAAGCTGACCTTCAATAAGCTGGTCTATATCAAGACCATCATCTTTATCGGCTTCCTCCTCCTTGATTTCATAACTGCTGTAATCCTTATCCAGAACACCCTCAAGATTTCCTAAAGGCTGAGTCTGTCTTAAAGTAGGCTTTATAAGAACATAAATAAATGAAAAGAGCAAAACAACCGTAACTATAATTATAATAATTTCCCCGACGGACATTTTTTTAAATTTCTTTTTTTTCTTCTTTTTCAAGGCATTATTTTTTTCTCCTGCCATAATATTCTATCTCCTATTTATCTTTTTTACTGCATAAAAATATATACTGATTATATGCTTCAATTGTATAATTCGGAATATAACCGCCTTTTTCAATAACGCAAAGCACTGAAAATTTAAGAGCTTCAAGCATAGCTCTGTTTATATCGGTGTATGCAAGCTTTCTCATTTTCTTTACATCTTTAAAAGTTCTGTCAGCAGAAACAAGGTCGCCAAGATAAACAATTTCTTCAGTTCTGGTCATTCCTGCTCTTGCAATAGTATGAAATCTCATTGCATTAAGTATGTCCCTGTCTTTTATGCCAAGTTCATTTTCAGCAAACCATGCACCTGCAATGGCATGCCACAAGGGTTTTGAAGTAAGTTCTGACTGACTGACCGCAAGACGGCTTTTAACGACCATTTCTCTCTGATTTTCAGCAGGAATTTCCTTGCACACATCATGCAGAAGCCCTGCAAAATAGCATTTTTCCTCGTCCTCGTCATATACTTTTGCAAGTGAACGACATTCATCAGCCACATTAAGAGAATGAATATATCTTTTTTTTGAAAGTCTTTCTCTTAAAAAGTTCTTCATCTCATCAACATTATACAAAAAACCACCACATTTCTTATGATTACCGGAAAACTGAACGAAAATATAATATTCAGATTTATTTACAGATATAATTTTTTTTGCTTTATATATTGTACTACTTTTTCACTTAAATAGCAAGAAAAAACCCCATGATTTTTTATACTTTTTCTTATTTCCGTAGAAGAAATTACTAAAGGAGCAATATCAGGAAAAATGATTTTTCCATATAATTCAAACTCTGATTTTTTTCTTTCGATGTCCTGTCTGTCATCTTTCTCTCTTGAAACAACTGTAAGCACAGCATTTTCAAGGATATCCCGATATCTGTACCATCTTTCAAAACAGAGAAACATATCACTTCCTACCATAAGATAAAGCTCACAGTCAGGATATTCCTCTCTGAAGTGCATAACAGTATTGTAAGTATAACTTATTTCATTTCTTGAAATTTCCCAGTCACTAACTTCAAAGTTTTTCTTTCCTTCACAGGCAAGACGGCACATTTCAAGCCTGTCATTACCATCAGCATATTCATAATCAAGCTTGTGTGGAGAAATATTTGCAGGCATCATTATAATTTTATCCAGTTCAAGCTTTTCCATAATATTTTCTGCAAGATAAATATGACCATTATGAACCGGATTGAAACTGCCTCCGAAAATACCGATTTTTTTCATATATCAGAGCTGAATAACAGGTTCTTTTGGATTTCGCTTGTAAAGAACAAATTTACTTCCGATAACCTGTACAACTTCCGAATTTGTTTTTTCAGACAGTTCAAGACTTGCTTCCTTCGGATTATATGAAGAATTTTCAAGCACTTTTATTTTAACAATTTCTCTTACTCTGAGGGCATCTTCAACCTGATTGACAAGAGTATCCGGAATACCGCCTTTTCCAATCTGAAAAATAGTATCTTCAGTGCTTGCAATACCTCTGAGCTTTGCTCTCTGTTTACTTGTCAACATATTTTTTCTCCTTTATTATTTCAGCAAATTTTCTTAAAGCCTCTGCACGATGACTTACTTTATTTTTCATATCAGCCGATATTTCAGCAAATGAATTTTCACCATACATAAATATCGGGTCATATCCAAATCCATTTTTCCCCTTAGCTTCAAATCCTATATAGCCTTCACATTCTCCTCTGACAGTATAAGAATCCCCATTGGAATCTATAAAGCAGATAACACATACAAAACGTGCAGTTCTTTTTTCCTTTACAATACCATCAAGTTCTGAAAGGATTTTATTGTATTTATCCTCATCAGCAGCATTTTCACCGCCATATCTTGCGGAATAAATTCCGGGGGCTTTATTGAGATAATCGACTTCAAGACCGCTGTCATCGGCAATAACAGCATATTCTCCGTCAAAAATATCATATATAAACTTAGCTTTTATATATGCATTTTCTTCAAATGTTGTACCATTCTCCTCAGGGTCTGCTATTACCCCCATATCTTTAAGCGAAAATACTTCAAATCCCGAAGGCTCAATAAGTTCCCTTATTTCCCTGAGTTTATTCTTATTATTTGATGCGAGTATTAATTTCATATCTTAAACCTCCGCATTATTTCTTTTTACGCTTAAACAGATTTTTAAAACTAAATTTTTTCTTTTCAGGTTCACTGTCTGATTTTTCATCTTCATCAGTTTCATCATTATTGTCTGTGCTGTCAACTTCATAATCAGAATTTTCCGTACTGGATACAATATTATTGTCATCTGACTGAATTTCATCAGGTTCATTATCAGATTTTTCTGTATTATTTTCTTCCGGATTATAAGGTGATATAATCTCCCATGATATACCGCTTTCTGACGAAATCTCCTCATTGTCGGCAGTCTGAATATTATCATCTGTATTTTCAGTCATATCATCAGAAATACATTCATCATCAGCAGTCTGAATATTATCATCTGTATTTTCAGTCATATCATCAGAAATACATTCATCATCAGCAGTCTGAATATTATCATCTGTATTTTCAGTTACATCATCAGAAATATATTCATCATCAGCAGTCTGA
>CAYRPZ010000006.1:0-47056 GCA_964426275.1 uncultured Ruminococcus sp. | reverse complement strand
TATTCGTGAAGGCGGTCGTACAGTAGGTTCAGGCGTTGTTACTAAGATTAACGGCTAATTAACTGAATTTAATTTCGTTTTTCTATAAAAAAAGACAGTCATCTGCAGTTATTGGCAGATGACTGTTTTTATTTTAAGGGAGGATTTAATAATATGGTCTTTACTGTAGATGTTGGAAATACAAATATTGTTCTTGCAGTATATGAAAATGATAAAATTTTGTTTTCATCAAGAATTTCAACACAACATTCTCAGACTGCTGATGAATATTCTGTGCTTTTTATGGGAATTTTACAGCTTAATAAATGCTCAGCAGATAATTTTGAGGGTGCAATAATATCAACTGTTGTTCCCCATCTTAAACCGATTTTAAAGAACGCTTTGGAAAAAATTTTCAGATGCCCTGTGATGATTGTATCATATAAAATGAAAACAGGATTTGAAATGCTTATGGATAATCCATCTGCAACCGGTGCAGATCTCATATGTGGTGCTGCCGGTGCAAAGCTTAAATATCCAAGTCCGACAATAATATTTGATTTGGGAACTGCTACAACAATAGCTGCAATTGACCGTGATGGAAATTATTTCGGAGGTTCAATTGTGCCTGGTGTAAATGTTTCATTAAAAACACTTGCAAATTCAGCGGCACAGCTTTCACATATAAATCTTAATGAACCATGCATTGATGTTATTGGAAAAAATACAGTTGATGCTATGCGTTCAGGAAGTATTATCGGTACAGCCTGCATGATGGACGGAATGATTGACAGATACAGAGAAATTATCGGAGAAAATGCAACAGTTATTGCAACAGGCGGACTTTCAGGACTTATTGTTCCATATTGCCGTCATGAGATAATTTATGATAAAGACTTGGTTTCTGACGGACTTTACTATTTATATAAAATGAATATATAAACGACTGGAAAAATAAAGAAATTGATATAATTGTTTGTTGGTTTTTGGTTATAATGCACAAAGTATTGTGCTATTTTTATTTTGTCATTTATTGCATGACTGCTTGATTTTTTTTTTTGCATGTAGTATAATAATTATAGTAGGCTAATTGTTCGGTTTTTTCAGACCGGATAATGCCTGCGGTAATTTTATAATTAATACAATGCATGAGATTCTTTGACGTTTTGAACAGATATTTTTGCTTGTATTTTTCAGGAGGTTTCAATGGAATTTCATCATGTTTCTGTAATGCTGAATGAGTGTATTGAAGGTCTTAATATAAAACCTGATGGTACATACATTGACGGAACTGCCGGAGGAGCAGGTCATTCAGTCCATATTGCCGAAAAATTGTCGGAAAACGGAAAGCTTATTGCTATCGACCGTGACCCTGATGCAGTTGCAGTTGCAAGAGAACGGCTTTCAGGATTTCCTGCACAGGTTGTTCAGGCAAATTTTGCAGATATGGCAGAAATTATGAAAAGAATGAAAATTGAAAAAGCAGATGGAATACTTCTGGATTTGGGAGTTTCCTCACATCAGCTTGATACTCCTGAACGTGGATTTTCCTATAAGTATGATGCACCTCTTGATATGCGTATGAGTCAGTCAGGACTTAGTGCTTATGATATTGTAAACGGATATTCTGAAGAAATGCTTTCAAAGATATTTTTTGAATTCGGAGAGGAAAAGTTTTCAAGAAAAATTGCCGGTAATATTATAAAATTCAGAGCTGGAAAGCCTGTTGAAACTACTTCAGAACTTGCTGAAATTATTAAGGCAAGTATTCCGGCAAAATTCAGGCGTGAAAAAAATCCATGCAAAAAAACATTTCAGGCATTAAGAATTGCAGTAAATGGTGAACTCGATTATCTGTCATCAGGACTGGACTGTGCATTTGAATGCCTTGCTCAGGGCGGGCGACTTGCAGTAATTACATTTCATTCCCTTGAGGACAGGCTGGTCAAACAAAAATTTGCACAGTGGTGCAAAGGTTGTACATGTCCTCCTGAATTTCCCGTATGTGTGTGCGGAAAACTTCCTAAGGCTCGTCTTGTAAACAGAAAGCCAATTACAGCAAGTGAAGAAGAACTTGCTGTCAATAACAGAAGCCACAGTGCTAAACTCAGGATAATAGAAAGGAATTAGGTGTTGTAAATATGGCATTATTAAATACCGCTTATAAACAGAATACAGATAACGCTGATGATTTCAATGCCGAAGCTGTTGACAGTAAAAGAAATATATCCATGAAAAGCAACAGCAACCAGAAGGGAATGGCAGTAAAGGGCTTTTTGCTTGCAGTATGTTCACTTCTCCTGCTCAGTTGTTTTATATATGCTAAAGTTGAAGTAAATGAAGTATATAATGAAATTTCAGTTGCAAAAAAAAATAATGAACTGCTTCAGAGTGAAAATGTAAGAATGCAGTCAGAACTTGAAGCTAAAATGTCAATGAAAAATGTAGAGGATTATGCAGAAAATATTCTCGGGCTTGAA
This sequence comes from uncultured Ruminococcus sp., assembly GCA_964426275.1. GTDB lineage: Bacteria > Bacillota > Clostridia > Oscillospirales > Ruminococcaceae > UBA5884. Next base: position 44,597 of record CAYRPZ010000006.1, on the reverse strand, counting down.
AAGCTTGACAAGTCACAGATTGTATATATGGAAGTGCAGTCTGACAGCGTTATTGAAGTTACTCCCGAAGAAAAAAGTATTTTTGTAACAATCAGGGATAAATTTAATGATATTCTGGAATATATATTCTGAGATTATTCATATATTTTAATAACATCTCAGGGTATTATCAGAATGTGAAAATTTTTAATAATACCTTTCAATAGTCAGCCTTATGAGGTTGACTATTGAATTATTAGAAGATATTTGTTTTTTATAAATTAAAAAGGAGGATTTCCGTTTTTTCGGAAGAAGTTTTTATGTCTAAACTGCCGACTGCAAAAATGAAAACCCGTTCTGAGATAGGGTTTAGTCTGCTTATGGTGCTTGCACTGGCAATATCTGTGAACCTTTTTAAAACTTCAGTTATCGATAATAAAATATATCAGGATTATGCCAATACAAATCAGTTCGGCTCAATTGAAATTTCAGCCAACAGAGGTACGATTTACGATACAAACGGAAATATACTTGCAAAAAGTGCAACTGTTTTTAAAGTATTCCTTGATCCTTCAAATTTCAGGGAAAAAGAACAGAATTACAGCAAAAAAGAAGAAATAGTTGAATTTATAACGAGTGTTCTTGATATTGACGAAGAAACTCTGCTGAAAAAGATGGACGCAGATAATCAGTATGAGGTTCTTCAGACAAAAGTTGAATCTCCTGTGGCTGATAAAATTACAGAATTTACATCTGAAAATAAAATAACCTGTATAAGTCTTCAGGAAGATACAAAGCGTTATTATCCTCAGAATGAACTTGCTGCCTCCGTTATAGGATTTGTAAATTCTGATGGTGACGGACAGTATGGAATTGAAAGCTATTATAATGAGGAACTTTCAGGAATACCCGGAAAGGTTATATCTGCCAAAGATGCAAAGGGCGATGAAATGCCTTACAGATATTCAAAACTATATGAGGCTCAGGATGGAAATTCTCTCTATCTGACCATAGACAGCAACATTCAGTATTATCTTGAAAAGAATATTCAGGATATGACAAAGGAATTTCAGCTTGCTGAAGGTGCTTGTGCAATTATGATGAATGTTAAAACAGGAGCAATATATGGAATGGCAACAACTCCCAGCTATGACCTCAATAATCCTGCTGAAATTACTGACGAAAGCAAGGCAAAATATATTGAATCTATAACTGATGAGGAAAAAAAATCAGAAGAACTTATGAATGCACGTGCTGCACAGTGGAAAAATAAATCTGTTACAGACAGATATATTCCGGGTTCTGTATTCAAGGTAATAACAAGTTCAGCAGCAATTGAAGAAAATGTTATTGATGTCAATACAAGTACATTTAACTGTACAAATACAATAAATGTTTCAGGCACAGATATTCATTGCTGGAATTATCCATATTCATCACACGGCTCTCAGACATTTGTGCAGGCTCTTACAAATTCATGCAACCCTGCATTCATTGAAATAGGTCAGCGTCTTGGTATAGATAAATTTGCATACTATTTTGAAGCATTCGGACTTACTGAAACAACAGGAATTGACCTTCCTGCTGAAGCATCAAGCATTTATCTTGATGCAAATAAAATGGGTCCTGTTGAACTTGCATCATCATCATTCGGTCAGACAAATAAAATTACACCGATGGAAATGATTACATCATATGCTGCAGTAATAAACGGAGGATATCTTGTAACACCATATGTTGTTGATAAAATTGTTGACGGAAGTGGAAATGTTGTTTCAAATCATGAAACTGTAATAAAAAGACAGGTTATATCAGAGGATACATCAAAAACAATGCGTGAATCTTTGGAAGCAGTTGTAAATAATAACGGCGGAAGCAATGCATACATAAAAGGATATCATATCGGAGGAAAGAGCGGTACTTCACAGAAACTTGACCTTTATGGAGATGATGATATGAGATATGTTTCCTCATACTGTTGTTTCGCACCGGCTGATGACCCTGAAATAGTTCTGCTTGTAGTAGCAGATGAACCTATGTCAGGCGAGTATTACGGAAGTGTTGTAGCTGTTCCGTATGCAAGAAAGATACTTGAAGAAGTACTGCCTTATCTTGGATATTATCCTGAATATACAGAAGAAGAAATCGAAAATATGGACAAAACGGTTCCTTCGCTTGAAGCAAAGACTATATCAGATGCAAAAAAGACTCTTGAGGAAATGTCACTCAACTGTGAGATAGTCGGTTCAGGAACAGTAATTGCATCACAGGTACCGTCAGCCGGAAGTTCAATTTCAAAAGATGGTACAGTAATACTTTATACAGAAGGTAATACAACTCAGAAAATGACAGAAGTTCCTGATTTTTCAGGCATGAATATAGAACAAGTAAATGAGGCATTGACTGAAGCAGGTCTTAACTGCATAACTACAGGAGCATCAGCCGATAATGTTACTGCAATTGTTTCAACACAATCTGTTGAAGCAGGTGAAACAGTTGCAAAGGGTACAGTTATTGAGCTTATGTTTATAATAAAGGACCAGTCAGGCTGATATCAGTATTTTAATTTTACTGATATAAAAGAACGAAAGAAAAAAGAACAGGCGGTGTTTTATTTATGAAATTGTATGAACTTCTCAAAGGTATTGCGGAAACGGATATTCCCGACAGAGAAATTACATTTATAACTGACAATTCAAAAAAAGTTATAAGTGACTGTATTTTTGTATGTGTTAAAGGAAAAAGTTTCGATGGTCATACTGTCGCAAAGCAGGCAGTTGAGAATGGAGCATATGTAATAGTTGCTGACCATGACCTTGGTCTTGAAAATCAAATAATTACAGATGATACAAGGGATTTTTACGGCAAATTATGTGCGTCATGGTTTGACCACCCTGAAAAGAAAATGACATTTATAGGGGTTACAGGTACAAACGGCAAAACCACAATGACAAATGTAATAAAGCATATACTTACTGAAAACGGTCACAAAGTCGGACTTGTCGGAACAATTCAGAATGAAATCGGTGACAAGGTTTATCATACTGACAATACCACTCCTATGGCATTTGAATTAATGGAGCTTTTCAGCAGAATGGCAGAGGAAAAATGCGATACAGTAGTTATGGAAGTATCATCATTCGGACTTGTCCAGAGAAGAACAGGTGAAGTACATTTCAAGGCTGCCGTATTTACAAATCTTACACAGGACCATCTTGATTACCATAAGGATATGGAGGATTATTTCAACGCAAAGAAAATACTGTTTGAAATATGTGATTTTGCAATATGTAATGTAGATGATGAATATGGCAGAAGGCTCTATAATGATATCAAATGTGAAAAATACTCATACAGTGTAAAGGGAAAAGCTGACATATATGCAGATGTTATAAAGCTTAAAGCTGATGAAACAAGTTTCTGGTACTGTCAGAGCGGGAAGTCGTATAACATTACAATGAGAATGACAGGACTTTTCAATGTTGCCAATGTTTCAGGAGCAATAGCAGTATGCTCAAAGCTTGGAATACCGATTGAAAATATAATTGAGGCAGTATCTGAATATAAAGGTGTAAAGGGAAGATGTGAAGTAATTCCTACAGGCAGGGATTTTTCTGTAATCTGTGACTATGCACATACTCCTGACGCTGTTGAGAATATTCTCAGAAGCGTAAAGGAATATACTGATGGCAGGCTTGTATGTCTTTTCGGGTGTGGAGGAAACAGGGACAGTGCAAAGCGTCCTCTTATGGCAAAGGCGGCAGTAAAATATGCTGATAAGCTGATTGTAACATCTGATAATCCAAGAAATGAAAAGCCTGAAGATATTATACAGGATATACTTGCAGGACTTGAAGGCTGTACAGTTCCGTATGATGTGGTGACAGACAGGCGTGAAGCAATATATCACAGCCTTAAAACTGCACAGAAAGGTGATGTAATAGTGCTTGCAGGAAAAGGTCATGAGGATTATCAAATACTTGCAGATAATGTTCATATACATTTTGATGAGCGTGAAGTTGTTGCTGATGGACTGAAACTCCTGAAAATATAAAAAAGACATACGGCAGGGCGGTATTTCGCAATGCACTGATTGGAGAATAATATAATTATGGAAAAAATGATGCTTTCCGAGATAGCAGAGGCTCTTGGACAGAAAATTAACAAGGAAGCTGAAATAACATCTGTATCAACAGATACGAGAAATATAGAGAAAGGCTGTGTGTTTGCAGCTATAAAAGGCGACAGGTTTGATGGTCATGATTTTGCAAAGCAGGCAGTTGAAAATGGTGCAGAGGCTGTAATTACAGACAGGGAGATTGACGGTATACCATGTATTGTTACAGAAAATACAAGAACCGCATACCTTAAACTTGCTGAATATTACAGAAAAAAATTCAGTCCAATACTTGTCGGAGTAACAGGAAGTGTTGGAAAAACCACTACAAAAGAAATGATAGCACTTGTGCTCTCTGAGAAATATAATACGCTTAAAACAAGCGGAAATCTTAATAATGAAATAGGACTTCCGAAAACGCTTTTCAATCTTGAAAGCAGTCATGAAGCAGCTGTTATAGAAATGGGAATGTCGGCACTTGGAGAGATTGAAAGACTTTCAAGAACTGCACAGCCTACAATCGGAGTTATAACAAATATAGGATTTTCCCATATTGAAAATCTTCATTCACAGCAGGGTATATTACAGGCAAAGCTGGAAATTTTAAGAGGTATGGACAGCAGTGCACCGCTTGTTGTAAATGCAGATGATGTATCACTTTATCCGCTGACATATCAGCTTGGAAGGGAAGTCTTATCATACGGTATAAAAAATCCTGATTCTGATTTCAGAGCAGTTGATATAAGAGAAGATGATGAAAAAACATATTTTACAGTTGAATACAGAGAGGGCAGAAAGGATATAATGCTTTCATGTATAGGCAGGCACAATATAATGAATGCTCTTGCTGCATACTGTATAGGTATAAAATCAGGACTTACACCTGATGAAATTGCTTCAGCACTTGCAAAATACAAACCGGACGGATTAAGGCAGAATATAGTTAAGAAAGGTGAACAGACAGTTATAGTTGACTGTTACAATGCAAGTCCTGATTCAATGAAAGCATCACTTACAGTTCTTTCACTGCTTAAAAATCCGAGAAAAATAGCAGTGCTTGGAAGTATGCTTGAACTTGGGAAACTTTCACCGATGCTTCATGAAAAGGTGGCTGAATTTGTATATGAAGCAAAGACTGACAAACTTTTCTGTTATGGGAATGAGTGTGAATATATGACAAAGAGAGCCATGGAGCTTGGTGTAGATGTTACATATATAAATGATAAAAAAGAGCTTGCAGAAACTCTTAAAGATTATCTCAGACCTGAAGATGCAGTTCTTTTCAAGGGAAGCAGAGGAATGAAGCTTGAAGAAGTAATAGAAATGATATACAGCAGTCAGGAGGCATAATATATATGACAGTCTGGTTAAGAATAGCAGTACCTCTCCTTGCATTTGCAATATCGGCATTATTCGGCAGATGGCTTGTGCCTTTTATGCATAAGATAAGTTTCGGACAGCCGATAAAGACAGTTGACGGTCCGTCATGGCATGCAAATAAACAAGGTACACCGATTATGGGCGGACTCATGTTTATGCTTGGTTCAATAGTATCATGTCTGCTCGGATATACTGTTTACAGGGGAACATCTCTTGATATTACAGCTCCTGAAACATCGCAGAATGCATTAAGACTTGGGCTTTGCATAATATATGCACTGCTTTTCAGCGGAATAGGCTTTGCAGATGACTATACAAAAGCAGTAAAAAAGCAGAATTTAGGACTTACAGCAAAGCAGAAAATGCTGTTTCAGGCGATATTTTCAGCACTTTTCCTTTGGGGACTTCATATGACAGGGGATACATCAACGACTATAAACTTTATATTTGCGGAAGTTGATTTCGGGATTTTATATTATCCGATAATGATACTCTTCATGATATATGTTACAAATGCAGTAAATCTTACAGACGGTGTTGATGGTCTGTGCGGTTCAGTGACAGTTGTATCAATGCTTGCATATGCGATTGCAACAATGATGCTTCAGATGGCAGAAATATCACTGTTTTCGATAGCGATAGCAGGAGGCTGTCTTGGATTTCTTGTATGGAATCTGCACCCTGCAAAATGCTTTATGGGAGATACAGGTTCAATGTTTCTCGGAGGAGCATTTGTGGCAATCGGAATGGCGATGCACCAGCATCTGCTTTTGATTATAATCGGAATAATTTATATATGTGAAGCACTTTCAGTTGTAATGCAGGTGACATATTTCAAGATAACAGCAAGAATCCATTATAAAAAAACAGGCGAAAAGGGAAAGGGAAAAAGAATTTTCAAGATGTCGCCAATACACCATCATTTTGAGATGAGTGGTTTCAGTGAATATAAAATAGTTATATGTTTTTCAGCTGTCGGAGCGATAGCCGGACTGCTCGGAATATTAGCGTTAAAAAGCGTTCTTTGATATTATAATATCGGGAGGTTATAAATTTTGACCGGTAAAAGAAGTATGACTGCTTCAGATGCAGGAAATATGAAAAAAAGAGAAAATTTTATTGTAAGACGTAAAAGTCAGCTTGGAGGCATAGACCTTACATTTTTTTTCATAGTTATGACATTGCTTGTTATAGGAATAGTAATGATGTTTTCTGCAAGCTATGCATGGGCAGTAAGTAAAAATCAGGACGGAACATTCTATGCAGTAAAGCAGATGAAATTTGCAGCAATCGGTGTGGTAATAATGATTGCACTTACATTCTTTGATTATCATTGGTTCCAGAATAAAATATTTGCATATGGTCTTTATGTTGTATCGCTTATACTGCTGTGCCTTGTATTTTTATTTGAACCGGCAAATGGTGCTCAAAGATGGATTTATATAGGCTCATCATTTAGTTTTCAGCCATCAGAAATTATGAAATTTTCAATAACAATACTTTTTTCATATCTTATATCGCTTCATTATGAAAAAATGAATACATTCAAATATGGAATAGCTCCTTATCTGGCAATGCTTGCGGTTGTTGCCGTTCTTATGCTCAAGCAGCCTCATCTTTCCGGAACTCTGCTTATATGTACAATCGGAATTGCACTGATATTTGTAGGAGGTGCAAATGTAAAGCATTTTCTTGCTATGATACTTGCAGGACTTGGTGCGATAGCATTGTTTGTCATATATAAGACGGTAACGGGAGAACTGAGTTATTTTACAACAAGATTTCAGTCATGGCTTGACCCGTTTTCGGATATAAATGACAAGACATGGCAGACCTGTCAGTCACTTATAGCAATTGGTTCAGGGGGAATGTTCGGGCTTGGACTTGGTGAATCAAGACAGAAATATCTTTATCTTCCTGAAACTCAGAATGACTTTGTATTTGCAATAATCTGCGAAGAACTTGGATTTGTAGGGGCAGTAACAGTAATAATGCTTTTTGTGCTTTTTGTATTCAGAGGTCTTTATATAGCATCAAAAGCACCGGATAAATTTGGTATGCTTGTGGCAGTAGGTCTTACAGTACAGGTAGGAATACAGGCATTTTTAAATATAGCCGTAGTAAGTAATTTTATTCCGAATACAGGAATAAGCCTGCCATTTTTCAGCTATGGCGGAACATCACTTGTAATGCTTCTTGCACAGATGGGAATACTGCTTAATATATCAAGACATTCCGTAATAGAGAAATAATTTTTTGTTTTGCCTGTTTTGTTTATAAAAATCATAAACAGGTATTATTTATGATTGGAGAAAAATTTATAATGAGGGTACTTATAGCCGGAGGCGGTACAGGCGGACATATAAATCCTGCACTTGCTATAGCATCAATTATAAAGGAACATGAGCCAGATTCTGAATTTCTTTTTGCAGGGACACCATTCGGAATGGAAGCAAGGCTTATACCAAATGCAGGGTATGACTTTGCACCGATAAAGGTAAAGGGATTTCAGAGAAAGCTGACATTAAAAAATATAGGCAGAAATATAAAGGCGGTTGCATATCTTACAACAGCAGGCTCAAGAGCAAAGCATATAATAAATGATTTCAAGCCTGATATAGCAGTTGGAACAGGCGGATATGTAAGCGGACCCGTATTGCAGAAAGCCTGTGATATGGGTATTCCTGCGGTAATTCATGAGCAGAATGCATATCCTGGGGTAACAAATAAAATTCTTGCCAAAAGTGTTAATAATGTAATGCTTACCGTTGAGGAAGCGTTGGATTATTTCGGCAAGGATATAAACTATACAGTAACAGGACTTCCGGTACGTTCTGAAATTCTATGCAAGACTAAGGAGCAGGCAAGAGAAGAACTTGGATTTGATGACAGTATGTGTATACTGTCTTTCGGAGGAAGTCTTGGAGCAGGCTGTATCAATGAAACAATGGCAGAAGTTATAAAATGGCATACTTCCGAGGGACTGAAAATAAATCATATTCACGGATACGGAGGAATGGGAAAGGATACATTTCCAAAATTCCTTGAGAAAAACAATATACCCGCAAAAAGCAAAAGGTTGAGAATTACAGAATACATAAACGATATGGATACCTGTCTTGCGGCAGCTGATTTGGTAGTGTGCCGTTCAGGAGCATCAACACTGGCGGAGCTTGAGGCAGTTGGCAGAGGTTCAATACTGATACCGTCACCGGTAGTTGCAGGAAATCACCAGTTCCACAATGCGAATGTACTTGGCAAAGCAGGAGCGGCAGTGGTTATAGAGCAGAAGAATGTAACATCTGAAATTATGATTGAAAAAATAAAATATTTTTACGGTCATCAGAATGAATTGAAACAGATGTCATCAAATGCTAAGAAACTGTATATTGATGATACCCCTGAAAGGATATGGCAGGTAATAAAAAGTTTGAAATAAAATAGTGGCGGGATAAATAATGCACGGAAAAAATATAGTTTTTAAATGCAATTTGTGTGATGGCGGAAAGACAGATAAAGGTGATTTTGGATTTAAGGATGTCTGTCAGGAAGATACTATAAAATACAACATAAAAGAAAAAGCAAGGAGCTGGTGCAGTAATGAATGTTCCTTATGCGGTCAGTATTATAACAAAAAATTTGATTATAATGAACTTAAAAAGAAAGCAGAAAACGGAGAATTTGTATGTTATGAGAGCAAAATTCTTAAAAGCTGGATTGCATATGCGGGTTCAGATGAACATAAACTGCGAAGAATTTTAAATACAAATAAGAATCAGCTTGCTGTACTGCCTGTTGAACAAAGAGGAATAAGCGGAGAAGAACGACGTATTTTTGGTTTGTTTATGATAGATGAATATAAACAGGGTGACGGGGCATTAGTTGAAGGATATGTTGCCTGCAACTCAGAATATAAATTATCATTCAGTTATTCAGAAGCCAATAGTATGAAATTCTGGGATTTTTATAAGAATAAAAATTCAGATAACTGTCAGTGGGGAAGCGGTTTATTCAGATATATTGATAATATGACAGCGGCACAGATTTTAAAGCAGGCACATAAAGTAAAGAAAAATACATCTGACGAACAGCTTGCAGAGGAATTTTTAGAATATTACTGCAAAATTCATGGTATTGCGGTAAATGATATTCCTGAACCCGATGGTCAGAGAATAAAATCAATGAGTGGATATATAAAAATATAAATTTAATGAGGTGCATATAAAATGATAAAGCATATAGTAATGTTTAAATTAAAGCAGGACTGTCCGTCTGAAGATATTAAAAAGGCAGAGGAAATGGCTCGTGCACTTAAAGATAAAGTTGCACAGATAAAAGACATGAAAGTCGGAATAAATTCTGAAAAAGCACCTGAAAGCAATTATACAATAGTGCTTGAGGTTGACTTTGAAAATATTGATGACCTTAATTCATATCAGGTCAATCCTCATCATCTTGAATTTGGAAAACTTATAAATGAGTTGAAAACTGATAGAGCCTGCATTGATTACGAATATTAATTTTTAAGGCTTATATTTTTCACATAAACTGCCTTGAAGCATAAAATATCAGTACAGGATATATGCTTGAAAAGGCGGTGCGTTAATTTGCAGAAACTTATAATAAGGGGAGGCTCTAAGCTCAGTGGAGAGATAAATCTTCAGGGGGCAAAAAACAGTTCGCTTCCGATACTTGCAGGAGCATTTCTTGCAGACGGAGAATCGGTTATAAGCAATTGTCCGAAACTGAGTGATATATATTCAGCCTGTCGTATACTTACACATTTAGGCTGTAAATGCAGTATAAACGGGAATACAGTTGCTGTAAAAAGCGGAAATGTCGGAGTATGCAATATATCAGACGAACTCATGAGAGAAATGCGTTCCTCAATAGTTTTTCTGGGAGCAGTTTTAGGAAGAAACGGGGAATGCAGTCTTTCACTTCCGGGAGGGTGTGAACTTGGTCCTCGTCCGGTTGATATGCATTTATCATCACTTCGCAAAATGGGCGTGACAATAAGCGAAAAATATGGTATGATTGAATGTAAGGCTGAAAATGGTCTTAAAGGTGCAAGAATAACACTTCCGTTTCCGTCTGTCGGAGCAACTGAAAATATAATGCTTGCCGGAGTTATGGCAGATGGAGTTACTGAAATACACAATGCTGCAAGAGAACCAGAAATAGCAGACCTTGCCGGATATCTTGTCAGATGCGGTGCAAGAATAAAAGGTGCAGGCGAAAGCACTATAGTTATTGACGGAGTTGAAAAGATTACAGGCTGTGAATATGAGGTTATGCCCGACAGGATAGTTGCAGCAACATATATAGGTGCAGTAACCGCTTCAGGAGGAGAGCTTAAAATCAACAAAATAAGATATTGTGATGTTGACTCATTTACAAATGTATTTGAACAGATGGGATGCAGAATATATTCATATAAGGATATGATGTATATAAAATCCCCCGAAGTGATAAGTGCTGTGAAAAATATAAGAACAATGCCTTATCCGGGATTCCCGACAGATGCACAGGCGATAACAATGGCAGTTCTTTGCAGAGCAAACGGAACAAGTGTATTTGAGGAAAATATATTTGAAAGTCGTTACAAGCATATTGACGGATTGCTGAGAATGGGTGCCGATGTCAAGGTATCCGGAAAAACAGCCATAGTTGAGGGAAGAAAGAAACTTTACGGCACAAAAGTATCCGCAACGGATTTAAGAGGCGGGGCAGCAATGGTTATAGCAGGACTGTCAGCTGAGGGAATAACAGAAATAAGCGATATAAAACATATAGACAGGGGATATGAGGCAATAGAGAATGTACTGTCTGCTCTCGGAGCGGAAATAAAAAGAAGCGGCTGAGTTTTGAGGTGCATGAAAAATGAAAGATGTAGTTAAGACAGATATAAACAGGGTGAATAACAGTAAGAGAAACCGAAGAAGACAGCGTAACAATTCAATGTATTACATAATTGTTATACTGCTTGTTTTTGGAGTAGGCATAGCACTTTCAACGACACTGCTGTTCAATATTGATGATATAACAGTAGTAGGACAGTCACAGTATGAATGTGAGGAAATAATAGAGGCATCAAATGTTAAAAAGGGAGATAATCTTATAAGAACAGATGTCAATGAAGTGCAGAAAAATGTTATAAGTAATCTTATGTATGTTGATGAGGTAAGAGTAAAAAAGGATTTTCCCAGCAGTATAATAATTGAGGTAAAACCAAGTGTTCCGACAGCTATGATTCAGTATAACGATACATATCTGCTTATAAGCAAAAACGGGAAAATCCTTGAAAAGCTTGAACAGCCGAATAAAAATGTTCCGATAATAAAGGGATTTGTTCCTGCCTCTGATATAATTACCAAGAATGTTTACTGGGAATATCCTGATACAAATGATGAAAGTACGGAAGATTCTCTGAAAGATGATAAAGAAAGAAACAAGGCTTTGAAACTGATATGTGAACAGATAACCAATCAGGAACTGTATTCCATGGTTGACTTTGATATAAGCGACGTATATTCAATTTCAGCAAATTATCAGAATCGTATTTCAATAAGGCTTGGAAATTCATCAGAACTTGATTACAAGTTGAAATATGCAATGCAGATACTTACTGAACAGCTTCCGTCTGACAAGGAGGGATATCTGATATTCAGGTCAAATAATCAGTACCAGTATGTGTCAAAAGAGGATATGGAAAAGCATATCGAAGAAATAGCTGAAGCCGAGGGAATAGAACCTGAGGAATATACAGACATTGAAAATGAATCATCAGATGAGCATTAAGATGTATATGATAATTTATGACAGAAAAATTGTGTATATGAGGCAATATGTCGTATGATGTTTAAAAAATTACAGTTTTTTTATGATATGCTCTTGAAATTAAGTCAGATGTATGATAATATAATATTATGTATTTTATGATTAAAAAAGCTATTAAATCTTTACAGGATTAATATAAATTTTAGGAGGAGTTTAAATGACAGGCTTTGTTTTGGAAAACGATTCTTTTGACCCGGGAGTAAATATCAAAGTCATTGGTGTAGGCGGAGGTGGCGGAAACGCTCTTAACTGTATGGTATCATCGTCAGAAGTCAGTGACATTGAATACATAAGCATAAATACAGATGCTATGGCACTGAAAAATTCAAAGGCATCATCAAAAATACAGATAGGTGCAAAGCTGACACGAGGCAGAGGTGCAGGAAACAGACCTGATATAGGTGAGCGTTCTGCTGAGGAAAATAAAGATGAAATTGCAACAGCAATAAAAGATGCCGATATGATTTTCATTACAGCAGGAATGGGAGGCGGTACCGGAACAGGTGCTGCACCGGTAGTTGCACAGGTTGCAAAGGAAATGGATATACTTACAGTTGCTGTTGTTACAAAGCCGTTCCTTTTTGAAAGGGAAGCTAAGATGAAACAGGCTGAAAGAGGTATTGAGGAACTTAAAAAATATGTTGATTCACTTATTGTAATACCAAATGAAAAGCTCCTTGTAGGACTTGAAAAACCGCTTACAATGAGAGAATCATTCTCACTTGCAGACGATATTCTGAAAACAGGAGTAAAAAGCATAGCTGACCTTATAGTTGAAGAAGGATTTATAAATCTTGACTTTGCAGATGTATGCACAATTATGAGAGGTGCAGGATATGCCCATATGGCTATCGGACACGGAGAAGGCAAGGACAAGGCAACTGAAGCAGCAAAGGCTGTTATTTCAAGTCCTCTGCTTGAAACTTCAATAGAAGGTGCAACACGTCTGCTTATTAATATCGCAATGTCCGAAGATGTACTTTCATCAGATGTTGATACTGCAACAAAGATGATTACAGATTCAGCTGCACCTGATGTTGAATGTATTTTTGGTACAGCATTCAAGTCTGATATGAGTGATGCAATGACAATAACAGTTATCGCAGCAGGATTCGGTGAAATTGAAAACTCTGTAAAAGTTGATAACGGAAATCTTATAGATATATTCAGCGATAACAGAGCAAAAAATAATGTTCAGCAACAACGTTCTGTAATTCAGCAGCCTGTAAAGACTGACCCGAGAAATGTACCTCCTGTACCGGTTATGAAAAAGCCTGAACCACGTCCGGAAACAGCTGTGAAAGCAGAGCCGCAGCAGGCTCAGCAGTCCGAACCAAAAGTTATTTCTCAGAGTCAGCCTGTTCAGCAGACAAGAAGAAATAACAGTACAGATTCAGAACTTGATGAGATTTTCAGAATACTTGACAATAACAGATAATAATTATTCATAAAGCAGATTGTTACTTTAAACAGTCTGCTTTATTTTTGTACTGTTAAATTTATAATAAGTATTTTTAAAAATATTGTATTAAAATATATTTTCTGATATAATAAAATCAGTTGTATATTTATTTAACAGTGAGGTCTGGTATTATGATAAAATACTATAAAACGGTTGACAGTAAAGTTACAGAGATAGAAAAGGCAGAAACAGGATGCTGGATAAGTGCAATATCTCCAAGTGAAAAGGAAGTTGAATATCTGGTTGATTTTTACGGACTTGACAAAGGGTTTGTCAAGTCAGCACTTGATGAAGAAGAAAGTTCACGAATTGAAATAGAGGAGGAACAGACACTTATAATAGTCGATTATCCTATATCCCAGAAAGAAGGAACAGGAGATGCGATTGTCTACAGCACAATGCCTCTTAGTATAATTGTTACAAAAAATTATGTTATTACAGTGAGCCTTATGGATAATATAGTCCTTAATGAAATGGCTGACGGAACTATAAAAAATGTTCAGACAGCTCTTAAAACAAGATTTATTCTGCTTATACTGCTTAGAATTGCAGCAAAATTTCTGCTTTATCTTAAAGCGATAGACAAGATGTCATCTCAAAGTGAAAAAAGTTTAAGCGGTTCAATGAAAAACAAGGAACTTTTACAGTTGCTTGCACTTGAAAAATCACTTGTATATTTTTCAACTTCGCTTAAATCAAATGAAGTTACACTTGAAAAAATACTGAGAGGCCGTGTAATAAAACTCTATGAAGATGACCAGGATTTGCTGGAAGATGTGCTTATTGAAATAAAACAGGCAATTGAAATGGCTAATATCTATTCAAACGTACTGTCAAGCACTATGGATACATTTGCATCAGTTATTTCAAATAATCTTAATATAGTTATGAAAACTCTCACATATATAACAATTATAATGGAAATACCAACAATTATATTCAGCTATTATGGAATGAATGTTACAGGACTTCCCGTAGCTACGGCATGGTTTCCTGTCACATTGTCGCTTATTATAATGATTATAGGACTGCTGATTATAAGGAGAAATGATAAATAATTTGTATAAATTGCTGTGAATTGGTTGCAGAAAGTTGTATATTAATATTGTTGATAAAATATAAATATATATGATATAATTATACATGGATTTTTGGAGAGGTGATTTTTACGCTGGAGGTAAAAGGCGGAAAACTTCGGGAAACTAAAATGTTTGAAAAGGGATTTAATCAGAATGATGTGCTTAATGTTCTGAGTGAACTGAATATGCGTATAATAGAGCTTGAAGTTCAGCTTGACGCAGAAAAAAATTATTCCGCTAAAATTGAAAAAGAACTTAGAAAATTAAAAAATGCTGAAAAAAGGTTGATATAAATTCAGAAAAATGTTATAATTAATGTATATGAATCAGGTCTGACCGCAGACAGACTTTATTATTTGATATTCTGCGGAGAATGGAGATTATTATTATGGCAGCAAGCGGACTTTTCAGACTTACCAAAAGGTTTGAAGAAGGTTATAATAAAGAAGATGTCATGGCATATGTAAATGACTTGCTTGAAAAAAATGCGGATTATGAAAAACAAATACAGGAAAATGAATCAAGTGCAGGTGTTGATACATCAGTTGTAAACAAGCTGGAAGATGAAATAAAAACCCTTAAAGCACAGCTTGATGCAAGCAATATTCAGGTTCAGAAACAAGAATCACTGCTTTCAAGTGAAAAATCAGTGCGTGAAAAGCTTCAGAAACAGTTTGCAGAGGAAAAACAGCGTTTATCTGCCGAACTTGCCCGTGCATCATCTGACAACGGAGAAGCTGAAACTCTTATTGAACAGATTAAGGCAAGAGATGAGGAAATCGAAAGCCTTGTCGAAAAGATTAGAAATCTTGAAAATGAAGTTTCAGAAAAAGAAAATACTATTATACAGAAAGAAACTGAAATTGCAAAACTTAATTCAGAAATCACTGAACTTAAGGAAAATTCCGAAAATGGTGTTCAGAGTACACTCGATATTCAGAAAGTATTTATAGAAGCTAAGAATACTATGAATAAATTAACTGCTGATTCTAAAAAGAAAGCAGAGGAAACTATTGAAGAAGCAAATCAAAAATCAGAAAAGATTATAAATGAAGCAAATGAAATCGCCGATAAAACTATTGCAGAAGCAAATGAAAAGGCTCAGAAAACTATTGCAGAAGCAGATGAAAAAGCAGTCAGAAATATTGAAAACTCTGAAAAGGAAGCAGAAAATAAACTTGTTGCAATCAATGAAAAGGTAATGGCTCTTGATAAAATGGGTGAAGATATGAAAAAATTCCTCATTTCAGATATTAAGGAAATGTCATCTGATATCGCCAAGGTTCTCGATTTTATAAATCAGATAAGCAGTACCGTTCAGAAAAAAGTTGAAAATGCACAGTCAAAACTTGATAATGCGGATAAGTCAATAAAAGAAGATAAAATGATTAATGATATAATTGAAAAAATACATAAAGATTATGATTTTTCAGATAAGATTAAAGTAAAAATTTCTGAAACAAATGAAACGGACAATGCGGAAATCTTGCCGGAAGAAAACTTATCTGATAAAGATGATGATATGCTGTCTGCCGATGTGAGCGGAGGCAGTATTCAGGAAGATGATGATGAATATACCCCTGATAATGTTCTTCAGCTTGAAGACCTTGACGATAATTTCAAACTTCCTGATATATCAGCTATTAAAAAGAAAGCTGAAAATAAATCTGAAGTACCGCCTGTAAAAAATACAAAATTTTCTCCTCAGGACTGGGGAATAGACCTTGATGCTCTTACAAAGGAAATTGAGGAGGAAGAAAGTAAAAAACAGGAGATTGAAGAGGAATAAACAATGTCTGAAATAAGAAAATTCAATGCCGAAGATTTGAAAAAAAATGCTTCAAATCTCAGAGCAGGTGATAAGATACTGCTGTCAGGCTGGGTATATACATCAAGAGATGCAGCACATAAAAGAATAAATGCCCTTATTGACAGCGGTGAAAAACTGCCGTATGAACTTGAAAATGCTGTGATATATTATGCAGGCCCTACTCCTGCACCGGAGGGCAGACCCATAGGTTCATGCGGACCTACAACATCCGGAAGAATGGATAAGTTTGCGCCAAGATTTCTTGATCTCGGACTTGGAGCTATGATTGGCAAGGGCGAAAGAAGTCAGGAAGTAAGAGATGCAATTGTCAGAAACAAGGCTGTATATCTTTGTGCAGTAGGCGGTGCAGGTGCACTTGCAGGCAAATGTATAAAAAGCTGTGAGGTAATAGCATTTGAGGATTTGGGCTGTGAGTCAGTCAAAAAACTTTATATAGAGGATTTTCCGCTTATAGTTGCAGATGATATGTATGGCGGAGATATATTCAGTGAAGGCAGAAAAAAATATTGCAGAATATAATAAGAAAATAACTGTACTCAGAAAAGTACCATATATTTTATGGTACTTTCTGCAGTTTATACAATATAGCTTTTTATAAAAGGTCTTTTATCTGAAAAAAATTGTGCATATTGACAGTAAAATATTGAATTATGTGGGTAAAGTGCTGTTTTATTAACCTGTTTTGAAAAAAATACTAAAAAAAACTTGACAAATCATTATTTTTCATATATTATTATCAATATAACATATCAGGCTTTTTTATTATTATATATCTGTATTTCAGTGAGGTATTAT
Organism: uncultured Ruminococcus sp.; assembly: GCA_964426275.1. Lineage (GTDB taxonomy): Bacteria > Bacillota > Clostridia > Oscillospirales > Ruminococcaceae > UBA5884. Next base: position 27,114 of record CAYRPZ010000006.1, on the reverse strand, counting down.
GCTTGATTTGAAATTAAAGGAAAACTGTTTGGATAATATGAGTGATGAGGAACTTGTGAAATTATCTTCATCTGACAGGCGGGCTGTGTCGGTTCTGATTTCAAGATACTCGGAAAAAATATGGACAAAAGCATATTTAATGTCGAATTCTCCTGCCGATGCTGATGATTTTGCACAGGAAGGACTTTTAGGATTCCTTAATGCAATTTCAAAATATAATCCGCAGCGTAATGCAAAATTTTCAACTTTTGCTGAAATATGTGTTATTAATAAGATGAAAACTATTCTGAACAGAAACAGTGACAATGCTGTTCCCACAGATGAATTCCAGATTAATGAAGATACAGCTGTTTCAGATACACCTGAAACAATCTTCATGAGAAAAGAACATTTGGTTGAACTTTATGATGAGATAAATTCAATTCTTTCAAAGCGTGAATGGGATATTTTCAGTCTTTTTCTTAAAGGATGTTCATACAGGCAGATTGCTGATGAACTTGAAATTTCTACTAAATCAGTTGATAATGCCATACAGAGAATAAGAAAAAAACTTAAAACTGCATGGATACATGAAAGTTTTACTGAGCCTTAATATGCATAAAATCAAATATGACCCAGTAGCTTAATTAAGAGCGTTGTTTATCAAAGGTGTCGGTGCGAATCCGTCCAAGGTCCAAAATACTACAAGTGAGGTAAAAGAATAATGTACGAAGACAAAACATTGGTATGTAAGGAATGCGGAAATGAATTCGTATTCACAGCCGGAGAACAGGAATTCTATGCAGAAAAAGGTTTTGTTAATGAACCGCAGAGATGTAAATCCTGCCGTGATGCAAGAAAAAATGCTAACAAAACTGAAAGAGAAATGTTCACAGCTACTTGTGCAAAATGCGGCGGAGAAGCCAAAGTTCCTTTCAGACCAAGAGAAGACCGTCCTGTTTATTGCAGTGACTGCTTTGCAAAAATGAAAGAAAACTAATAGATATAAATTTAATCTATAAGTGAAACGCAGTCAGTCCGCTGGTTGCGTTTCTTTGCATATTTCAGAAAGGGCTTTTTACTGTGAAAGATAATTATAAATACGAGAAAAAATATAAAAGATACAGTTTTGAAAATGATGACATTTTAATAACTGTTGAATGTGATGAAAATCAAAAGAATTATGCAGAAAAAGAAGTAAAAAGATTACTGAAATGGCTCAGTGAAAATCATAAAAGTTTTGTGCTGAAAGCAGCAGAATTATTCTTTGAATTTGCTCCGGATTGGGACGAATGGATAGATGAAGGATATTCTGCCAAGGAATTTGCAGATTTTCTTTATCTTGATGAAATAGAAGTTTATAAGGACGGTTCTTTTTCCATATGCTATGAATGCGGACTTGAATGTTTTGGAGAATATCGTGTTTTTGCAGAGGTTTCATCGGATTATCATCTTGACAACATTGGAGTTATAGGATAAAATTAATTTTTATGTTAATAATATGAAGTATAATCTTCATATTCTTATAAAAGTGCAAAATAAGGGAGGTCTTTTAAAATGGCATTTGAAGTGACTAAGGATACTATAATAGGAGATATTCTTGATGCAGATGCGGAAGTTGCGCCATATTTTCTTGAAATAGGTATGCATTGTCTGGGCTGTCCGTCTGCAAGAGGTGAATCAGTGGGAGATGCGTGTGAAGTGCATGGCGTTGATGCTGATGAGCTCGTGGCAACACTTAACAGACATTTTGCTGATAAGTAACCGCTGATTTATTTTTATTTTATTCAGGGAACTTTTAAATATAAAGTTCCCTGAAAATGTTTTATATGGAGTTTTGATAAAATGATACAGCCTGATAAAAGACTGCTTGCCTGTGCTGATATGGTATCAGGAAAAGGCATTGTATGCGATGTTGGTACAGACCATGCATATCTTCCCGCATATCTGATACAGACAGGAAAATGCAGAAAAGCTATAGCTTCAGATATAAGCGAAAATCCTCTTAAATTTGCAGAAAAAAATCTTATCAAACAGGGATTGCTTGACAAAGTTTTGCTTGTCAAATCCGATGGACTTGTAAATATAGAACATGACGGCATAACAGACGTTATAATTGCCGGTATGGGTGCGGAAACTATATGTGGGATAATTAAAAATGCTGCATGGCTTGAAGATGATATAAATCTTATCTTACAGCCAATGACAAAAGCATCATATCTGAGAAAATGGCTTTATAAAAATAAATTTGAAATTGTAAAGGAAACTGCTGTTCAGGACAATCGTTTCATATATACTGTTATAAATGCGGTTTACAGCGGTGTTTCCATTGAAATTGATGATGTTTTCGAGAATATCGGAAAAATAGACTTAGAGGATAAATACGGGAAAATTTATGCTTTAAGTCAGGCAGAAAAATTTTTTAATATTTCTGAAGGCATGAGAAAATCAGGAAATATTGAAAAAGCTGAATTTTATTCGGGTCTTGCAAATAAAATAAATCTTATGATAAGAAATAAAGGAGTGAATCCTGTGGTAACAGTTAATTCAGTATATGAAGTCCTTGATAGGACTGCACCTTTTAAATATCAGGAAAAATGGGATAATTCAGGGCTTTTAGTCGGAGACGGCGACAGCGAAGTAAATAAAATTCTGATATCCCTTGACATTACCAATAATGTTGTAGATGAGGCGTGCAGAAAAGGTTCTGACCTTATAATTTCACATCATCCCATTATATTCCACCCGTTGAAAAGGATTGATTTCAATAATCCCGTATGCAGGCTTTTACAGGAATTTAAATCTGCAATCTGTATACATACTCCTTTTGATGTGGCAAAAGGCGGAATAAATGATATAATATATGATATGCTTAAAAAACCGCTTATGCTTGATGATGATGCAGAAACAATTGAGATTATATCAGATGATGGTGTAACAGGATATGGAAAAATATGTTCAACAAAATTAAATGATGATATTGATGAAAAGAAAATTGCCTCAATACTTAAATATGTATTTGGCTGTACATTAGTAAGATATTGTGAGGGAACGCATTATATAAGGAGAATTGCATTCTGTTCAGGTTCAGGCGGTTCATTCCTTGATAAAGTAATTGAAATGGGAGCAGATGTATATATAACGGGAGATGTAAAGCATGACCAGTGGATAACAGCTTCAAATAACGGGCTTGCACTTTTTGACTGCGGTCATTACCATACCGAAACAATAGCACTTGGATATATTAAAAGGGTTCTTCAGGCAAATTTCCCTGATGTTAATGTTGAAATAGCTGAAAGCAATACAGACCCTGTTAAATATGAATTTTAAAATCAGGAGAATTTGAATATGAATGGAATAGTGATACTTTTAATTATATTTTTTGCTGTACTTGTGGCAGCATTTATATTTATGCTTTGCTATAAAGGAAATAAAAGCATAAAGGTTCATGTGGCAAAAAAATATATTGATAATAATCCTGTATCCGACAGCGGAAAAAATTCAAAGAAAAAGAAGAAAAATGATACTCCTGTCAGTAAATATGTTTTAATGCTAAAGGAGGATAAAAAGGATACAGTTTGTTCATACAGATGTGAAAAGGAAATGTACGATAAAATGCGAATCGGCAAGGATTATGAAGTAATAATAAAATCAGGAAATATTAAGAAAATTATCAAATAAATTTTTAAGATAACTGAATTGATTCGTGATAAAGGTGGTATAAAAGATGAATTGTTTTGTATGTCCTGTTTGCAGAAATATTCTTGATGATAAGGGGAAAAGTTTTATCTGTATTAAAAATCATGTTTTTGATAAGGCAAAAAGCGGATATGTTAACCTTTTGCAGTCAAACCATATGCATACAAAATCTCCGGGGGATAATAAGTTTATGGTTAATGCAAGACGTGATTTTCTTAATAAGGGATATTATTCACATCTTATGGAAAAATTATGTGAAAAGGTTCTTCAGTACAGCAATAACGGCTGTACAATAATTGATGCAGGCTGCGGAGAGGGGTATTATACATCAAATGTATGCGAATACCTTGAAGGTCATGAAGTATATGCTGATATTTTCGGAATTGATATATCAAAAAATGCTGTTGACTGTGCATCAAAAAGAAATAAAAGAATAAAATTTGCAGTGGCAAGTATATTCAGGCTTCCTTTTGCGGATAATTCAGCCGATACTCTTATAACTCTTTTCGCACCATACTGCAATGAGGAATTTCATAGAGTAATAAGAAAAGGCGGGATAATGATAATGGCTGTACCTGCCGAAAATCATCTGTGGTCACTTAAAAGAGCTGTATATGATAATCCATATAAGAATGAAGTCAAATCATATGAGCTTGATGGATTTGAATTTATTGAAAGTGTAAAAGTTAACAATTTCATACATATTGATAATAATAAAGATATAATGAATCTGTTTTCCATGACACCATATTACTATAACACAGATGAAAAAGGTCAGAAGCGTTTATCAGAACTTGAAAATATTGATACTGAAGCGGATTTTGAAATACTTATCTACAGAAAGGGGGAGAAGTAGATGGCACTTGACGGAGCATTTTTATGTGCAGTGAAAGATGAACTTGAAATATTGAAAGGTGCAAGAGTTGATAAGATACATCAGCCCTCACGAGAAGAAATTATTATAAATATGAGAACAAATGCAGGTGCTAAAAAGCTTTATATGTCATCATCGGCAGACAGTGCAAGAGTACATATAACTGAAATGAATGTTGATAATCCTAAAGTACCGCCTATGTTCTGTATGCTTTTAAGAAAACATTTAAGCGGCGGTAAGCTTATAGATATAAGACAGGACGGTCTGGAGAGAATACTTTTCTTTGATTTTGAATGTACAAATGAACTTGGTGACAAGGTTATTATAACAATAGCCTGTGAAATTATGGGCAGACATTCAAATATAATCATAATCAGTCAGGAAGGCAGAATTATTGACAGTATAAAGCGTGTTGATGCAGAAATGTCAAGGGAAAGACTTGTACTTCCGAATATGATATATGAACTTCCTCCGAGAACTCAGAGAGTTAATTTCATAAAAGACAGCGTTGCGGATATGATAAATGCCATAAAAAATGCAAAGCCTGCGGAATTATCAAAAGTGCTTATGAAAACATTTGAGGGCATATCTCCGATAGTTGCAAGAGAATGGGCATTTTATACATCAAAAGGCAGTGAAATATATTCATCTGATTTAACTGATGAGCATTTTGCAAGACTTATGTTCATAATAAAAATGTCAGCTGACAGTCTTTTGATGAATGCATATTATGATATAGTAAAGGATAAGAATGGGCTTTTAAAGGATTTTTCATTTATCAGAATTTCTCAGTATGGAAATCTTATGATAACATCTAAAACAGAGTCAGCCTGCAAAACTCTTGATATGTTCTATTATCAGCGTGATAATATGTCAAGACTGAAACAGCGTGCAAATGACCTTTTCAAACTACTGTCAGCCACTACTGACAGAATTTCAAAACGTATCGCCAATCAGCAACAGGAACTTGAACAGTGTGCCGAAAAGGATACATGGAAATTATATGGTGACCTCATTTCCTCTAATATATACAGATTAGAAAAAGGTATGGAATATGCAGTTGTGGAGAATTTCTATGATGAAAACTATCCGCAGATAAGCATAAAAATGGATGTCAGAAAAACTCCTTCACAGAATGCACAGCATTACTATAATGAATACAGAAAGGCTGTTACTGCTGAAAAGAAACTTGCTGAACAGATAAAACTTGGCAGGGAGGAACTTGAATATATTGACAGTGTGTTTGATGCGCTTACAAGGACAGAAAGTGAAACAGAAGTTATTGAATTAAGGCTTGAACTTATGGAGCAGGGCTATATTAAAAGCCGTCTTAAAGGAAAACCTCCCAAACCACAGAAGCCTTTTGAATATGTTTCAAGTGATGGATATACAATTTTTGCAGGAAGAAATAACAAGCAGAATGATAAGCTTACATTGAAAACAGCTGAAAAGAATGATATCTGGTGTCATACTCAGAATATAACCGGTTCTCATGTAATCATAGTAACTAACGGAGAAACTCCTCCCGACAGAACAATTGAAGAAGCCTGTATAATAGCTTCATATAACAGCAGGGGCAGAGAATCCTCACAAGTGCCTGTTGATTATTGTCTTGCAAGATATGTTAAAAAGCCTAATGGTGCAAAACCAGGAATGGTTATATTTACGAATTATAAGACTGCATATATTACTCCTGATAAGGATTTGATTGAAAGGCTGAGAGTAAAATGATATGTATAAACTGTAATAAGGATATGAAGAAAGTTAATCTGACAAGCGTATTATGTAATCTATATATATAAGCCTAAGAAAGTATGGAATGATGAAGAAAAAAGCAGTATGATTGAATGTTATGTATGTACTGAATGTGGAGAAATCAGAATGAAAGCAGTTGATTTTAAAAAATTTGATTGAGGTATGTTATGAAACTTGATGAAAAATTTTATCACAGGGATTGTCTAGAAGTTGCTCCTGACCTCGTGGGAAAAATTCTTGTCCATAAATTAAGTGATGGAACTGAAAAACGTGTAAGAATTACAGAAACTGAGGCATACAGAGGTACAGAGGATAAAGCCTGTCATGCATCAAAGGGACGTACTCCGAGGACTGAACTTCTCTATCGTGAAAGCGGTGTTATATATGTATATCTATGTTATGGAATACACTGGCTTATGAATGTGATTACAGGCGAAAAAGAACAGCCGCAGGGTGTGCTTATCAGGGCAGGAAGGGATTTTTCAGGACCTGCAAAGCTTACAAAATATCTTGAAATTGATAAATCGCTGAATGGTCTTTCCATAGTTGATAATGACAGCATATGGATTGAAGATGACGGATACAGACCAAAGATAAGAACTGATAAAAGAGTTGGTATAGATTATGCCGGAAAGGAATGGGCAGATAAATTATGGAGATTTATCAGTAATTGACATAAATTGATATATATGGTATAATAACTGAAAAGACGTTTAAGGGAGGATTTTGTCATGAGGTCATTTAATGGGGGAGTAAGACTTGTACGTGGCATTATATCAGCAGCTGTACTTATAAGTGGTGCATTCGGTGCAAAAACTTATATTGACAGTAATAACAAAGAACTGTCAGTTGATGAAGTGATTAAGGTGATTGATTCAAAAGCATATAATTATTCAGGTATACTTCATGCAAGCGGTTCTCTGAAGAATATTTCTGATATTGATAATGTAAAAGTTACAATAACAATCGATTTTATGGATAAGGATAAAAATGTTCTTAAAAGTGTTAAGGAAGTAAAAGATGATTTAGATGCAGGTGAAATATGGCAGTTTGATGTTGCATCTCTTGGAAGGTCATCGCAATACTATTCGATAAGCTATATAGAAATTGAATGTGAATAAATCAGAAAAGACTGTTTATGCAGTCTTTTTTATTTTTATGCGGATTTATCTGAATTTAAAAATATATAATTAAAAAATTTTTTTGACATATATCATTATAAATGATATAATATATATATTACTATTGTTTAATAGGAGGAACTCTGTATGCTTACAGATATTGAAATTGCCCAGAATGCTCAGATGAAATATATTGATGAAATTGCCGGAAAGCTTGGAATTGATAATGAAGATATTGAACCTTACGGTCATTACAAGGCTAAACTTTCCGAAAATCTTTTTGAGAAACTTTCATCAGAACCTGACGGCAGACTTATACTTGTTACTGCTATAAATCCTACACCTGCCGGTGAGGGAAAAACTACAATAAGTGTAGGTCTTGCTGAAGCGATGAATAGGACAGGAAGAAAAACTGTACTTGCAATTCGTGAACCGTCACTCGGCCCTGTTTTCGGTATAAAAGGCGGTGCAGCAGGAGGCGGATATTCTCAGGTTGTGCCTATGGAGGATATAAATCTTCATTTTACAGGTGATATGCACGCTATAACATCAGCAAATAATCTTCTCTGTGCAGCACTTGACAATCATATTCAGCAGGGAAATGAACTTCATATTGACCCAAGAAGAATTATGTTTAAACGCTGTATGGATATGAATGACAGAGCGTTGAGAAATATAATAATAGGACTTGGCGGAAAGATAGACGGCATACCCCGTGAAGATGGTTTTCAGATTACGGTTGCTTCAGAGGTCATGGCAATTCTTTGCCTTGCATCTGACCTTGATGACCTTAAAAAGAGATTCGGCAATATACTTGTTGCATATAATTTTGACGGGGAACCTGTATATGCAAGGGATTTGGGTGTTGACGGTGCTATGACTGCACTTATGAAAGATGCACTTAAACCTAATCTTGTACAGACACTTGAAAATAATCCTGCACTTATTCACGGAGGACCTTTTGCAAATATTGCTCATGGCTGTAATTCAGTAAGGGCAACAAAACTTGCTCTTAAACTCGGTGATTACTGCATAACAGAGGCGGGATTCGGTTCAGACCTCGGAGCAGAAAAATTCTTTGATATAAAATGCCGTTTTGCAGGATTAAAGCCGGATTGTACTGTAATAGTTGCAACTATCAGGGCATTGAAATATAATGGCGGTGTTCCGAAAGCTGAACTTACTGGTGAAAATGTTGATGCACTTGAAAAAGGACTTGTAAACCTTAAAGTACATATCGAAAATATGAAGAAATTCGGTGTGCCTGTAGTAGTTGCGATTAATAAATTCCATACTGACAGCGATGCTGAAATTGCACTTATTGAAAAATTCTGCAAAGATGAAAATGTTGAAGTTTCACTTGCTGAAGTATTTGCAAAAGGCGGAGAGGGAGGAATCGACCTTGCTGATAAGGTATGCAGGACTATTGAATCAAAGAAAAGTAATTTCAAGCCGATATATGATGAAAAACTTTCAATTAAAGAAAAGATTGAAAAAATTGCAGAGGAAATTTATCGTGCAGATGGTGTTGTATATACCGCACAAGCTGAAAAGGCAATAAATGAAATTGAAAAGCTCGGATTTACAGATACTCCCGTATGTATTGCAAAAACTCAGTATTCACTTTCTGATGATGCATCAAAACTTGGAAAACCTGAAAACTTTAAAATTACAGTCCGTGATGTAAAAATATCAGCCGGAGCAGGATTTGTTGTTGTATATACAGGAAATATTATGACAATGCCGGGACTTCCCAAATCTCCTGCTGCACTTCGCATTGACTGTGACGGAAAAGGAAATATAAGCGGTTTGTTTTAATTCCGGCAGAAAGGACTGCATAATTTTATGATTATTTCACATTCAGCAGAAGAAACGATTGAATATGCAAAGAAAATCGGTTCTCTGCTTAAATGCGGTGATATAGTTGCTTATAAGGGCGGAATGGGTGCAGGAAAAACTACATTTACAAGAGGTCTTGCACAGGGACTCGATCTTGAAGATGAGGTTCTGTCACCAACCTTTTCTCTTGTCAATGAATACAGAGGCAAAATAACTCTTTTTCATTTTGATATGTATCGTATTGAAAATTCAGATGACCTTGAAACTACAGGATTTTATGACTATCCGCTTGATGAAAGTGTGTTTGCAGTGGAATGGTCAGAAAATATAGAAAAACTTCTTCCCGATTCAGTGATTGTCATTGAGATTGAATATCTTGGTGAAAATGAAAGAAAGATAACAGTAAGAGGAGATGAAAGATTTGCTGATTTTAGGGATTGATACTTCAGGAAAAACTGCATCTGTCGCACTTTCTGAAGATGAGTTCATAATCGGACAGAATACTGTTTTTACAAATCTTACACATTCACAGGTGATAATGCCGTTCTGTAAAAGGCTTATTGAGGACTGTGGCAAAACTCTTTCAGATGTTGATATAATTGCAGTATCCGCAGGACCGGGGTCATATACGGGTCTTCGTATAGGAATTGCAGGCGTAAAAGCTATGACATATGCTCTCGGAATTAAATGCTGCGGCGTATCAACTCTTGAAAGTCTTGCATATAATCTTCTTGGATTTGAAGGAATTATATGTCCTGTGATGAAAGCACGTCTTGACCTTGTATATAATGCGGTTTTCAGATGTGACGGGAATAAAATTTCAAGGCTTTGCAATGACAGGATTATAAGCAGGAAGGATTTATATAACGAACTTGAAAAAAACAGCGGAAAGATAATTGTGACAGGTGACGGAGCAGAGGACTTCTGCAAAGAATATGAAAATGAAAATATAAGTCTTGCCCCTCCTCTTTTAAGATATCAGATTGCAGGAAGTCTTTGCATTTCTTCCCTCAGCAAACAAACTGTATCTCCCGAAATGCTTGAAGCCTCATATTTACAGCCGGTTAAAGCAGAAAAGGATTTAAAAGCAAAGTCGGGTTTATAATCCTGTTATATATTTACAGTGTTTGAATAAACAGCCTGTTTTATTGGTTTTATATAAAAAGTCAATATTTTATGCTGTTTTTCTTGACAAATTGAATGTAAAAGGTTATACTTAAAGTAATTTATAAATTAAGTTTATGCTGAAAAAATCAGCGGTAACTTATAGATTGGAGAAAATTTTTATGATAGCTATTGGTTGTGACCATGCAGGCTTTCAGCTTAAAAATGAGATAATCGCTCATCTTAAAGAACAGAATATAGAAGTGAAAGACTGTGGCTGTGACGGAAGTTCATGTGATTATCCTGTAATCGCAAAGTCTGTATGTGAAGAAGTTTTAAGCGGTTCTTGTGAAAAGGGTATACTTATTTGCGGAACAGGTGTCGGAATGTCGATTGCAGCAAATAAATTCAAAGGTATAAGAGCATCTTTGTGTTCAGAGCATTTCTCTGCAAAATATACAAGACTGCACAATGATTCAAATGTGCTTTGTATGGGTGCAAGAACTCTTGGTGCAGGAATTGCCGCAGAGCTTGTTGATATATTCCTTTCAACAGAATATGAAGGCGGACGTCATCAGAAAAGACTTGACCTTATAACAGATATTGAAAAAAGTCAGTAATTATTAAATTAAATTTTATAAAAACGGAGGTAAGATATTATGTCTAACTTACATTTAATTGAACATCCTCTCATTCAGCATAAAATTTCACTTATGAGAGATAAAAACACAGGTGCAAAAGAATTCAGGGAACTCGTTTCAGAAACTGCTATGCTTATGTGCTATGAAGCTACAAGGGATTTGCCGCTTAAAGAAGTTGAAATTGAAACACCTCTTGCAGTTGCAAAAACAAATATTATCTCAGGAAGAAAGCTTGCATTTATTCCAATACTCAGAGCAGGTCTTGAAATGGCAAATGGTGCAATAAAGCTTGTTCCTGCTGCTAAAATAGGTCATATCGGCACATTCAGGGACGACAATACACATGAATCTGTAAAATATTATTCAAAACTGCCTGAAGATATTGCTGAACGTCATGCAATTATTGTTGATACAATGCTTGCAACAGGCGGTTCTCTTAATATGGCAATAAATGAACTCAAGGAAAAAGGCTGTAAAGATATAAAAGCAATGTGTATTATTGCATCTCCTGAAGGTCTTGAAGCTGTTGAAGCTGCCCACCCTGATGTTGAAATATACTGCGGTGCTGTTGACAGCGGACTTAATGAGGATAAATATATAATTCCCGGTCTTGGCGATGCAGGTGACAGAATTTTCGGAACAAAGTAATTATAAGCGTTATTTCCGGCAGAACAGTTTTTCATTATAATTAAAGAATCTGTTCTGTCGGTTATTTGATACAGGAGGATAAATTTGATATGTGTGGAATAGTTGGTTATGCAGGTGACAGGGATTGTACAGATGTTCTTATAGATGCTCTCAGTAAGCTTGAGTATAGAGGATACGATTCATCAGGAATTGCTGTATTTCAGAAAAATAAAATAGTTGTTGAAAAATCAAAGGGCAGACTTACAGACCTTATAGAAAAAATGAACAAAGATGGAAAACCTGTCGGAAATTGCGGTATAGGTCATACAAGATGGGCTACTCACGGTGAACCGTCTGATATAAATTCACATCCGCACGGAAACAAGAGAATTACTATAGTGCATAATGGAATAATTGAAAATTATAAACAGCTTAAAGATTTTCTTATGAGTGAGGGATACGGATTTGAAAGTCAGACTGATACAGAAACTGTTGCAAAACTTCTTGATTATTATTATGACGGCGACCCTATCGGAACAATTTCAAAAGTTGTAAATGAAGTTGAAGGTTCTTATGCTATGGGTATTCTTTTCAGGGATTTTCCTGACAGGATATTTGCTATAAGAAAAGACAGCCCTTTGATAGTCGGTGTCGGTCAGAATGAAAATTTTATTGCTTCAGATGTTCCCGCAATCCTTAAATATACAAGGAATTATTATCTTCTTGAACAGGATGAAATTGCTGTTCTTAAAAAAGACAGCATAAAAATCTGTGATATTCATGGAAATCCAGTTGAAAAAGAACTTATGACTGCCACATGGGATATTGATGCCGCTGAAAAAGGCGGTTATGAACATTTTATGCTCAAGGAAATACATGAACAGCCAACAGCTATAAAAACGACAATTGCTCCAAGAATATCAGACGGTATGCCAAATCTTGAGGAATGCGGAATAACATATGATATGCTTGCAGGATTTCAGAGAATTTATATTGTTGCCTGCGGTACTGCTATGCACGCAGGAATGGTGGGCAAATATGTAATAGAAGGTCTTGCAAGAGTTCCTGTTATAGTAGATATTGCATCTGAATTCAGATACAGAAATCCTATAATAGATAAAAATGACCTTGTAATACTTATATCACAGTCAGGTGAAACTGCTGATACGCTTGCCGCACTAAAACTTTCCAGGGAAATGGGGGCAAAAACGCTTTCAATAGTAAATGTAAAGGGTTCTTCAATTGCAAGAGAATCCGATATGGTTATATATACCCATGCAGGTCCTGAAATATCAGTTGCTTCAACAAAGGCTTATTCTGTACAGCTTGCAGTTATGTATCTTTTTGCATTTTCAATTGCATTTGCAAAAAATACTATCTCAGAGGAAACTTGCAGAAAACTTGTTGCCGAACTTTGCAATATACCTTCAAAGATTGAAACTGTACTTGAGGATAAGGAAAACTGTCAGTTTATAGCTTCACAGCTTGTAAATGCGGCAAGTCTGCTCTATATAGGCAGAGGTCTTGACTATGCACTAAGCATGGAAGGTTCTCTTAAACTCAAGGAAATTTCATATATTCATTCAGAAGCTTATGCAGGAGGTGAACTCAAACACGGCACAATTTCACTTATAACTGACGGAATGCCCGTCATTGCTATTGCTGCACAGTCATATTTATATGAAAAAACTGTGAGCAATATCAAGGAAGTAAAGGCAAGAGGTGCAAAAGTAACTTTAATCTGTCGTGAAGGCACTGAAGTTGATGACGATGTTGCTGACTATAAAATTTTTCTTCCTGATACAGACGATATACTGATACCTATGGTTACAGCCGTTCCGCTTCAGCTTATAGCTTACTATACATCAGTGCTCAGAGGCTGTGACGTTGACAAACCAAGAAATCTTGCAAAATCAGTAACAGTTGAGTAATGACTGACAGATAAAATATTTTAATTCAGGAGATTTTATTTATGAAATTAAAAAAATTTACTGCCGGAATTATAGGAACGTTTATAGCTTTTGCTATGTCAGCGGGATATTGTGTAAATGCCTCTGATATGGGTGATATTACGGACAGCGGAAGTATAGATGCCGGAGATGCCCTTGAAATACTTAATCATACTGTAGGAAACAAAACTCTTTCAGAGGAACAGCAGAAACTTGCTGATATTGATGGAAATGGTACAATTGATTCAGCTGATGCACTCTGTATTCTCCAGTGTGTTGTTGGTCTGAAATCATCTGTCTATGAAAAATTTACAGGTGAATATACCGGATATTTCGGAGATGAAAAGGCTGTCGGATATACGGATAAAAACCTGACAATAAAAAGTTTTTCAATCAGTATTAACAGTATTCAAGAAAATAATGTTAATGGTACTATTTATATGGATACTAATATGATGTCTGATGTACAGCGTGATTTTACAAGTGAAATTAAAGATGGAGTTATGAATGTTCCAAAGAGCAGCAGCGATAATTTAGTTCAGATAGATATGTGTTTTTATTTCAATGGAAATGAAATTACAGGAACAATAAATAAAGCAGTTGTTATGGGTGAATCATATAGTTTTCCGACAGTTTACTTTGAAAAAAATTAAACCGGTGATTATGACATGAAATAAAAATTGTATTGCTTATCTTGTATTTCATAAAAATCAATTATTTTATATAAAACAATTAAACGGCAGAACATTTCATTTTAAACGTTCTGCCGTTTTTTATATATTATATATTTTTATCATTTCATCAATTGAGAATTGCACCGTTTGAACCGCTTGTAACGAGTGTTGCATAGCGTTTCAGATATCCGGAAAGTTCTTTTGTCTTAGGTACAAATTCAGCCATTCTTCTGTCAAGTTCTTCCTGAGAAATTTTAAGTTCAATGCTGTTGTTAGGAATGTCAATGCTTATAATATCTCCGTCCTTTACAACGCCTATAACACCGCCGGCGGCAGCTTCAGGTGATACATGACCTATGGCAGCACCTCTTGTAGCACCGCTGAAACGTCCGTCTGTTATAAGTGCGACTGAACTTCCGAGCCCCATTCCAACAATTGCAGATGTAGGGTTGAGCATTTCTCTCATTCCGGGACCTCCCTTAGGACCTTCATATCTGATTACAACAACATCTCCGGGAACGATTTTTCCGCTGTTGATAGCTTCCTGAGCATCTTCTTCACAGTCATATACTTTTGCAGGACCTGAATGTACAAGCATTTCAGGAGCGACTGCTGAACGTTTTACAACACATCTGTCAGGGGCGAGATTTCCTTTAAGAACAGCAATACCGCCTGTCTGGCTGTATGGATTTTCGATAGGTCTGATAACATCGGGATTTGTATTGATGCAGCCTTCAATATTTTCTCTGACTGTTTTTCCTGTAGCAGTGATGATATCAGTATTGAGAAGATTTTTCTTATTGAGTTCATTCATTACAGCATATACACCGCCTGCCTCATTGAGTTCCTCAATATATGTACGTCCTGCCGGTGCAAGGTGGCAGAGGTTAGGTGTTTTTTCACTGATTTCATTTGCTATGTCAAGATTGATGTCAATGCCGCATTCATGTGCAATTGCAGGAAGATGGAGCATACTGTTTGTTGAACAGCCAAGAGCCATATCAACTGTGAGGGCATTCATAAATGCTTCTTCAGTCATTATATCTCTCGGACGTATATTTTTTTCAAGCAATTCCATAACCTTCATGCCTGCATGCTTTGCAAGTTCAATTCTTTCTGAATAAACAGCAGGAATTGTTCCGTTCCCTTTAAGAGCCATGCCAAGCACTTCTGTAAGACAGTTCATTGAATTTGCGGTGTACATACCTGAACATGAACCGCAGGTCGGGCAGGTTTTATGTTCATATTCCTCAAGTTTTTCAGCAGTAATCTTGCCTGCATTGAATTCTCCTACGGCTTCGGAAATGCTTGAAAAGCTTGTTTTCTTTCCGTCAATTCTTCCTGCAAGCATAGGACCTCCGCTTACAAATATTGTCGGGATATTAAGTCTTGCAGCTGCCATGAGCAATCCTGGAACATTCTTATCACAGTTCGGAACCATAACGAGTGCATCAAATCCATGTGCCAAAGCCATAGCTTCTGTTGAATCTGCAATCAAATCTCTTGTAACAAGAGAATATTTCATACCCTTATGTCCCATTGCGATACCGTCGCATACGGCAATTGCAGGAAATACTACAGGAGTACCGCCTGCCATAGCTACTCCGAGCTTTACAGCATTAACAATTTTGTCAATGTTCATATGTCCGGGAACAATTTCATTATATGAACTTACAATTCCGACCATAGGTCTTGAAATTTCTTCATTTGTCATACCAAGTGCATGGTATAATGCACGATGAGGGGCATTTTTAGTACCCTGTTTCAGATTATCACTGTTCATTTTAAAGTACCTCTTTATAATTGATAATTATTTTATTTTGCTTTTCCAAGGAATGCGGCACCGATAATACCTGCATCATTACCAAGCTTTGCAATAACGATTTCAGTATTCTTCGGAGAATTTCTTGTATATACTTCTTCCTTTACAAGTTTCTTTACAGGGAGAAGAAGTGCATCGCCTTCATTGCATACACCTCCGCCTATACAGAGAATGTCAGGCTGGAAAATATTAATTGTATTTGTAATTCCGGCAGCAAGATACTTAATATATTTTTCAGTAACTTCCTTTGCGGACTTGTCGCCCTCTCTCATGCAGTCAAATGCTGTTCTTGCAGAAACTTTTCCGCCTCTTTCCTCAGTCATCTGCCACATCTTGCTTTCCTTGTCAGCATACATAGCTTCCTTTGTCATTCTGATAAGACCTGTTGCTGATGAATATGCTTCAAAACAGCCTTTTCTTCCGCATGAACACTGTGCACCATCAACTTCAATTACAGTATGACCGATTTCAGCACCTGCGAAATTTGAACCTGAATAAATTTTGCCGTCAACTACAATTCCTCCGCCTACACCTGTTCCCAGAGTAATGCATACAGCATTGGCTGCACCCTTTGCAGCACCTGCAACAAATTCACCGTATGCAGCTGCATTTGCATCATTTTCGATAAATACAGGCTTGTCAATGTATTCTCTTATATAGTCAACCATAGGAGTATTTTCAAATCCGAGGTTATTTGAATATTCAATAATGCCTGTTTCACTGTTTGCGATACCCGGAGTGCCTATTCCTATCCACTCAATGTCATCAATGCTGAGGCAGGCTTTCTTTAAAGCTTCAAGTGCAACATTTGCCATATCAGCAGCAATTTCCTTTTCAGGACGTGGACAGTTTGTCTTTGTTGTAGCCTTTGTGATAATCCTGTAATTTTCATCTACAACACCTGCAACGATATTTGTACCGCCAAGGTCAATTCCGATATAATGTTTCATAATTTCATACCTACACTTTCTTTAGAATTTATATTGATTTGGACTTTTTGTTGTTAAAATAATTTTTGACTTTCCATTGATTATAAAGTCACAGCCGGAGGCAAGAAAGAAACTGTCACCTGCTTTGAATGGTTCAGTATTATTTTGTGGACAGCTTGAAACAGTTCCAAAGCCTTCAATGATTATAACACTTGAAAAAGAGGATTTGTCAACACATATTATCTGCTGAGATTTTACAGTAATTTCATAAACATAAAAATATTCACATCTGTTTAAAAGCCTGATATTATCCTTTACATAAGTTTTATGGTAAATTTCAGGCTGGTGATTGAAATTTATGACCTCCAGAGCTTCATTTATATGTAGGGGACGAGTGTTCCCATATTTATCCCTGCGGTTATAATCATATATTCTGTATGTTACATTTGAACTTTGCTGGATTTCGGCAACGACAATTCCTTTTCCGATTGCATGGAGAGTACCTGCTTTTATATAGAATACATCTCCTTTATGAACGGGAACTTTATTCATAAGGTCAGTGACAGTGCCGTTTATTATATGGTTTTTAAAATCCTGTTTTGAAATATCTTCTTTAAGTCCGTACAGAATATATGAATCCTCATCACAGTCAAGAATATACCACATTTCATTTTTACAGTTTTTGCCGGTTGGGTGAACCTGAACGGAAAGGTTGTCCTGTGCATCAATTAGTTTTATAATAAGCGGAAAGTTACCGTCATATTTATATCCTGCTGTCCATGGATTTTCATTTATAAAATCGATAAGCGGGGTATTTTCAAATGGTTTATTTTCTATAAAGCACATACCATCTTCATGACATGATAAAAGCCATGCTTCAGCTGTCTTTTCAAATCCGCTTTTAAGATTAAAATTCTCATGAAGTTTATTGCCGCCCCATATATAATCCTTGAATACAGGCTTTAACTTTAACGGATAAATAAACGGTCACCTCCAAAAAGAATAAATTCTTTTATAAACTTAATTTTATCATAACATCATATAATTGTCAATCGGTTTTTAAATTTACGAAAGACTGAATAAATTCCTGAAATCCTCCTCAGAACCGTTGAACACATTCATATCAATAAATTTTTCCTCACCATTGTATCCTTTAAGTTTCTGACGGTTTGAATATTGCCAGAAAGTCCATTTCCTTTCATCATCTTCGGGAAATGACGGAGGCTGTATTATATTTCTTATCCAAATCGGATTATCCTCATATCCCTTATAAAGATACATTTTATATGAAGTTTCGGTTGCATATATTATTGGTGACATTCCATAATGTTCAGTAAGTTTTTCAATCATATCACCCAGAATTTTATCAACATCTTCTCTTTCGGGCGGGTTTGAGAATTTATCGCCATAAAATTCAAGGTCTATGACAGGAGGAAGCATATTTTCAGTAATCGGTACAGTATTAATAAAATTTTCTGCCTGTGTAATTCCGGAACTGTCAAAACTAAAAAAATGATAAGCACCTACATATAAATGTGTTTTATTTGCTTCAGTCCAGTTATATTCAAATTTTTCGTCAATTGTACTGCTTCCTTCAGTAGCCTTTATAAATGCAAAGTCAATATTTTGTGAGGCAAGAATTTCCCAGTCAATTTCATTCTGATAATGAGAAACATCAACTCCTCTTACGGGATAAGAGCTTTCACTGGGGTCATTAAGCCATATTATGCCGTTGTAAAGCATAAATATTATAGAAGATATAACTATTAT
Source organism: uncultured Ruminococcus sp. (assembly GCA_964426275.1). GTDB lineage: Bacteria > Bacillota > Clostridia > Oscillospirales > Ruminococcaceae > UBA5884. The sequence continues at coordinate 8,331 of CAYRPZ010000006.1, read as the reverse complement.
CAGAAGTGAAATAGGAAGCATTACAATTTTAAGTGCTTTTTTCATATGTTCTCCTTAAATGTCATTTTAATATTATTATATTAAAATTATATCATAAATTTTATAATCTTACAATGAAAAATAAATACATATATTTGTATTATTTAAGAAAAAAAGCAGTATGTTTTTATAAAACAGTTGACTATTTACGGATTTTCGTATATTATTATTGTAGTGTAGAATATAGTCAGGAGGTATTCTTTAAGATGAATATGAAGAAAAAAGTATTTGTTGTTGTTGTGTCTTTTATTATGGCAAGTACATTTTCATCATGTGATTTTAAACTGTCCGATTTGAATTTTTTTAATAAGGATAAAACTGATGATAATGCAGAAATACAGACCGCTGTTGTTGAAATGCCGGATAAAACATATCAGTGGAATATATCGGAAATTAATGGCGGGGGATATATTTCAGGAATCGTTTATAATCAAAGTCAGGAAGGACTCATGTATGCAAGAACTGAAAAAAGCGGTGCATTCAGATATGATGCAGAAAGCGGTCAGTGGATAAGCATTTCTGATTTTCTCACTGCCGAAGAAAGCAGTTATATGAGTGTTGAGAGTATTGCCACGGATAACAATGAACCTAACAGGGTTTATATGGCATGCGGTACTCTTGAAGGCGGAAACGGTGCTATATTCAGCTCCGAGGATTATGGAAACACATGGAACAAATATGAACTAAGTTTCCCCTGCGGAGGAGATACGGCAGGACGTGGAGGCGGTGAAAGGCTTGTAATTGACCCGAATGACAGCAGTATAATATATTATGGAAGTCGTTCAGCGGGTCTTTGGAAAACTTCAAATTATGGAAGGACATGGTCTGTTGTTCCGTCATTTGAAACGGTCGGAAACTTTGCTCAGGATACTGCTGACATAGGCGTTATGTGGGTTTCTTTCGACAAGGCATCAGGTTCACAGGGCAATCCTACGCTTAATATATATGCGGGAGTTGCAGATGTTGATGGAAATACAATTTATAAATCTGAAAATGCAGGCATAACATGGGAGGCTGTTGATACTGGCATGGCGGGATATTATCCTGTACAGGCTGAATTTTCAGATAACGGCAATCTTTATATAGTATTTGATAATAATGCTACACCTGACCCTGACCCCGGAATCGGATTTATTTATTCGTATAATCCGCAAAGCGACAAATTTACGGATATAACACCCGAAAATTCGTCAAGCGGAAGCGGTTACGGAGGAATTTCAGTAAGCAATGAAAATCCTGATATGATAGTCATATCAACTTTAGGATATCATTACCCCAAAGACAATATTTATATTTCATATGATGCAGGCGAAAACTGGAGTTCTTTCAGCAATGGAGATTCCGATTTCTATGATTACAGTCTTTCATCAGTCAGCTGGCTTGGAAATGATGTGTCTTCAGGACTTGGAAGCTGGATTACTTCACTTTGTATAAATCCTTTTGACAGCAATAATCTTATTTTTGGAAATGAAAAAGGTGTTTTTTCAGCTAACGGACTTGAAAGCCTTGCAAATGATGAAGATTCAGATGAATCCCAGAATTCAAATAAAACTATTGAAATAAATGATATGAATAAAGGTCTTAAAGTTATTTCTATAAGAAAAGTTATATCAGCAGGCGGAAATATATATTCACTTTCTGATAGCTGGGGAGGATTTGTACAGAATGATATTCTTCAGCCTGTAACTTCTGAAAACAGATTTTCTGTAAGCGGTTCAGTGGATATCGATTGTGCATTCAATAATCCCGATATTGCAGTAAGATGCGGAGAACACAGCACATATTCCTCAACACCTGTCCTTTTTACTGATGACGGAGGAAAAACATGGTACAGTACGGCTGCGGTTCCTGATGGATATGAGGCATATTATAATGGCACTGTTGCAATATCATCAGACGGAAGTTCATTTATATGGGTTCCTGACGATAAAGGTGCTTATCCTGTTATAACAGATGATTTCGGACAGACATGGAATAAATGCGAAGGACTTCCTTCAGGTGCATCTGTATGTTCTGACAAGTCTGACAATATGAAATTCTATGCTGTTTCAGAAAGTTCATTCTATATATCAAATGATGGAGGACGTTCATTTAAAAGAACAGATTCTCAGGTTCCTGCCAATTCAAAACCATATTCTTCTTTTGATGAAGGCTGTGTATGGGTATGCGGCGGCAGTGAGGGTGCATATTATTCTTCTGATTACGGACAGACTTTTGAAAAGGCTGAAGGTGTTGAGGCTGATTGTGTAACATTCAGCAGGACTTCTGATGACAGTACAGTTATCTTTATGGCAGGAACAGTTTCAGATAGTGGATATGGCATATACAGTTCGGAGGATAACGGAAAAACATGGTGTTTGGTCAGCGATGCCCAGAAACAGTTCGGAAAAAAAGCTGTTTCTATTTCATCAGACAGTAAAAATCTTTACATAGCAACAGACGGCAGAGGAATACTTACTGTTGCAATAACAGATTGATTTTTATAAACCGCTGTGATATAATATTTATTATAAAGGTGATAAGGGGAATTTTGATTTTATGGAACAGAAAAAAATTGACCGTATAAATGAACTGGCAAGAAAATCCAAATCATCAGGTCTTACAGATGATGAAAAAAAAGAACAGAAAAAACTAAGAGATGAATATCGTGCAGGTGTAGTGCGTAATCTTACAGGTCAGCTTGATAACTGCTATATTGTTGATGAAAAGGGTAACAAGCAAAGTGTAAAGTCAAGACGTAAATGAAATTGATTGAAGGGAGGATTTGTTTTATGGTACAGGCTGTAATTATGGGCATTCTTTCACTGTCAGCACTTGTTCTTGTAGTGCTTAATATTATGAATGTTACTCCTCATGATATAACATCTGCTATTATATGGCTTATTCTGTCAGCAAGCAATATTATGAACATAAAAATGTTTTTTGAAAAAAATAACAAAAAATCAGGTATTTTTTATATTGTTCTGCTTATAATTTGTGTTGTATTTTGTATTATGGATATTATTAAATTGCTGTAAAGGTTATAAATAGTTGGATTTTATCATTTTTCAGCAAGAAAATTCCATTTCTAAGCGGGGAATGGATTGCGTTCTGATTTTATAGGCATATGGAAATATAAAATCCCTGTGTATAAGCTTTTTATACACAGGGATTTTTTAACTTATATCTGCCATTTCGAGATAGTCATTTCCAAATTCAGCTATAAAATCCTTTCTTCCCTGAAGATTATCGCCGAGAAGCAGGTCAAACATCTGAACCGTTTTTTCAACATCATCTGTATTTATCTTTATAAGCCTTCTTGTATCAGGATTCATTGTTGTAAGCGACATCATCTCAGGTTCATTCTCACCAAGACCTTTTGAACGCTGGAGCGTATATTTTTCATTGCCGATTTTTTTTAGTATATCGGTTTTTTCTTTTTCGGTATATGCAAAATATGTCTTTTTCTTTGTCGTTATTTCAAAAAGAGGCGATTCCGCAATATATACATATCCTTCATCAATAAGTGTGGGAGTAAGCCTGTAAAGCATCGTGAGAATAAGTGTTCTTATCTGAAATCCATCTACATCGGCATCTGTGCATATTATAACCTTATTCCATTTGAATGTGTCAAGGCTGAATGATGAAAGCTCCTTGTTGGCTTTCGATTTGACTTCAACTCCACAGCCAAGAACTTTTATTATATCTGTTATGATATCATTCTTGAATATTTTGTCATAATCAGCTTTAAGACAGTTGAGTATTTTTCCTCTTACAGGTATTACTGCCTGAAATTCAGCTTCTCTTGCAAGTTTTACAGAGCCAAGGGCAGAATCTCCTTCCACTATATAAAGTTCACGTCTTGAGATATCTTTTGTACGGCAGTCAACAAATTTCTGAACCATATTTGAAAGGTCTATCGTTCCGGCAAGTCTTTTCTTTATATTAAGACGTGTTTTTTCAGCATTTTCACGGCTTCTCTTATTGATAAGAACCTGTTCTGAAATCTTTACTGCTTCATCAGGATTTTCAATAAAATAAACCTCTAAATTATGCTTTAAAAATTCTGTCATCGCTTCATAGATAAACTTATTGTTTATAGCCTTTTTGGTCTGATTTTCATATGATGTCTGCGTTGAGAATGATGATGATACAAATATAAGACAATCCTCAATATCCGTGAATGTTATTTTGGCTTCATTCTTGAGATATTTTCCATTCTGTTTAAGATAATTGTCAATCTGTGATACAAATGCTTGTCTTACAGCCTTTTCAGGTGAACCACCATATTCAAGAAAACTGGAATTATGATAATATTCAAGTTGTTTTATTTTATTTGAAAAAGTAAGTGCAACAGATATTTTTACCTTGTAATCGTTTCTGTCCTCTCTGTCACGGCCTACTTTTTCACAACTCCAGTTCTGTACAGATGTTATATTCTGACCGTCTGCAATTTCATTTACATAGTCAACTATACCGTTTGAATAGATAAATTCTTCTTCTGTAAATTTTCCATTTTCGTCCTGAATTTTAAGTATAAAAAGCAAATCTGGATTTACTACTGCCTGACGCTTGAGTATATCCCTGAAAAAATCATCAGGAATATTTATATCTGTAAATACATCAAGGTCTGCTTTCCAGCGTGTTCTTGTGCCTGTTTTCTTTGAATTTACTGGTTCTTTTGAAAGTCCTCCGATATTTTCTCCCTTTTCAAAATGAAGATTGTATTTATATCCGTCACGATATACTTCAACGTCCATAAATTCAGATGAAAACTGTGTTGCACAAAGTCCAAGACCATTAAGTCCAAGTGAAAATTCATAAGTATCCGCTGAATTGTCATATTTTCCGCCTGCATATAATTCACAGTATACCAATTCCCAGTTATATCTGTTTTCGCCTTTGTTGTAATCCACAGGACAGCCTCTGCCGAAATCTTCAACTTCAATAGTATCGTCGTTGTATTTTGTAATGACTATCTTTTTTCCATAGCCTGCTCGTGCTTCATCAATGGAATTTGAGATAATTTCAAAAACTGAGTGTTCACAGCCATCAAGACCGTCTGAGCCGAATATAACTGCCGGACGTTTTCTTACCTTATCAGCCCCTTTGAGCATAGTTATGCTTTCATTGCCGTAATCCTGTTTTGTTCCAGCCATATAATCCACCTTTTATTATATATTTTTATGCTGTAAATGATACAGCACACCAGCCGTCTGATTCTTTAATTTCATTCATTGTAAATCCTGCATTTTTGATTGACTCAATAACTTCATCTTTTCTCTCAATTATTATTCCTGAAATTATAAGTGTACCGCCTTTGCGGATAAATCTCATAAAAATTCCACTCATTGCTATAAGTACATCTGCAACAATATTTGCAGTTATTATATCATATCCACAGCCGATTTTATTTATAAGTTCCTCATCTGTTATTATATTTCCGCAGTATGCTGCATATTTATCTTTTCCTATATTATTCTTTTCAGCATTTTCAACTGCCGTTTTTACGGAATTTTCCTCAATATCAACAGCAACCGCATTTTCAGCACCAAGAAGAATTGCTCCTATTGAAAGAATACCGCTTCCACATCCCATATCAAGTATTCTGTCATTATTTTTAAGAACATTTTCCATAAGTTCAAGACATAATCTTGTAGTATTATGCTGACCTGTTCCAAAGCTTGATGCAGGATCTATTTCGAGAATAATTCTTCCATCGTTTTCATTGTATTTTTCCCATGACGGCTTGATAAGCAGATTTTTTCCCACTTTAAGAGGCTTGAAATACTGTTTCCAGTTATTTGCCCAGTCCTCCTCCCTTACGCTGTCACTTTCAATAACAAGTCTTCCCATTTGATTTTCTGTATCGTTTTCCTTTAATGTTTTTACAAGGCTTTTAAGTGATGAGAACATTTCAGCTCCCTGAGCATTTTCAGGTATATATACTGTAACACAAGTTTCACATTCTGAAAGTCCCATTAAATCTTCATCAATGTAATCCCATTTTCCCTCTTTATTTTCAAGAAATTCATTGAAATCTTCAGCGTCCTTTATAACAAATCCCTTTATGCCTATATCCATAAGGCAGGCTGTAAGCGGTTCAATACCAAATGTTGAAGTCATAATATTAACTTCTGTCCAGTTCATAACAAAATTCCTCCTTAAAAATTCTGAATACACTTTAATACTATATCATAAAAAAAATAACTTGTAAAGCAGTGAATAAATGTTTATGTAAAATTTATAAAATAAAAGCTGTTCTTTCGGTTAAAAAAGAACAGCTTTGTATATATTTTACTGTAAAATATCGGTTATCAGCCAATCTGCTTTTCAATAAGCTCAACGTCAGTTTCATCAACGGAGCCGTCTTTGTTTATATCCGAAATGGTAATTTCAGCAGATGTAAACTGTCTGTTATTGATAATTTCCTGTCTGAGAAGAATTACATCATTGATTGTTATAAAGCCATCACCATTTATATCTCCTGTAATTACCGATTCACCGCATAATTTTGCATAGTTAAGGCATATCCAGCCTTCTTTGCCCTTAAATGATACTTTACCCCAGTTATCATCTGTTACTTCGGTTACATTAAGCTTTACATATCCGGGAATTTTGCAGATTGATTCATATGATGAACCCGCATTTTTTCTGAGATTTACTTCATCAAATGTAAGATATTCACCTGTGCGGTCAGTATTATTTTTTTCTGCTTCCTGTTTTGCAGCCTGTGCTGCTGACTGTGAATCGCCGTCATATGATGTATAGTCCATGCAAATCCAGCCTTCAGTTCCATTATATTCAACTTTTCCCCAGTTTTCCTTTATTTCAGTTACAGGAAGTGTTGTTGCTACTGGAATTACAAGCTGTGATTTTGAATTTATATCAGCTTCGCTACGGAGATTAAGGTCTGCTACTGTGCTGTAAAGACCTGCTGTGTAGAATGGTACTACTCCGCCGTAATTTGTATATTTAAGACTTATCCAGCCTTCAGTTCCGTTATATGAAATCTTTCCCCAGTTGTCTTTTATTTCATATGCAAAGACAGATGTATTTGCAGGAAGTTTTCCGATAACCTTATTTTCAGTGCCTGCATCGCTTCTGATATTAAGGATATCTGCACTTGTATATCTTCCTTCTTCATATTCTGAAGATGTACTCTGTTGATTATTTTCAGTTTCCGCAGCAGTTGTAACAGCTGTAGTTGTTTCAGCCGGTGTTTCAGTAACAGCCGGTGTTTTTGATGAAGTAACAGCAGCTGTTGTTTCAGCCGGTGTTTTTGATGAAGTAACGGCAGCTGTTGTTTCAGCCGGTGTTTTTGATGAAGTAACGGCAGTTGTTGTTTCAGCCGGTGTTTTTGATGAAGTAACGGCAGCCGTTGTTTCAGCCGGTGTTTTTGATGAAGTAACAGCTGTAGTTGTTTCCGCCGGTTTTGAAACTGATGCATTGCTTTTATTTGATGAAGATGAATTAGCACCCTTGAAAAGTCTTATCTGTCCTACACCTGCGGCAGAATAAACTGAGAAAAGGTCTGTATTTGTTCCCTTTGCAGGGTCTATCATATAAACTGTTCCATTGCTGTCAACATGGTCTATTGCAACCCAGTGACCGCCGTATTTTACTGAAACTATTGCATAATATCCTGAATTGAGATATGAAGCAATTTCAGATGCTTTTGCTGACTGTGAACCTGAGAGAGTTCCGCCTCCCTGATATGTAAAACTGCTTTCCATTCCTGTTGCAGCAGCCCATTTTATATTTCCATAGCCGTCAAAGCCACCATTTGAACTGAGATAATTGCAAAGCTTTCCGGGGTCAAAGCTTTCATCAGACATACTTCCTGAATGCACCATAAGTATTGCAACTGAAGTTACAGCACAGCCTATTCTTGAAAGAGTCTGTCCGCTTGAACCAAGATAAATGCTTCCCCATCTTGAGTCGCCCTGTTTCCAGGATTTATATTCACCTGTTGTAGCGTCTGCTGTCAGTATATTGAGTCCCGGACCTGCTGCTGTCACTACGCACATAAGAGCAAGTGCGAAAGACTTTTTAAGAAAATTCTTCATTTTTAATCAATCCTCCATTGTCTGAACATATGAAACGGATTCATTATGTTCATTACATTTTAGAAATAGCATCTTTATAATTTTTTAATCTACAGAAAGCAATATTTCACTGCAACCATGTATATTATTATAACATCTAATTTTGATGAATGTGTGAACATTTTGTAATATTTGAAAGGCAAGGTGTAGCAATATACTCTGAAAATTGTCATAAATTTGTTTTAAACGACTAAAAAGTATGAAT